>CAZJCR010000150.1:0-2771 GCA_964544385.1 uncultured Bacteroidales bacterium
GAACCTGAATCTGAAGTTTAGGAAACTTCCGTTCTATCCCTTGAACTATGAGGCCATTTATTAGGCTGCAAAAATAATGTTTTTATATCAATATACAAATACTGGTTTTATCTTTATAGCCTAATTTAAAAAGTATGGCTATCGAAATTGAACGCAAATTTTTAGTAAAAGGCAGTTTTAAAAATCTTGCTAACGATGTTAAACATATTAAACAGGGATATTTAAACAGCAACCCAAACCGCGCGGTGCGGGTAAGGGTTTGTAACAACCTGGGCTTTATTACAGTTAAAGGCAAAAGCAGCAATAACGGTTTGTCGCGGTTTGAGTGGGAAAAACCCATTGATATTAACGACGCGCTACAACTTTTACTTTTGTGCGAACCTGTGCCTATTGAAAAAACAAGGTACATTATAAATTATAAAGGACATGTTTTTGAAGTTGACGAGTTTGAAGGTTTAAACCAGGGTTTAGTTATTGCCGAGGTTGAAATTGCCACGCCCGACGAGTTTATTGATTTACCCGTTTGGATTGGCGAAGAGGTAACAAATGTAAATAAATACTATAATTCGCAATTATCGGTAAACCCGTTTTTGCACTGGAAATAAGCTTTTTATAATTGTTTTACAAAACTATCAGCAGCTGTTTTATTTTTGTTACTTTTGCCACCTATTTTGGCTAAACTTTATGGAATATAATTACTTTACATTAGATAACGGCATTCGGTTAATTCACCAGCAATGCCAATCAACTGTTTCGCACCTTGGAATAATTATTAATGCTGGTTCGCGCGACGAAAACACTAACCAACATGGAATAGCCCACTTTATTGAACACGTTGTTTTTAAAGGTACAAAAAAACGTAAAGCATATCATGTACTTAGCCGAATGGAGGACGTTGGCGGCGAAATTGATGCTTTTACAACCAAAGAGGAAACTTGTATTTACGCATCGTTTTTAAACCAGTATTACCAACGTACTATTGAGCTTTTAGCCGATATTGTGTTTAACTCAACTTTTCCCGACAAGGAACTCGAAAAAGAGAAAGAGGTAATTTTAGATGAGATAAACTCGTACAAAGACAGCCCCGCCGAACTAATTTTCGACGATTTTGAAGAACTTGTTTTTAAAAACCACCCAATTGGCCGTAATATTTTGGGCGAACCAAACCTGTTGGCAAATTATAACCGTTCGCACCTGTTAAATTTTGTGTCGCAAAACTATAACACAAACCAAATGGTTATTTGCTCGGTTGGCAATATGCCTTTTAAAAAACTTGTTTATTGGGTTACAAAATACTTTGGTGCAATTACTGCAAATTTACGTACTGGCCAGCGCGAAAAACTTAATGGTTATACCCCGCAAAATACTGTTATAAATAAAGATACTCACCAGGCTCACTGTATAATTGGTAACCGCGCCTACAGCATTAAAGACGATAACCGCCTTGCTCTCGACTTTTTAAACAACCTGTTGGGTGGCCCCGGAATGAACTCGAGACTTAACCTTGCTTTACGCGAAAAACACGGATATACCTACAACATCGAGTCGTTTTACACACCATACACCGATACCGGTATTGTGGGCGTTTATTTTGGTACCGATGTTTCGAAAGTCGAAAAATCGTTGAAAATTATTAAAACCGAGATAAAAAAACTTCAAACCGAAAAGCTTGGTATTTTGCAACTTGAGCGGGCAAAAAAGCAAATGATAGGCCAGCTTGCAATTAGTACCGAGAACCACCCTGCTATGATGCTTAATATTGGCCGTAGCTTTTTGCTTTTCGACAAGGTTGACGATGTTGAGGTTGTTTATAAAAAGATAAACGCTTTAACAGCAACTCAAATAATTGATACTGCAAATTATATTTTCGACTTTAACATGTTGTCGACATTAATTTACAAATAAACCTTTTGTAATTATACTAATCTTAATTTGAGCGGTTTTAAACCAGTAAAATACTTTTACTTGTGTTTTCAACAGTTATAAATTGTTGGTTTTTGTATAATTTGATTTTGAAATAACTTTACTGTAAAACCAGCTCTCAACATTTTAGCAATTATTAGGGTTATTGCCTATAATAGCTCAATTAATGTTTCAGGCAAAAAAAAAGAGGAGCTGGCGTTCTCCTCTTTTTTAGTAACAAAACAAAGTTGTTTATCCGCATTTAGCGTAACCGCAATTTTTGCATGTTAAACAACCATCTTGATAAACTATAGTGTTCTCTTGTTTACATTCGGGACAAACGGTGCCTGCCTTAGCTGTTGTACCGTCGGCAATATAGCGTTTTAAAGCGCGGGCAACGCCGGTTTTCCAAGTGTTAATGGTTTCAGAGTCGAGCACAAGTGAGTCAACCAAAGCAACAACCTGTGGTATTGGCATTCCGTGGCGCAAAACTCCCGATATTAATTTAGCATAATTCCAAAACTCGGGGTTAAATTTGTGCGACAAACCTTCGACAGTAGTTTTATAACCAAATTTGTTGTGATACTGAAAGTCGTATCTTGTATTGCCCTCTTCGTCTTTATTTTTTATAATACAACCATGCTCAACCGATTTTGGTATTGGCAAAACATCGTCTTCGGCAATACCGGTAAAAATTTCGTACGGACGGTTATCTTGCAAACCAACAAAGGCAATCCATTTTTCGTTATTGTTTTGGAAACGAAGAATATCGGCCTCTAACACTTTAGGGCGTATTAGCGAGTTCGATGCAGGTTTTTCGTTATTTTTTTCTTCTTTTTTATCATTTTTCGATACTAAAACCCCCGAGC
>CAZJCR010000150.1:2781-9652 GCA_964544385.1 uncultured Bacteroidales bacterium
TAAACAGTTACTCCTTTGCACCCACTTTTCCAGGCTTCAATATAAAGTTGGCCAACAAGTTCTTCGGTAGCATCGGCAGGCAGGTTAATTGTAACACTAATTGAGTGGTCAACCCATTTTTGCATTGCCCCCTGCATTTTTACTTTCTGGTTCCAGTCAACATCATTCGATGTGGCTTTGTGGTAAGGCGATTTTTCGACAAGTTTTTGTAGTTGTTCGTCGTCAAATGATTTTATTTGTTCGGGGGTATACCCGTTAACGCTTAACCATGTTAAAAAGTGGTGGTGGTAAACGTTGTATTCTTCCCAGCTATCGCCAACTTCGTCAACATAATTAACATTTACGTTTTTATCGTTTGGGTTAACTTTGCGTCTGCGTTTGTAAAATGGCATAAATGCGGGCTCAATGCCCGATGTTGTTTGTGTCATAAGGCTTGTAGTGCCAGTAGGTGCAATTGTTAAAAGAGCAACATTTCGGCGGCCAAATAACATTATTTCATCGTAAAGTTCAGGGTCTTCGTTTTTAATACGTAGCAAAAAAGGGTTGTTGCGTTCGCGGTCGGCATCGAACATTGTAAAAGGGCCGCGTTCTTTAGCCATAATGTTCGACGACCGGTAAGCTGCCAAGGCTAGTGTTTTTTGTACTTCGATAGCAAATTCAGATGCATCGGGTGTACCGTAACGTAAACCTAAAGCTGCAAGCATGTCGCCCTCGCCAGTAATACCAACACCGGTACGGCGTCCTTCTTTTGCTTTTGTGCGTATGTTTTCCCAAAGTTTTATTTCAATACGTTTTACTTCAAGTTCTTCGGGGTCGTTTGTAATTTTTTCGAGTATTGCATCAATTTTTTCAAGTTCAAGGTCTATAATATCGTCCATAAAACGTTGTGCGTATTGCACATGTTTTTTAAATTTTGCAAAGTTAAAGTAGGCTTCGGCAGTAAAAGGGTGCTCAACATAGCTGTAAAGGTTAATTGCTAAAAGCCTGCAACTGTCGTATGGGCATAAAGGTATTTCGCCGCAAGGGTTTGTCGATACAGTACGGTAACCTAAGTCGGCATAGCAATCGGGAATACTCTCTTTAATTATTGTGTCCCAAAAAAGTATACCAGGTTCGGCCGATTTCCAGGCGTTGTGAACAATCTTGTCCCAAAGATTTTTAGCATTGGTTTCTTTAACAACCAACGGGTTAGCAACGCCAACCGGGTACTGTTGTTTGTATGGTTTTCCGTCGATAACTGATTGCATAAAATCGTCGTGAATTTTTACCGATACATTTGCACCGGTAACTTTACCGCTTTCCATTTTTGCATCAATAAACGATTCGGCATCGGGGTGTTGTATCGATACCGAGAGCATGAGTGCCCCACGGCGGCCGTCTTGTGCAACTTCGCGTGTCGAGTTTGAGTATCGTTCCATAAATGGCACAAGGCCTGTTGATGTTAATGCCGAGTTTTTTACCGGGGTGCCTTTTGGCCTAATGTGCGAAAGGTCGTGTCCAACACCACCGCGGCGTTTCATTAATTGTACCTGTTCCTGGTCAATCATCATTATGCCTCCGTACGAGTCGGCCGGGTTTTTACGGCCTACAACAAAACAGTTCGATAATGATGCAATTTGGTGTTCGTTGCCAATACCGGTCATTGGTCCGCCTTGTGGTACAATGTATTTAAAGTCTTTCATTAAGCTGAATATCTCTTCCTCGGTTAAGGGGTTTGGATATTTGCTCTCGATGCGAAAAATTTCTTTAGCTAACCGGCGATGCATGTGGTCGGGGGTTAGTTCGTATAAATTTCCGTGCGAATCTTTCAACGCGTATTTGTTTACCCAAACTGTAGCGGCAAGTTCGTCGCCGTTAAAATACTCAACCGATGCTTTTACTGCATCGTCGAATGTGTAGGTTTTTTGTTTTGTCTCGTCTTTTACGGTCATTTCAGTAGTTAACATTATTGCACATTTTACCCGGTTAAAAAATTTATTTTTTGTTTTTGAACTGTTTTTTTATGGGAACAAAAACCTATTGCGAAAATAAGCCAATAACGAATTTTTTTAAAAAACACTTATTAACAAATAGTGTGAAAAAACTTGTATTACATTATAATACAATATATTAACCCGTTAATTTTTAAAATTAGCGATTTAAACCAATAAAATTTGGATTATTAGCAAGCCTTGAATATCGCCACTTTATGGCAATGTTTTATCAATAATAATTTGTGTGCCACCGCACATTTTTTCAACTAACCCGCGCGATTTATCACCCGAAAGGGTGCAAAATTTGCTATCGGTTATCAAGGTGTCGAAAATATTTTTTAGGTTGTTAAAATTATTGATACTAAAGGCTGCATTTAACGATATTAACTGGCAGGCTTCGTTAAAGCGTTTATAGTTTGGGCCAAAAACCACTGGTAAACCGTAGGTGGCGGCCTCGAGTGTATTGTGTATTCCAACGCCAAAGCCGCCACCTATGTAGGCAAATTTTCCATAGCGGTACACCGACGCTAATAGTCCAATGCTGTCGATTAAAAGTATTTGGGCATTTAATACGTTTTGAGTGTTTGCCTGGCTGTATTTTATGTATGGCAGTTTTATGCTTTTTTCGATGCGTTGTATGTTTTTTTCGTGTATCTCGTGTGGTGCAATTATTAACTTAATTTTGCCTTTGTTAAGGTTAATGTATTCTAACAACAGGGCTTCGTCTTTATCCCATGTACTACCTGCAACAATTACTGTGTTGTTTTTGGCAAAGTTTTCGACTATTGGCAAATTAGCCGCGTTTTTTGTTATTTCAACAACGCGGTCGTAGCGAGTGTCGCCGGCTACTGTAACATTTGTTATGTTTATTTTTGATAGTAAAACGAGCGACTCGTTGTCTTGAACAAAAATATGTGTAAAATATTTTAGCAAATTTTTGTACCATTTGCCGTATGGTTTAAAAAACAACTGCTGTGGCCTAAATATTGACGAAAAAATGTAGGTATTTATGTTATTAGCTTTTAATGTTTTAAGATAATGATACCAGTAATCGTATTTAACAAAATATGCAATTTTTGGTTTAATTGTATTAATTAGTTTTTTTGCATTTTTTTTATTGTCGACAGGCAAATAAAATATAAAATCGGCATTTGGGTAATTTTTCCGTATCTCGTAGCCCGAAGGTGAAAAAAAGCTAAGAGCAATTTTATAACCCGGGTTTTGTTTTTTAAATGCTTCGATAACTGGCCGTCCCTGTTCAAACTCGCCTAACGACGACACGTGGAACCAGGCAACCGGCGCGTTATTGTTGCAAAACATTTGGTTAATTTTTTGCCATTGGTTTTTGCGGCCGTTAACCCAAAGTTTTGCTTTGGGGTTAAATAGTGCGGCAAATTTTACTAATGTAGTATAAGTTAATATCGAAAAGTTGTATAAAAATGTCATTTTAGTAATAGTAATATTTTGTTGCCTGACGTTTATTAATTGGTACAAACCATGCTACTTTAAGGGCATATAGCATATCGAGTCGTTGTTTATCTATTTTTTGGCGAGTAGCAAAGTCCCAGCTACGCTGGTTTTTGGTAAAACCCTGAGTAAATTCAAAACCAATAAAATAATGCATGCCTTTATTATCGCTAAAATTTTGCCAGCCAATTGTTTGGCTAATAGCTAATCCATTGCACATGCGGTCGTAGCCTTTTGCATAATCGCCTAAAACTTGTGGCGCGTTGTTTCCAACATTATCGATAAATATTTTGTGTTGCATAAACCCGGCTCCAGCTTTTAAAAGTATACCGCTGTTTTTATTTCCAAAACTTGTTGTTATAATTTTACCAGCCGATGCAGCAATGTAAAATCCGCGTAAGCTTAAATAAATTTGTGCCTGGTCGCCATACATGTTTGTAATTTGGCCGTTAGTATTCGATATGCTGTCTAAAGGGTCGTTATTAATTTTGTTTCCAAAAATAAATGTGCCGCCGGTTTCAAAAACCCAGTTGTTTTTAGTTTTGTAACCAACGCCCCCGCCAATGCCCGAGCTAAAACCATAACTTTTGGCCATGTCGGCTCCGGGTAATTGCAACGAGCCGGTAGCAAAAATATATTGAAAATGTTGTTGGTTTGTTTGTGCCTGAATAATGTTAAATGCTAAACAAAGTATTGTAATTATTTTAATTTTAAGCATTGTTTTTTATTTTTAACAAAGTTTTAAAGTAAATGGCAAATATAGCTTTTAACTAATCGTCGTCCCACTCGATGGTAAAATTTCCTTCGGTTTGCTTTGTTTTATTTTTTGTTTTTATGGTATCGATGTCTGAATTTTTAAACTCGCTTTTAATAATTTGTTTGGCTTGTTTAACCTCGTTTTTTAAAGTTTGTTTCAGGTTTTGTCGCATTTCTTTACCGTCGAGCTTTACTTTTGGCATACCATTTTCCGAAAATAGTTTTAAATATAAGCTGGTTCGCCCTAACCCGTCGTCTTCAATAGTACCAAACTCCGATTGCAGGCTTTTTACTCTCCCCGATTTTCCGCGTATTAGTTCCGACAGTATTAATTTAACATGATACTCGTACTGGCCGCTTAATTGTTGCGAACCATAAACATTAACATCGAAAGCATTGGTTGTAATTTGCATGCGTGGTATTGTAATAGTATTGTTGCTAATTTCAACCGGTGTCGATACTTCAGAAAAATAAATGTGTTTAAGTTCGGGTATGTCTGAAAATTTTGAAAGTTCGAGAGCCGGTCCAAAATTAATAAGTTCGCCGCCTGAAATGTTTATATTACCGGTAAACACTAATTGGTCGGTTAAAACTGTATTGTTTTTTATTGGCAAGTATATTTGGCAAGTTGTACTAAGTTTTCCGCGAATATTGCTATCGGTTAAAAACTGTTGGCCAAAATTTTTAAAACCTGTAAATAATTGTTGTATATCAACATTTTGCAGGGTTGCCCCCGACATTAATATGTTGTTATTTTGTATATCGGGTTTGTAGGTAATGTTGCCATTAATTATGCCACCAAAAGCATTTAGTTTTACATTTTTAGCTGTAAAACCATTTTTGTTAACCTCAAGTTCGGTTTCGATGTTTGTTGCCTGGTAAGTTTTAAAGCTTGCTTTACGCGATTTTACAATTGCTTTTACATTGTAAGTAATTGAGTTTTGGGTACTATTGTTATTACTGTTAAACAAATAGCTAATTTGGTTATAGTTAAAATCGTCGAACTGCGCGTTGGCAAATATTCTGACGTGTTCAATTTTGTTTTCAGTTTTTTTATAATCAAGGTTAATTACACCGTTGGCAGTTGTTGTAATACCATAAAAAATGCCATCAATTTTTTTTACTAATGCCATATTTAAGTTAGCATCAATATCGGTATTAAGGTTTTTTATATCGATGTATTTATTTGTTGATTCTAAATTAAGGTTAGTAATTTTTATGTTTGCTTGTGGGTTACAGTTATAAATGCTAATTTTTTGTTTATTGCCAAGTTTGGTTTCGGCTTTTAAATTACCTGTTAATAAGCCCCCGCTACAAGTTAAAGTATCCGATTTAAAAAACGCCATCAGCTCGGGAATATCAACATTAACATTGGTGTTAATTTTAATTGACGGGCTAGTAAAATCCGAAATAGTTGCTATGCCATAAATTTGGCTTTTTGAACTTGCTATTTTAATATTATCGACACTTAAAACCGATGTTTGCATGTTGCGTTTTGAACCATTTGTATAGTAGCCGTTAAGTTCAATTTTATTAAAATTTATATTTTTTTTATGATAATTAACTGTTGCTTGTTTAATGCTAAAATTTGCAACTACATTTGGCGATATTTTTTTTGTTAGCGCACCATTTATTTTGGCAGTAAACATTAAGTTACCGCTGCTTTTAAAATTATTTTTAAATTGCGAACCCAGTGGTAAACTGTTTAAAAGCTGGGCAATTTCGATATTATTGCCGTTAATTGTTAAGTTAATTTTGGTTTGGGAGGTTAATTCAATACTGCCAAAGGTGTTTAAGTTTATACCGGCACTGTTAAGCACACCTTTAGTAATGTTTATCAGGTTGTTTGCCACATCGAGCTGTATTTCGGCAACTGCCGGGGTATTTGGCCTAAAGTTTAAACTGCTTAAGCTAATGTTATTAATCAAAAATTTGCCATAAGTATCAATGCTGTAATTTTTTTTGTAAAACTCGCCACTTATTAAAAACGACGGAAAAAAAACACCAGCCTCAACATCTTTAAATTTATTATTGTAAACAATGTTAATTTTTGAAAGCTTAACAGCTTTTAGCAAAATATCGAAACTATTGTTAGTGTTATTAGTGGTTTTAAATATGTTATAGTTTGTATTTGCCTTTTTGTCGACAAGTATATTTGCAAAACCATTTTTAAGTTCGAGCCGGTTTAAAACAATTTTGCCGTTAATTAAATCGGTTAGGTTGCAAACTAAGTATAACTGCTTTAGGTGTAATAGTGTATCGGCACTACTGTAATTAAAATTTTGGGCATTAATATTGCCCGATGAGTAAATAGTAACGTTGTCGAGGTTGAGTACAGCCTGCGGAAATTTTTTAATAAGCGAAACCGAAAATTTATTAATATTTACCTGTGTTGTAATGTTTTTGCTAATTTGTTCAATTGCTAACGACACTATTTTTTTTTCGATAATTTTTGCCCCAATTATAAGCATTATGGCAAAAAAGCTTAATATCAATAATAGTTTTAACAAAAATTTTACTGCCTTTATCACACCCAAAAAATTTACAAAATTTTACAACTAAGTTTTGTAATTATAACGCCACAAACCTAACACAAATATTTATGGCTTATTGTGGGCAAATAAAATATTTTTTTATTGTTACCCAAATTGAGATAATGGCTCAATCGATTTAGA
>CAZJCR010000151.1:0-9529 GCA_964544385.1 uncultured Bacteroidales bacterium
GGCTTTAAATAGTAGTTATGAACAAATTTACAATAGCCATATTGCCGATTATCAAAAATATTTTAACCGTGTAACATTAAACTTAGGACAAACAGATGCTGTTAACAATCAAACAAATGCTCGTTTACAGCAGTTTGCAAATGGTAACGACCCCCATTTGGCCGCGCTTTATTTTCAGTTTGGCCGGTATTTGTTAATATCGTCGTCGAGGCCGGGCGGCCAACCTGCTAATTTACAAGGCATATGGGCCAACCAGCTTTACCCTGCCTGGGACAGCAAGTACACTGTTAACATTAATACCGAGATGAACTATTGGCCTGCCGAAATTACTAACCTTGCCGAAACAAACCAGCCATTGGTACAAATGGTAACCGAGCTTGCTCAAACAGGCAGGCAAACCGCTGCCGACATGTATGGCGCGCGCGGCTGGGTGTTACACCATAATACCGATATTTGGCGCATAACCGGCCCGGTTGACGGGGCTTTTTGGGGAATGTGGCCTATGGGCGGTGCTTGGTTGTGCCAACATTTAATCGATAAATATTATTTTAACGGCGATACATTGTACCTTGAACAAGTGTACCCGGTTATTAAACAGGCTGCACTTTTTTATCTCGATTTTTTGGTTGAACACCCCGAAACAAATTATCTGGTAGTTTGCCCCTCGATTTCGCCCGAGAACGCTCCCCGGCAGCACCCGCAAACAACTTTGTCGGCTGGTACAACTATGGATAACCAGCTTGTTTTCGACCTTTTTAGCCGCACAATTGAGATTGCAAAGGTTTTACATACCGATAAAAATTTTACCGACAGTTTGCAAATTGCACTCAACAAGTTGCCACCAATGCAAATTGGCAGTTGGGGACAGTTGCAAGAGTGGATGCACGATTGGGACAGCCAAACCGATAACCACCGACATGTATCGCACCTATATGGTTTATACCCGTCGGCTCAAATATCGGCATACCGCACACCCGAACTTTTTGCCGCTGCACGTAAGTCGCTAATTGCTCGTGGCGACGAGTCGACAGGCTGGTCGATGGGTTGGAAAGTTAACCTTTGGGCACGGCTTTTAGATGGTAACCACGCGCTTAAACTTATTACCGACCAACTTTCGCCGGCAATATTGCCCAACGGCCGGCAAAAAGGCGGAACTTACCCAAATTTGTTCGATTCGCACCCGCCTTTTCAAATTGATGGAAACTTTGGTTGCACCGCCGGTATTACCGAAATGCTGGTGCAAAGCCACGACGGGGCTATACATTTATTGCCGGCTTTGCCCGATGCCTGGAAAAATGGAAGCATTACCGGAATTAAAGCCCGTGGTGGTTTTACTGTCGATGTGTACTGGCAAAACCTGCAGGTTACAAAAGTTGTTATTGTGTCGGAACTGGGCGGCAACTGCAGGTTACGCTCGTATTGGCAGTTAACGGGTAACAATTTAAAAATTGCCAAAAATGATAACCCAAATAATTTTTACCGGTTACCTAACCTAAAAAAACCAATTATTAATACTCAAAATATTGATTTAATTGAACTTAAAAAAACTTTTGAATACGATATTGATACAAAAAAAGGTGATGTTATTACAATTACTAAACTATAAAACTTTAATATGCGAAAATTAACTTTTTTAACTTGCTTGTTAACATTAAGTTTAACAACAGTTATATTAGCGCAAAATACAATTGAACAAGCCCAACCAGGGTTCGACGTTGTTAGGGAGTCGGTTCAAAAAGGTAAAATTGACACGGTTAACTATAAATCGAAAACAGTTGGGGCAACGCGCAAAGCCCTGGTTTATACCCCGCCCGGTTATAACAAAATGCAAAAATACCCTGTTTTGTATTTGCTGCATGGCATTGGCGGCGACCACAAAGAGTGGTTCACCAATGGCGTTCCGCACCAAATACTCGACAACCTTTTTGCCGACGGTAAAATTGAACCAATGATTGTGGTAATGCCTAATGGCCGCGCTATGAAGGACGACCGGGCTGTTGGTAATATTTTCGACAGTGTTAAGGTACAAGCTTTTGCTAATTTTGAGAACGACTTAATAAATGACCTTATTCCTTTTATCGAAAAAAACTATTATGCAATTAAAAATCGCGAAAGCCGTGCAATTGCAGGCTTGTCGATGGGTGGTGGGCAGTCGCTTAACTTTGGGCTTGGCAACCTCGATAAATTTGCATGGGTAGGCGCGTTCTCGGCTGCCCCCAATACAAATAAACCCGAACAATTATTGCCCGATACCGATAAAGCAAAAAAAATGCTCAAACTTTTGTGGATATCGTGTGGCGACAAAGATGGTTTATTGCCATTTAGCTATAACACAAGTAATTATTGTAAAAAAAATAATGTACCCCATGTTTACTACGTTGAGCATGGTTACCACGATTTTAAAGTATGGAAAAACGGGCTTTATATGTTTAGCCAGTTATTGTTTAAAAATGTTGAACAAAAACAGATTGAACAAATTAACAATGCAGGTACACCGGCCGAAACAAACGTGCGCAATGCAAAATATCCGCAAATTTTACCCAATGGTAGTGCTTATTTTCGTGTCGATGCCCCCAAGGTGCAAACTTTGCAGCTCGATCTGGGCAAAAAATACGATATGGTAAAAAACGCGAATGGAATGTGGGAGGTTACCACCGACTCGCTATCGGAAGGTATCCACTATTACTCGCTCATTGTGAACGGTATGGCTGTTGCCGACCCTGCCAGCGAGGCTTTTTACGGAATGGGACGAATGGCCTCGGCTTTTGAGGTGCCTTTTAAAGGCGACGATTATTATACCATAAAAAATGTTCCTCATGGCGATATCCGCGTTAAGCGTTATTACTCGGGCGTTACAAATACATGGCGCAACTTTTACATGTATACTCCGCCCGGATACGACCAAAATACCAACCAAAATTACCCGGTGTTTTACCTTTTACATGGTGGTGGCGAAGACCAGCGCGGTTGGGCTACGCAAGGTAAAACCGATATTATTTTAGATAACCTTATTGCCGATAAAAAAGCAGTACCTATGATAATTGTTATGGTTGACGGTAATATGCCTGTACACTCGTTTGGTGCCGACGTTCTAAAACTTTTTGAACAAGAGCTTACACAATGCATTGTCCCTTTTGTCGAAAAAAATTACAGGGTTAAAACCGGTGCTGAAAACCGCGCTTTGGCCGGCCTGTCGATGGGTGGTATACAAACACTTTATGCAGGGGTGTATAACACTAATTTATTTGCCTATTTAGGCGTGTTTAGTTCGGGCTGGATACAAAACATGCACACCGATATTGCAAATAACCAATATACTTTTTTACGTAACAATGCCGATACTATTAACGCTAATTTAAAACAGCTTTGGATATCGATGGGTGGCCCCGAAGATATTGCATGGCAAAACTGCAAAACTATGATGGCCGAGTTTGACAAAGCCAAAATTAAATACACTTACTCCGAGTACCCCGGTGGGCACACTTGGCCGGTGTGGCGCAATAATCTGTATAACTTTGCCCAGTTATTGTTTAAATAAACATGCAACCCTAAAACTTTAAATATGTATTTACATTTAAAACTTAAAACCAAGCAAATTGTACTTTTAAGTACTTTAATTATGTTTAATTCGGTTTTGGCTGTTGGCCAAAACAAAAAAGCAAAACCCGAAAAAAATGCACCTGTTTTTTCGCAGGTAACATATACGGGTGCCGATAAAGTTTACACCGATAACCCCTTAAAACCCGGCGAGTTTTATAACCCCATTTTGCAGGGTTGCTACCCCGATCCAAGCATAACACGTAAAGACAACGATTATTACCTTGTTGCATCGTCGTTTGCAATGGTTCCGGGCGTGCCAATTTTCCATTCAACCGATTTGGTTAACTGGAAACAAATTGGCCACGTGCTCGACCGCCCGTCGCAACTTAAGGTTGAAAATACCGGCATTAGCCACGGGGTTTATGCTCCGGCTATTTGTTATAACCCAAACAACCAAATGTTTTACATGATAACTACCCAGTTTGCCGGCGGGTTTGGTAACATTGTTGTTAAAACCGCGGACCCTGCCAAAGGCTGGAGCGACCCTTTTAAACTGAATTTTGAGGGTATTGACCCTTCACTTTTTTTTGACGATAACGGTAAGGCTTATGTTGTGCACAACGATGCACCCGATAAAGGAAAAGAACTATACCAGGGACACCGTGTAATTAAAGTTTGGGAGTACGATATTAATACCGACCAGGTAGTGGCCGGTACCGATAAAATTATTGTCGATGGTGGTGTTGATATTAATAAAAAACCAATTTGGATTGAGGCCCCACACATTTACAAAAAAAACGGTAAATATTATTTAATGTGTGCCGAGGGCGGAACAGGCGGCTGGCACAGCGAGGTTATTTTTATTGCCGATAACCCTAAAGGTCCATACACGCCGGCTCCAAGCAACCCGATACTTACACAACGCCATTTTCCTAAAAACCGCGCTAACAAAGTTGACTGGGCCGGGCATGCCGATTTGGTACAAGGCCCCGACGGTAAATACTACGGAGTGTTTTTAGCTATACGCCCAAACAATACTGACAGGGTTAACACCGGGCGCGAAACTTTTATTCTGCCTGTCGACTGGTCGGGACAGTTCCCGGTTTTCGAAAATGGGCTTGTTCCGTTAGAACCCAAACTAAAATTACCTAATGGGGTTGAAAACAAAACCGGTACTAACGGCTTTTTTCCAAATGGCAACTTTACTTTTACCGATAACTTTACCAACGACACACTCGATTACCGATGGATAGGCTTACGCGAGTGGCGCGAAAACTTTATTGTAAAAACCGCCAACGGGCTGGCTATTAACCCTTACCCGGTTAGTATTAAAGAGCTTAAACCTACATCGACACTATTTTTACGCCAACAACACAGTGCGTTTACATTTACTGTTACTTTGGCATACAAACCTTTGTCGAGTAATAATTTAGCCGGTATTACATGCTTGCAAAACGAGAAAATGAATTATGTTTTTGGTATCACCAAAATTGATAATAACTATTATTTATTGCTCGAGCGTAACGATAAAAGCGGGTCGAAAGTATTGGCATCGGTACAAATTGATATTAAAAACCCTGTACAACTGCAGGTTAATGCCGACGGCGATAATTACATGTTTAACTACTCGGTTAACGGTGCCGGCTTTGTAAATTTAGGTGGCGCAGTTTCGGGCGATATTTTATCGACTAATGTTGCCGGGGGTTTTACCGGTTGCTTAATTGGCTTGCATGCAACTACGGCCAACGATGCTAAACCATAACATGTTGATATATAACAGGTAAATCATAACTTAGTTAATTTGTTTATTTTATTTATAACCTTTAATTACTTAACAATGAAAAATATTAAAATATTTACATTATTTGTTGCTTTAGTTTTATGTAATATAACTTTTGCACAACAAGGCAAAATTGTCGAAGATTTTAAACCAACACCCGTTAACCAGCCTGGACGTGAGTATCCACAAGTTAACTCCGAGGGTCGTGTGCGTACTCAAATAATGGCACCCGATGCAAAATATGTTAAGCTCGACATTGGTGGCGTAAAATACGATTTGGTAAAAGACACATCGGGCATGTGGATCGGCGAGAGCGCACCTCAGGACCCGGGTTTTCATTATTACCAGCTTAATATCGACGGTGCATCGGTACCCGATCCGGGCAGCCTGTTTTATTTTGGGGCTTGCCGTTGGGGCAGTGGCATCGAAATACCATCGGGCGACGAGGATATGTTTGCCGTTAACAATGTACCACACGGGCACGTGCACCAAATTTTGTTCCCGTCAAAAACCACTAATACTTCGCGCGTTGCGTTTGTTTATACTCCGCCACAGTATCAAACCGAGCCAAATACAAGGTTTCCGGTTTTGTACCTGCAACATGGTTACTGCGAAAACGAAACTTCGTGGCCACAACAAGGACATGCAAACCTTATTATGGACAATCTTATTGCCCAGGGTAAAGCTAAACCTTTTATTATTGTTATGACATATGGCATGACTAACGAAATTAAATTCGGGGGCTTGCGCGAATTCGATATTAAACCTTTCCAAACTGTATTAGTTGATGAGTTAATACCTTATGTTGATGCAAATTTCCGGACCATGGCAAACCAATCGGGGCGTGCCATGGCCGGTCTTTCAATGGGCTCGATGGAAACTAAAATGATTACAACTAACCGCCCCGAAGTATTCTCGCACATTGGCCTGTTTAGTGGTGCACTTTATAAACCCGACGAAATTAAAGATAAAGACAATGTTAAACTTGTTTTTCAGAGCTGTGGCAGCAAAGAGCGCCCCGACGGCGTGAAAAAATCGACCGACGAGCTTAAAAATGCCGGTATTAACGCTGTTTGGTACGTATCGGAAGGCACTGCACACGAGTTCCATACTTGGCGTCGAAGCCTTTACCAGTTTGCTCAGCTACTTTTTAAATAGCATTTAACTAAGTGCTTTTGTTTAAACCTTACAATTAATACCTAATAGCATTACGGTTATAAAGTGAGGCACAAAAGCACTTAATTAATTTTATAAAGCCGCGTGTAAAATTATTACACGTGGCTAATCAATTAATTAAAACTTATTATCGTGAAAACAAAACAAATACCTACCATCATAATATTTATTGTTTGGTGCACATGTATTACAGCTTTTGCCCAAAACAATAATATACAATCCGGTTTTAAACCGTCGGTGGTTAACCAGTTGGGGCAACAATACCCGCAGGTAAACCCCGAAGGTCGTGTTAGGGTTCAAATATTGGCACCAAATGCAAATTTTGTTAAACTCGATATTGGCGGTGTAAAATACGATTTGGCAAAAGATACCAATGGTGTTTGGACAGGCGAGAGCGCACCGCAGGACCCGGGTTTTCATTATTACCAGCTTAATATCGACGGTGCATCGGTACCCGACCCCGGTACACTTTATTTTTATGGCGCGGGCAGGTGGGGCAGTGGTATCGAAATTGACGCCCCCGACCAGGATATTTATCAAATGGCAAATGTGCCACATGGTTTGGTAAGCCAGTGTAACTATTATTCTGAAATTACCCAATCGTGGCGGCGTTGCTTTGTGTACACCCCGCCTTGTTACAGCAATAATACAAACAAACGTTACCCGGTTTTGTATTTACAGCATGGTAGTTTCGAAGACGAAACTGGTTGGGCTAACCAAGGGCATGCAAATTTAATTATCGATAATTTAATTGCTCAAAATAAAGCTGTGCCCATGATAATAGTTATGGATAATGGTTACGCTTTTAAACCTGCTGAAAAAGGACAAAAATATCCGGCAATGGTTTTTGAACAGGTTATGATTGATGAGATTATACCAATGATTGATTCAAAATTCAGGACAATTACTAACCGCGATAACCGTGCAATTGCAGGTTTGTCGATGGGGGCAAACCAAACTGTGCGCATTGCAATGAATAATATTGATATGTTTGCTTATTATGGCGGTTTTAGCGGCACTGCAAATTATCCCGATTCGAAAAAGCTTAACCCTGCCACCTTTTTAAACGGGCAGTTTGCCGATGCAAAAATGTTAAACAGCAAATTTATTACTTTCTTTTTAAGTATAGGGACAGCCGAACCCGAACCTTTCCCGGGCTCGATAGGAGCGTTTAGAGAAATGTTTGACAAGCAGGGTGTTAATTACGTATTTTACGAGTCGCCAGGTACTGCCCACGAGTGGCTAACATGGCGAAGGTCGTTGCACCAGTACGCGCAGCTTTTGTTTAAACCAAGGTAAATGTTTGCTTTATTTCAACCACATAACTTAGGTTTTTTTATTAAAAACATATAACATATATGTTTATATCGATATTTCAAAATATAGTAATATGATAAAAAAAATTATAGCATTTGTACCAATAATAGCCATGTTGTTGGCAATAAGTTGTACACCGCAACAAAATGCACAGGTTAAAGTTACCGGCGGAACAATACAGGGCGTAGTTGATAATGGCCTTACAATTTATAAAGGTATTCCATTTGCAGCACCGCCTGTAGGTAATTTACGCTGGAAAGCCCCGCAACCGGTTGTGCCATGGCAGGGTGTTAAACAAACAACCCAATATGCCCCTGCGCCAATGCAGGGAGGAAACCCGGCATCGGGAAAAAGCGAAGACTGCCTGTATTTAAACGTGTGGACACCAGCAAAAAAAACCGGCGAAAAATTACCGGTTATGGTTTGGATTTATGGCGGTGGTTTTAGTTTCGGGTCAACATCGGACCCGGTACATAACGGCGAACACCTTGCCCGCAAAGGCGTTGTACTTGTGAGTATTGCTTACCGTGTTGGACAAATAGGTTTTTTGGCACACCCCGAACTTAGTGCCGAAAATACTGAAAAGGTTTCGGGCAACTATGGATTGCTCGACCAAATTGCAGGTTTACAATGGGTTAAACAAAATATCGCGGCCTTTGGCGGCGACCCTTCAAAAGTAACTATTTTTGGCGAGTCGGCTGGTGGAATATCGGTTAGTATGTTGTGCGCATCGCCATTAGCAAAAGGTTTATTTAGCGGCGCAATATCGCAAAGTGGTGGTTCGTTTGGCCCGGCACGCAGCACAACTTACCCGGGCGAGAACATGAAAACACTAAAACAAGCCGAAACCGATGGCGTTGAATATTTAAAAGGTTTCGGGCTGTCGTCAATTAACGAGTTGCGGCAGGTTGAGGCCGAAAAACTTATCCCGCAAGGGTGGACATTGCCCGGGAGCTGGCCAATTGTTGACGGTTATGTTATTCCCGACGACCAATACAAAATGTACCAGGCCGGCAATTATAACGACGTGCCGGTACTTATTGGTTATAACTCCGACGAGGGGTTGAGTTTTCCGGCAGGCCGCACCCCCGACGAGTATATAAATAGTGTTAAAAGCCGCTTTGGCCAATTTGCCGACACCCTTTTAAAAGCATACCCTGTTGGCCAAAATAACGTGCCACGCAGCGCGCGTAACCTTATGCGCGATGCAGCTTTTGGCTGGCATACCTGGAGTTGGGCAAGGTTACAGGCTCAAACAGGTAAATCGGCCGTTTATTTTTATCATTTCGACCAACACGCTGCATATCCCGAAAACTCGCCGCAGTCCGATTTTGGCACGCCACATGGTGTCGACGTTCCTTATGTTTTTATGCATATCGACACTGCTAACAATATGTTTACAAGTGCCGATGTTGAACTGTCGGAAACTATTGCTACCTATTGGACAAATTTTGCCAAAACCGGGAACCCTAACGACGGTAAACTTACAACATGGCCTGCCTTTACAAACCAACAGCCACAAGTAATGTATTTTGGCCCCAAACCTTATGTTGGCTTAGTGCCCGGCCATGAACAACTTAATGTTATTGATAAATATTTTGAATGGAGACGTACGCCCGATGGGAAAGAGTGGGGGAATAAAAATTAAAACCAATTAAATCTAAAGATATGAAGCTTTCTGTTTTATCGTTTGTTTTGATTTTACTAGCGTTTACT
>CAZJCR010000152.1:0-9442 GCA_964544385.1 uncultured Bacteroidales bacterium
CTCAATCGATTTAGATTTTGTAAGTATTTCACTACACTTGGTTAGTGAAATACAAAAATTCTACATCGTAGTTATACCTAAGTTGAGTGTTTTAAAAAAAATTGTTGTTAAAACCCAAACCTTAATAAATTGTTATAATGTTAAACTTAACTATTTTTAACAATATATAAACCTGCATTGTTAACAATTTAACTTAACCCGCAAATGACAATATTAAAAAAATTAACAAAAAGGCTATTGGCATATACAACCGGGGCTTATAAAATTGCGGCTTTATACCTGGGTTTTAGCCTTTTTTGGATTTTTTTTAGCGATAATATTTTACTCTTACTTATTAACGACCTTGAAACTTTTAATAAGCTGCAAACTATTAAAGGGTGGTTTTTTGTAACCATTACAACTTTTATAATTTTTATGCTTATTAATAACGAGTACGGTAACAACAATAAAAACAACGACAACGAGCTTAATAAACAAAACCCTGTATTTTTAAAATGGAATTTAATTCTAATTTTTATTATTGTTGCTTTTATGGTTGTGGCATACATGGTTGCCACTAACTTTTTTTTGCTAAAATACAGCCCGCAAAGCAATATACCAGTATTATCGGTTATTACAGGTTTTTTTATTGTAATGCTATTATTAATGTTAGGAAACTACATAATAAAAAGCAAAAAAACACTACAACTAACATTTAACAAGCTTATTGCACAAAACAATATTATTAAAAAAAACCAGAAACTACTTGCCGACACCAGTAAACTTGGCAAACTTGGCAGTTGGGAGTTTTTTTACAACAACGATGTTTTTAATGCATCAGACGAGTTTTTACTGATATTTGGTTTAACTCAGGGCGAAGTTTTACATAATATTAAAAATATACATAAACACATACATCCTAACGATATTGATTTTTTTATTTCGCGCATGAAATTAGCCGCCGATTTAAAAAAAGGGCACACTTTTACTTTTAGGATAATCGACAAAAAAAACAACCTTAAATATTTAAAAATACAGTGGGGGTTCGACATTGACAATAACAACAATTTAGTTCGACAATATGGTTATATTCAAGATATTACCGATAGTATTTTAAAAGAAACCGAGATAAAAAAACAACAAAAGCTTATTAAAGAACAAAACAAACGTTTTACACAACTTTTTGAAAACATGACAAGCGGTTTTGCTGTTCACCAGGTTATTTATAACGACAACAACAAAGCTGTTGATTACATGTTTATTGAAGTAAACCCCGCATTCGAGAAACTTACAGGCCTTAAAGCCTCCGACATTATTGGCAAAACTGTAAAACAGGTTATGCCCGATACCGAAGATTACTGGATTGAACAATCGGCAAAAGTAGCCGAAACCGGAGTATCTATCGAATTTAAAAACTATGCTAAAGCTTTGGGGCGTTATTACGACACATACATTTTTTGCCCGCAAAAAGGCCAGTTTGCAACAGTTTTTAACGACACCACACAACGCGAAAACGCCCTTATTGCCCTTAAAAAAAGCGAAGAAAGGTTTAATCTTGCCATGCAGGCTACTCAAGACGGTATTTGGGATTGGGACATTATAACAAAAGAGGTGTATTTTTCGCCTCAACTTAAAAAAATGATTGGTTACCAACCAAACGAACTGCCAAGCAAATACGAGAGTTGGGAAAACTCGCTCCACCCCGACGATAAAAACAAAACCGTTAACAATTTAATGGATTGCATTACAACCGGAAAAAACTATTTCGAGGCCGAGTTCAGGCTTAAACATAAACAAGGCCAATTTATCGATATATTGTCGAGAGCCTTAATTTTATACGACAACAACGGTTATGCAGCAAGGCTTATTGGAACCCATTACGACCTTACCGAACGTAAACAAAACGAGTACCTGCTTAAAAAAAAGAACGAACAGTACGAAGAACTTAACAACGAACTGCTTAAAACAAACAAAAAACTAACAACCGCTTTAGCCGAGGCGGCTTCCAGCGAAGAAAAATTCCGCAAAATTTTTGAACTGGCACCTGTAAGCATGATTATGTTTAACTTTAATAACGAACTATTACTTACAAACATTGAGTTTTCAAAAGTTTTTGGATATAAATTTAAACACGATATTTCAACTATCGACCAATGGTGGGAAAAAGCATACCCCGATGTTAAATTACAAAAAATAGCAAAAGACAACTGGGACAACAATATTATTAACAATAAAAAATTCACAAAACTAACCGGCGTAACATATAAAGTAACTTGCGCCGACATGAGCATAAAAGATGTTGAGTTTACAACCGTACGCATTGGCGATATTGGTATTGTTATGCTTAACGATATTACTAACCAACTACTTTATAATAAAAAAATTGAACAAGGTAAAGCCGAACTCGAAGAGCTTGTTAAAAAACGTACATTCGAACTCATTGAACGCGAGGCCCGGTTAAGCCATCTTATTAACGGAATTGGACAAGAATTTTTGTTTTTTAAAGAGACCGTTCATGGTGTTATTACCTTTGCAACTAAAGCCACAAAACACTTTTTTAACATGCCACCCAACCAAATTATTGGCAATAAATGGCACGACTTTGGGCTTTCATTAACCCCCGAATCGTACTCTGAACTTAAACTTTACAACAACTATACTCTTAACGGCCAAAATAAAGATGCCATTGAACTAATTTTTAACCGCCCCGACGGCAAAACAATGTACACCGAACTTACTCAATGGCCCGAGTTTAACAACAATGCTCAGGTGATTGGTATTTTTGGCGTTGTTAAAGACATTAGCAAAAACAAACTTATCGAAAAATACCTGCTTCAAACCCGCGATGCTGCCGAAACAGCAAGCCGCGCTAAAAGCGAGTTTATATCAAACATGAGCCACGAACTACGTACCCCGCTTAACGCAATACTTGGTTATGCTCAAATACTAAAAAAAGAACCTAACCTTACACAAAAACAAGTTAACAACCTTAACACAATACACCAAAGCGGCCAACACCTGCTCGACCTTATTAACGACATACTCGACTTTGGAAAAATTGAGGCCGATAAAATAACACCCGGGTATAGCCATTTTTCATTGTCCGATACTTTAAACTCGGTTATCGACATTATTAAAGTTAAAGCTTATCAAAAAAATTTAACAATAAACTACAAAAACACAACTCCGGTAAACTATATTATTAACAGCGACCAAAGGCGTATTAAACAAATTTTAATTAACCTTTTAGACAACGCTGTTAAATACACCCAAAAAGGCGGCGTTGAACTTGTTGTTGAACTTAACCAAAATACTAAAATACTAAAGCTAATTGTTTCAGATACAGGTATTGGTATACACCCCGACAAACAACAATCGGTTTTTGAACCTTTTACACAACTGCTCGACTACTCGAAATTTGTTGAAGGCAGCGGGCTTGGCCTGCCAATTACAAAAAAAATTGTTCAAATGCTTAAAGGCACATTAACATTAAACAGCAACTTTAACAAAGGCTCGGTTTTTACAGTTACAATACCTGTCGAAATTATTAGCAAAACCACACCCAATAATAGTACAGCACAACAAAAACAAATATCAAACAATAACGCATCAATAATTGCCCCGGCCAACCAAATACTTAACCAAATTATTGAATTGGCAAAAATTGGCGATTTTATCGAAATCGAAAAGATTATTACAAACCTTAAAACCGATAATGCTAATTACGAATCATTTGCAGCAACACTCGAAATTCATTTATCGGCCTATAACGACGATGCCATAATACAACTATGTACAAAACTGTTAACATAAAAAATATGCAGCACTACAAACAAAAAATACTTATAGTTGACGATACGCCCGCAGTTATCGATGTAATTAAAGATGCACTGCTTACCCAAAACTACCAGATAGCTATTGCCACATCGGGCGAAAAAGCTCTCGAAAAAATTGAACAAATTGCCCCCGACCTTATTTTACTCGACATACTTATGCCAGGTATTAACGGGTATCAAACATGCAAAAAACTAAAAAAAAACACTGCAACTGCTCATATACCTGTAATTTTTGTATCGGCTCTTAACGAAACTTTTAACAAAGTTGAAGCTTTTGCCGCCGGGGCTGTCGATTATGTTACAAAACCTATACAAAACGACGAACTTTTAGCCAGGGTAAAAAACCATTTAGCAATAGCAATGCTTACAAAACAACTCGAGGGAATGAACCAAAACCTCGAAAAAAAAGTTAAAGAACGGTCGGCCGAACTTGAGTTTACTTATCGTAACCTTAAAATAAAAAACGACGAACTTATTAACCTTACAAAACAACTCGACGAAAGCCACCAACGTTACCAAATGGTTATTGAAGGTGCAAACGTTGGAACCTTTGACACTAACTACAAAACAAACCAAACCATTCGAAACCAAAAAGCTGCATTAATTATTGGCTACAAACACGACGAACTTGAACATGACCCCGGCCTTTGGGATAAACTTGTTCACCCCAACGACAAACACTTACTCGAACTTAACAACCTTAACCAAATTTACCTGACTAATAAACCCTTTAAAATTGAATACCGCATTAAACATAAAAATGGCCAGTATATTTGGATAAGCCATAAAGGCAAAGTTACCGAGTTTGACAACGACAACCCGGTGCGCGTAAGCGGTATTTATACCGACATTACGCAAAATAAATTAAACGAAATTGAACTTAAAAACAGCGAAGAACGGTACAAATCGCTTTTAACATCGACACAACTTGTTGCATGGGAACTCGACCTTAATACCATGATGTTCACCTACATAAGCCCACAGGTTGAAAAACTTTGCGGGTACAAAGCTTCACAATGGCAAAACTTTAATTTTTGGGTGTCAATTATTCACCCCGACGACAAAAAACATGCTATTGAAAACTGTACCAATAAAATTAATAACAACACCAACAACACTTTTGAGTACCGTATTATTACAGCTAAAAACCAAACTTTATGGATAAAAAACATATCGAACATTGTTACCGATAACAATGTTGCTGTTAAAATACACGGCTATTTTATCGATATTACCGAACAAACACTTAACAAGCTCGAACTTATAAAACACAAAAACAAACTTACACAAATGGTTAACGAGCGTACCATAAAACTTGAACAAACAAACACCGAACTTTTAAAAACAAACCTTGAACTACAAAAAACAAATGCCACAATTTTTGAACAAAACAACCAGCTAAGCAAAACATTACAAGCCCTTAAAGACACCCAGGCACAACTTATACAAAGCGAAAAACTTGCATCGCTTGGCGTTTTAATTGCTGGTATTGCACACGAAATTAATAACCCTGTAAACTTTATTAGCAGCGGTATCGAGGGAATAAAAACCAATATAGCAGTTATACTCGATATGGCTAATATGTATTTAGAAAAACTAAAAAACCAACCCGGCCTAATTAATTACACTGAACAAACACAATACAGCAAAAACGCTTACGACATGCTCGACAAATCGGTTAACGCCGTACAAATTGGTATCGACCGTACAGTTAAAATTATAAAAAGCCTAAACTCATACTCGCGCTCCGACCAGGGCAAAACCCCTAACATTAACATTCACGAACTTATTGATAACACACTTATTATTTTATACAACCAATATAAAAACAGAATAAATATTGAAAAAAACTACTCGCAAATACCATTGGTTACTGCAAACCCGGGGCAACTTAACCAAGTATTTATGAACATTTTTATTAACGCGGTACATGCAATCGAAAACCAAGGGACAATAACAATAAAAACATGGCTAAACAATACAAAAAATAATATATTAATATCGATAAAAGATACTGGAGCAGGTATCGACCAATCGATAATAGGAAATATTTTTGACCCGTTTTTTACAACCAAAGAAGTTGGTAAAGGTACAGGCCTTGGTTTATCAATAACCTACAACATTATAAAAGAACACAACGGGGCTATCGATGTTAAAAGCTCAAAAGGAAAAGGTACCGAATTTATAATTATGCTGCCAGTTTAGTAAAAATTCTTTATCTTTATGTATTACTGTTACAATAAAATTTATGCCCAATGTCCCAAAATAATATTTTATATATTGATGACGAAACCCTGAACCTTGACAGTTTTACCGCAGTTTTTTGGAACCACTATAACATTTATACAGCAAAAAACACAAACGAGGCATACACAATATTGCACCAAAACAATATTAAAGTTATTATATCGGACCAAAAAATGCCCGGCGAAACCGGCCTCGATTTTTTTAATCGCATAAAACCCGAGTTCCCTGACATAATTTTAATATTACTTACAGGGTTTGCCGACATGCAAATTGTTATTAACGCAATAAACTCGAACATTTTGTTCAGGTTTGTTACAAAACCCTGGGACAAAACCGACCTTAAACAAACTATCGATAATGCAATAAAACACTACAACATTAACCAACTTAACAACGAACTTGTTAAAAACCTTGAAATAAAAAACCACGAACTTATTAAAGAAAAAGAACACGCCGAAGAGAGCGACCGGCTTAAAACAGCCTTTTTATCGAACCTTAGCCACGAGGTACGGACACCACTTAACGGAATTGTTGGCTTTTGCGAGATGCTAAAACAATCGTACACCGACCAAGAACGCACAAACTTTTTTATTGACCTGATACTAAAAAGCAGCCATCAATTAATTAACATAATGAACAACATTGTCGAGCTGTCGCAAATCGAGTCAAAAAGCATTAACATAAATAACCAAAAATTCGGAATTAACAACCTTATTAACGAAATTGTTGATTACACAAACAACTATTATACAAGCAATACCGTAACATTTGCATACAATAATTGCATTACACAAAACAACCTCGAAATTATATCAGACAAAAACAAAATATTCGAAACCCTAAAACATATTATCGACAACGCTTTTAAGTTTACAAACTTTGGCACCGTTACCCTTACTTGTTTAAAAAACAATAACCATTTAGTTTTTACAATTGCCGACACCGGCATTGGAATAGCACCCGAAAAACACGAACTTATTTTTGAACGCTTTATGCAGGTTGAACAAGGACTAACCCGTAAATACGGTGGCAACGGCCTTGGACTTACTTTGGCAAACAAATATATTAAAATGCTTAATGGCTCAATATCAATTAAATCAGATTTAAACAAAGGCTCAACTTTTATTGTAAAAATACCCGTTAACCATGAACAATAAAAAACTCGACAATATACTTTACATTGACGACGAAGAGGCTAACCTGCTTGTTTTTAAAACCGTGTTTTGGCAAAAATATAACATTTTTGAAGCCACAAATACTCAACAAGCATACACCATTTTAAAACATAATAACATTAAAGTTGTTATTACCGACCAACGAATGTCAAACGAAACCGGTTTAAGCTTTATTGAAAGGGTACATAACGAGTTTAACCAAATTGTTTTTATTATTTTAACCGGTTACGCCGACATGAAATTTGTAATTGATGCCATTAACATGGGACATGTTTACCGGTTTATTACAAAACCATGGAACAAAACCGAACTTACTACTACAATAATAAACGCTATCGATAAATATAACCTTATTGAACAAAACAACACCTTACTTATTAACCTGCAAAAAGCCAACTCGGACCTGGCAATGGCCAACGAAGAACTCACCGCCGCATCTGAATCAATTATCGAAAACGAGATAAAATACCGCCAGCTTTTTGAAAACATACCAAACGGAATTGTATTACTCACATACAAAACTGTTAAAAACCAGTTTATTATTAACAATATTGACGTAAACCCGGCATTTACTAATCCTACCGGCCTTAGCGCTAAAAATATTTATGACGAACAAAATAAACAACAACCAAACAAAGTTTTTATAACATGGTTAAACAACCTTAAAAAAACAGTACAACTAAACAAACCTTTTAAATACATCCAACAATCCATCGACAACAATAAATATTTTTTAATTACACTTTACCCATATTGCAATAACCAAATTGTCGAAATTGTTGAAGACATTACCGAACGCATACAGTATGAAGAGAAAATAAAGCAAAGCGAACAAATGCTTAATACAATTTTCGACAATGCACCAATACTTATGTTTGTTTTAAACAATAAACTCGATATAATAAAAATAAACTCGCATGGCATTAACAACAACTCAAACCCCCAAAATTTCATAGGCTCAAAAGCCGGCAATGTTTTTAACTGCAAAAATATATTTAATAATAATATTGATTGTGGACAAGACCCCCAATGCCAGTCATGCAGCTTTTACCAAATAGTTGGGCACACACTTAAAACCGGCGAACCAACTTACAAACACGAATTTGAAATAACATCGGAAATTAAACACAAAGAAACAGTTAAAACATATTTACTTAGCACATCGCTATTAAATAATAAAAACAACAAGCAAATATTAGTTTCGGTCGACGATATATCGAAACGGAAAAAACTCGAAACCGACATTACCGAAGCCCTTAACATGGCCGAGTACAGCGAACAACGTTACCGAATGCTTGCAAACCTGACTTTTGAAGGCATAATTATACACAAAGACCTTATTTTGGTCGACGTTAACGAAGCTTTTATTAACTTAACCGGTTACAACAAAGACAATATTATTGGCAGCAACATTTTAAAAACACTTTTCCCGCCCGAGTACCACCCGTTAATACTTAACCGGCTTAACATGGAATACTCTAACAGTATCGAAATTGACCTTATAAAAAAAGACGGCTCAAAAATCACTATCGAGTTCGAGGGGCGAAACCTTAAATACAAAGGCCAAAACCTGCGAGTATCGGCCGTGCGCGACATTACCGACCGTAAACAGTTCGAAAAACGTATAATGAACGCAATTATCGAAACCGAAGAAAAAGAAAAATCGAAATTTGCACAAGAACTACACGACGGGCTTGGCCCAATATTGTCGAACGTGCAGCTATACTTTCAATGGTTAGCCGAGGAAACCGAAAAACGCGAATTTGTTATCGAAAAAGGTACAAACTCGCTCAAACTCGCGTTCCAAACACTACGCGAGATATCGAACAACCTTAGCCCACACATTTTACATAATTTTGGCCTGTCAAAAGCAATTAACAACTTTATCGACCTGGCTCCAAAAAAACATAAACCCGCTATTAGCCTTACCGACAAAATAAAAAACAGCCGTTTTGCCCCAAATGTCGAAATTGCAGTTTATCGCATTGTTACCGAACTTATTAACAACGGTTTAAAATACTCCGAAGCTCTTAATATCGATATTTTTTTAAACTACCAGTCTCAACTATTATCAATAATATACTCCGACAACGGAATAGGTTTTGATTACGACAAAGCTTTGAACAAAGGCTCAAGTTATGGGTTAATAAACATAAACAACCGGGTTAAAATACTCAACGGCTCAATAAGTTTTATTACAACGCC
>CAZJCR010000153.1:0-9319 GCA_964544385.1 uncultured Bacteroidales bacterium
GTGAAATACAACAAACTCTACATCGGGGTTAACCTAAGTAAAGCGTTTATTTGCAGCGCTTTAACCGCTTAACTTAGGTTTAAACCTCCATTTGTTTAAAGTTGTATATGTAGTTATGTAAATGTTATTTTAGTTTATTTATTTGTACATCAGCAATAAAGAAAAAATTATCTCGCAAAGACATATGGAGGCAAAGTGTGAAAATTTTAAATCATCGAAATCAAAATTTTTATATTTCTGATTGTTTACTTTCTTTCTTTGTGTCTTTGCGAGAGTATAAACTTTTTTAGGCAATTTCGTTCTTATTTATAGGCTTTCGCCAAAATCTTGTTTAAATTTTTCGACAAGTTTTTCAGGCCAATTGTCAACAGCATCGAGTTTACCCATAAAAAACCTTAAAACAGCGGGTTCTTCAACAAATTTCAGGCCTCCAACTATATCACGGTTATTAAAAAGCCAGTTAATACGGTCGATAAGGAACATTGTTTGCGATAAAGTAAAAACGCGACGAGGGAAAGCGAGCCTGACCAATTCAACATCGGCTAAAATATCATTACCCTGAGCATCGCGAACGCTTGAAATTGTTCCACGTTCCATTCCCCGGCATCCCGATATTATAAATAAAGCAGCGGCTAAAGCTCCGGCCGGATATTGATTTTGCGGTACATGAGGTAAAAAGCCTTTTGCATCGATATGTGCACCTAAAGCTCCGGCCGGGGTAATTACCGGTATGCCAAGTTTACTGAGTTGGTTAACAGTATATTCAATAAACATTGGCGATTGACAAACAACACTTTCATCGGCAGTTTCTTGAAAACCAATGGCCATGGCCTCAATTTCGCGTACCGATATACCTCCATATGTTAAAAAACCCTCGTACAAAGTAACAAGTTCGCGCATGCGCATATAAAGTTCTTTACTACGTGTACAAATACCGCCGCCACGCGACGAACTTACTTTGCGGCTCGAGAAATAAACAATATCGGCAAAACCACACATAGTTTGAATAATCTCTTTTATTGATGTGTTTTTAAATTCTTCTTCGCGTTTTTTAATAAAGTAGGCGTTCTCGCCAATAAGGCTGGCGTCTAAAACAAAAAGAATATTATTTTGAGTGGCAATTTTTTTTACATCGCGCATGTTTTGTATTGAAAAAGGTTGACCGCCAATTAGGTTTGTTGATGCCTCCATACGTACAAAGGCAACCTTTTCCTTACCGTATTTATCAATAATAGCTTTAAATTTCTCTATATCTATATTTCCTTTAAATGGATTATCGCTTTTAATTTCGAGCGCCTGGTCGTGATAAATCTCGAAAATTTGTCCACCATTAAGCTCCATATGTGCTTTAGTAGTAGTAAAGTGATAATTCATTGGAATAACATCGCCAGGTTTTATAAATGCCTGCGAAATAATATTCTCGGCAGCTCTACCCTGATGCACTGGTAATACATACTCGGCGTCGAAAAGGTCTTTTACCTCGGCCTCCATACGGTAAAAGCTTTGCGAACCTGCATAAGCATCATCGGCACGTAACATTGACGAAACCTGGTTATCGCTCATAGCATTTGTTCCGCTATCGGTAAGCATATCAAGAAAAACATCTTTGGTACTTAACAAAAATGTATTAAATCCCGCATTACGAATTGCTTCGAGCCTTTGATTTACAGGTTTTAAAAAAAGTTTTTGTACTACCCTTACTTTGTGTAACTCAACAGGTATTTGTTGCCCATTGTAAAATTTAATCTGTGTTGAGACTTTTTCTTCCATTTTTTTGTTGTTTATGAGTTTAATAAATGTATGTAGGCAAAGTAATAAATAAAATAATGTTAACCTGCATTATTTTGTTTTTTTTATTAATGTATTAAAGATAAGTTCGAAAGGTATGTATTAATTATAACCAAAATTGAGCTAATCGCATAAAATATTTTGTTGTAGTATTTAATATGTTAGTTTTATTATGTGTTTTTAGGTTTTAGTAGCCAACATTTTTTTACAGTAGTTTAAGCGTAAACACAATTTGAGTGTTTTAAAATAAATTTTTAAATAGCTAATAAGGAATTTTGTTTTAATAGTTGTTTATATGTTGAATAATACATATAATTATACATATGCATATATGTATATGTATAATTTTTATTTTAACTTTGAACCACTTTTAACAATATTGGTTAATAATACAAAACTATATACAAAATGAAATACCTGATAATTGGCGGAGTAGCCGGAGGTGCAACAACCGCCGCACGATTAAGGCGTATCGACGAACAATCGGAAATAATAATGTTTGAGCGGGGAGCTCATATTTCGTATGCAAACTGCGGTTTGCCATATTATATAGGTGGTACAATACCCGATCGCGAAAATTTGTTTGTACAAACCCCCGAAACATTTAGTCAACGGTTTAATATTAAAGTAAGGGTAAAAAACGAGGTAATATCGGTTAACCGGAACGAAAAATTTGTTGTAGTAAAAAACATCGAAACAAACCAAACCTACACCGAAACATACGACAAACTTGTACTATCGCCAGGAGCCGAACCGGTAAAGCCACCTTTGCCAGGCATAAACCAAAACGGCATTTTTACAATGCGCAATGTACCCGATACCGACAAAATTAAAGAGTTCATTAACAGTACCAAACCTAAACATGCCGTTGTTATAGGAGCCGGGTTTATTGGTTTAGAGATGGCCGAAAACCTGCACTCGTGCGGCATAAAAGTTACAATTATTGAAATGGCCGAACAGGTTATGACTCCTCTCGACTATTCGATGGCTGCACTTGTGCACCAGCATCTTAAAACAAAAAATGTTGAGTTTTATTTAAAAACAGCGGTAGCGTCGTTCGATAACCAAAACGGGCGAATAATAGTAAAACTAAACTCGTCGAAAACTATTGAAACCGACATGGTAGTTTTAAGTATTGGCGTGCGCCCCGACAGCAAGCTGGCAAAAGATGCAGGATTAGCAATTGGCGAAACTGGTGGTATTGTTGTTAATAAATATTTACAAACCACCGACGAAAATATTTATGCTGTTGGCGATGCAATTGAATTTACAAACCCGGTAACAGCAACAAAAATGATAACTTACCTTGCCGGGCCTGCTAACAAACAAGGTAGAATTGTTGCCGACAATATTGTTTTTGGTAACAAAAAAACTTACAATGGCGCAATAAATACTGCTATTGCAAAAGTTTTCGACTTAACTGTTGCATCAACAGGTGTGTCGGGAAAACTACTTGCAAAACTTAACATTGAACATATCGACTCGGTTATACATGCATCGTCGCATGCAGGCTATTACCCGGGGGCTTTGCCAATGACAATAAAAATATCGTTTGCCCCCGCCGATGGCCGCTTACTTGGTGCGCAAATAGTAGGTTACGAAGGTATTGATAAACGCATCGACCTTTTTGCCGAAGCTATTCGCAACAAAGCTACCGTTTACGACCTTGCCGAGATTGAACACGCCTATGCCCCACCCTATTCGTCGGCTAAAGACCCCGTTAATATTGCCGGCATGGTTGCCGAAAATATTTTAAGCGGCATTAGCCAAACTGTGTCGTGGCGCGATATTGCAAACAACCACAACAGCGACTATTATTTACTCGACATACGTACCCGCGACGAGTTTGAGCTTGGTACTATTGAGGGAGCAGTAAATATTCCGCTCGACGAGCTTAGGCCAAACCTGAATAATTTACCACGCGACAAAAAAATAGTTGCATTTTGCGGCGTTGGGTTACGTGCCCACGTGGCATGCCGCATATTAACACAAAGTGGCTTTAAACATGTTTATAACCTGTCGGGTGGTTTAAAAACCTACGAAACAGCAAGCCAAAAACAGAGCAACGAAGATATTTTTGCCAACGATTATATAGGAAACGACGACCTTATTTACCAAGGCACAAAAGACAAGCCTCAGCCTGTTGACCTTACAAATATTAAAATAATTGATGCCTGCGGCTTACAATGCCCCGGCCCGGTATTAAAGCTTAAACAAAGTATCGATAATATAAACCCAGGTGAGCTGTTAAGTATTACAGCCAGCGATGCAGGCTTTTATAAAGATGTTCAGGCATGGGCAAATGTTACTGGTAACAAGTTAGTTGAATTGTCGCAAAACGGCGGGCAAATAAACGCAATTATCCGTAAAGAAAAACCTGTACAAAACAACATTGCAAAAACTAATGGTAATAATGCCACATTAATTTGTTTTAACGACGACCTTGACAAAGCTCTTGCAACATTTGTTATTGCAAACGGGGCAATTGCATCGGGCAAAAAAGTTACAATATTTTTTACTTTTTGGGGATTAAATGTTATTAAAAAACAAAACAAGCCTAAAGTAAAAAAAGATTTTTTTGGCAAAATGTTTGGTTTTATGATGCCTGCTAACAGTAAAAAACTTGGCTTGTCGAAAATGAATATGGCTGGTATTGGTGCAAAAATGATGCGTATAGTAATGAAAAACAAAAATGTTGACACGCTTGAAAATATGATAAAAACCGCTATTGAAAATGGAGCTGAACTTATTGCCTGTCAAATGTCGATGGATGTTATGGGCGTTAAAGCCGACGAGTTTATTGACGGCGTTCAAATTGGTGGTGTTGCAACCTATTTAGAGCGTACCGAAAGTGCTAATCTTAACCTGTTTATGTAGCAATTTTATAAACCCTGAACCTAATTAAAGCTCAAGTTTACTTTACTTAAACCGCTCAAATTAGGTATAAAAGGCTGTTGCAAATTTTAGCATCAGCTTTTTTTGTTTATAACAACTTAATTAACAACTATAAATAAATGTAAATTTTAAATAATACAATACTTTAAAAAAGCATTAATATATTTAAGTAACCTATAGCTACTTAATAATTTTTTTTTAATTTTTTTTTCAGATTAAAAAAGCAATTGCAACAAATGAAGTGATTAATAATTTTTTAATAATTTAAATATGAAAACTAAATCACTACTTTTTTCAATTTTTGCTGCGGTTGTTTTGGTAACAAGCTTTAGCTCGTGCGACAAAATGAAAACCGACAAATTCGATGGTACTTACAAATGTACTACTGTTTCATCGTCGACTGACCCTGATTTGGCTCTTGTTGTCAGTTCTTTTAAAGCAATAATATCGATGCAGGAAATGGAAATTGACATTGACGGCAAACGTACAACAGGTATCGAAGTTGATAACGATGGTAACTTTAGGGCTGTTGTTGAGTACAACTTAATTATTACCGAGGTTGACATTATAATTGAAGGTAAAGTATCGAGCGATGGCTCAATGAGCGGTACAATTACTGAATCGCAAGATGTTATTGGTGTAGATATGGCAACACGCTATGGTACTTTTAGCGGAAAAAAATAATCGACAAATTGTTTTTATAAAAAACTGAGGCCTTACGGGCCTCTTTTTTTTTTACCCGTTAAACCGGTATCCAATGCCAGGTTCGGTAATAAGCAAACACGGTTTGGCAGGGTTGTCTTCAATTTTTTTTCGTAGTTGAGCAACAAACACTCGTAAATATTGGGTTTTATCGGAGTAATTTAAACCCCAAATTTCTTTAAGTATATATTGATGGGTAAGCACTCTGCCCTGGTTTTTGGCCAATAAACTAAGCAAAGCAAATTCGGTTGAAGTGAGTTTAACAATCTCGTTATTTTTTTTTGCCACATGGTTAATAAAATCGACAATTAAAAACCCAAACTCGAGTACTGGTGTGTCGGTATTGTTGTAAGTTGAGCGCAAAGCAGCCCTTATGCGGGCCAGTAGTTCGCCGCTACGAAAAGGTTTTGTTAAATAATCGTTAGCACCATTGTCGAGAGCTTTAATAATATCGTCTTCGGAGCTACGTACGGACAAAATAATTATTGGTTTAAAAAACCATTCGCGTAATTTTTTAAGCATATCTAACCCGTCAATGTCGGGCAGCCCTAAGTCAAGAATTATTAGCGACGGGCTATATGTTGCAGCATCAACCATTCCATCTTTTCCGTTCGACGATAAAATTGTTTTAAAATTATTGGCTGTAAGTGTAATATCGAGCAAACGGCGTATAGGTAATTCATCGTCGATAATTAAAATAGTTTCGTTGTTTATCATAAGTTGATATTAAAAATTATCAATATCGGGGCTTTGTGTTGGAATTGTTAAAGTAAATACAGCTCCACCGCCGGGGTTATTATTAACAACAACTGTTCCTTTATGCGCCTGTACAAAACCTTTAACAATTGACAATCCTAAACCTAACCCGCCTGTTTTGTTATTATTTTGCCTATAAAACTTTTGAAAAATGTTTTCAATCGCAATATTGCTAAATCCAGGGCCATTATCAATAATTTTAATTAAAAAGTGTGTTTTATAGTGTTCAAAAATAACTGAAATATCTGAAGCAGCAGGGGCATGTTGGGTAGCATTTAGTAATAAATTATATAAAACCTGTTCAATAAGCCCAAAATCGATTTTAACTAAAGGAAAGTTATCGGGTATTGATACGCTTAGGTTAAAGGGTTTAAGTTCGTTGGCTAAGTCGTTGCAAACTTTAAAAACTAAGTCGTTAATATCGTACCAATCGAACCTTGGTGTAATACGGCCACTCTCGAGTCTCGAAATATTCAAAAGGTTTTCGATAAGCTGGTTAAGCCTTATTGATGCGTTAAAAATTTCGTGAACAAGGGTATTTTTAACGTTTTCGGGGTGAACATTATTTATTAGTGTATCGGAAGCTCCCATAATTGTTGCCACTGGTATTCTTAGCTCGTGCGAAATTGAGTTGAACAATGTTTTGTACAACTTGTCCGATTCGGCTAAAATGCGCGATTTGTTTACAATTTCGCCTAAAAACTCGCGTTCTAAAGCATTTGCAATTTGCGACAAAAAAGTATCCCAAAATACGTTAACATCGGCAGGCATTTGCTTTTGGTTTTTTATTGCAATAACACCGGGTACTACACGTGTACCTGGCAGTGGGTAAAAAGTGTAATCACAATTTTGAAAATTATTAGTAAAAGCTCCCGAGCTTTTTGTGTTTTTAAATGTAAACAAAGCTAAGGCAGTTACATCGTAAGCTTTGGTTTTAGTAATTTCGTGCCCCGATGGTATAATTAGGTTATTTTTGCCGTCTTGTAAAAAAAATACAGGTTCGGTAAAAAATATGTTTTTTATATTTTCAGATGCTATATTTACAATTGTATCAATACCCGAAACTTTCGACAGTTCTTTAGTTAAATTAAAAAGTGCATAAGTACGGTGCTCGCGTTCGCGGGCAAGTTGCTCCTGACGACGAACACGGACAGTAAAAATACCGTTTATAAATGCCACAATAAAAAACATGCTAAACATTAAAATATCTTCGGTTTTATCGATATGAAAAGTGAAATTTGGAGGTATAAAAAAATAGTTCCAAACCAATGAACTAAGGGTTGCAGCAATAAGTACCGGGCCAATGCTTAAAAAAGTTGCCAATATTGAAACTACAAATAATAATATAAACGAAACAACATGGTATGCCTGCGAGTTTTGTAATGGTATGCAAAAAAAAACGGTTGTGGCTATAATAATTATCGACACAAAATATTGGTTTACTGGCTTTAGCAATTTTAACTGCATAATTTTTGTTTTTATTTGGCTTAAATATACAGCGTTATTTTTTCCAAAAATTAGGTGTAAAAAGTACTAAAACTGTATATATTTCGAGCCTTCCGATTATCATTATAAAAGTAAGAAAATACTTAGCAAGTATAGGTAAATGTGCAAAATTTGATGCCGGGCCAACAGTGCCAATTCCCGGGCCAATACCAGCCATGCAGGTGGCTACCGAGCTGCTTGCTGTTTTTATGTCGATACCCAAACCTGTTAAAAAAATACTACCGGCCAAAAATACCAATAGGTATACCGATATAAAAGTTAATATCGATGTGTTGTTGCTGTCGCTTAAAACACTGTTATTTAACCTTATAAGAATTACTGCATTGCGCGAGTTAAGTTGTTTTATGTTTTTTTTCAGATTTTTAAATAATAGTAAATGTCTTACCATTTTTATGCCTCCGGCAGTTGAACCCGTACAACCGCCTAAAAACATCGAGAAAAAAATAATTAACCATGCAAACTGAGGCCATAATAAATAGTCGGCCGATGCAAACCCTGTGCAGGTAATTATTGATACTACCTGAAAAAATGCTTCGCGAAACGATTGCTCAATGGGTTTTCCCATTTTTATAAATAGCGAAATGCTTATTATTATTGTTATCGATAGTACAACCGCTAAATAAAATTTCAGCTCCTCGTTTTGTCTGATTTTTTTAAACTGAAATTTTAGTAAATAGTAATGTATTGCAAAATTTGTACCTGCAAGTAACATAAATATTGCTATAATATACTGTATAAAAGGCGAGTAACTTGCAATACTATCGTTTTTAGGCGAAAAACCACCGGTAGCAATAGTACCAAATGCATGGCAAATACTCTCGAACCAGTTCATTCCTCCGGCCATTAAAAGTAATATTTCGGCAATAGTTAGCAATAAATATATTGTAAATAACCGGTTTCCAACCGACTTAATTTTTGGTTGTATTTTCTCTTGTAACGACGACTCCATTGTAAATAAATGATAACTACCAATTTTAAGTGTTGGCATTATTACAATTACCAAAACAATAATACCAATACCACCTATCCAATGTGTAGTACTGCGCCAAAAAAGTATCGATTTTGGTAAAACCTCGATATTAGTTAAAATTGAAGCCCCTGTGGTTGTAAATCCCGATACCGATTCAAAAATTGCGTTTTCAAATTCAGGAATTGCATTGCTAATAATATACGGTAAACAACCAAATAAGCTTAAAAAAAACCACGACAGTGTTACCGTTAGATATGCATCTTTACGGTACATAACATCAGTACCATTTATTTGCGATGAAAAATAAAAAAATGCAAAACCACATAATAAAGTAAATGCCGATGAAAAAATAAAGGGTGTAACGCTATCGTTAAATATTATGGCTATTGGTGTACATATTAAAAGCATAAACCCTAAAACAAACAAGTTAATGCCTAAAACTTTTAATACAACCTTGTAATTTATTATCTCGTTCATCACCAATCAAAGCCTCGTTACGCATACAAAGTTGCAGCGTATTTTATAAATACATAGTAAATAATGTGGCTTTTGTATAAAGATTTTATAAAGATTTTATAAAGATTATTACCTAAGTTGAACGGTTAAAGCGTAGCAAATAAACGTTTTACTTAGTTATAATCCCAATTTAGAGTTTGTTGTATTTCACTAACCAAGTGTAGTTAAATACTTACAAAATCTAAA
>CAZJCR010000154.1:0-9314 GCA_964544385.1 uncultured Bacteroidales bacterium
GTGTATCGGTTGACCGCAACGGCAACCAGGCATTGCGTATGGCTTTACAAACACGCGAACAACATATAAAACGCGAAAAAGCCACATCGAACATTTGCACCGCGCAAGCTTTATTAGCAACTATGGCTGGCATGTATGCTGTTTATCACGGCCCCGACGGTATAAAAAAAATAGCAACCCGTATACATAAATTAACTGCATTATTAAACACCGGAGTAACCAGTTTGGGATATAACCAGTTAAATACCAATTTTTTCGACACCTTAACAATTGACACCAATAAAATAAGTGCAAAAACAATAATTACCGAAGCTGTAAAAAACGAGATAAATTTTAGGTTAATAAACGAACATACTATTGGAATAAGCATTGACGAAACCACTTTAAAAGACGACATATATCAAATACTAAATATTTTAGCGGTTTGCTCAGGGCAACAACTTAAACAAATACCCGAAATTGACAACAAGCTAATTATTGATAACAAGTTTTTGCGCACCACACCAATTTTGCAAGACAAGATATTTAACCTGTTTAAGTCAGAAACCGAGTTGATGCGGTACATAAAAAAACTCGAACGTAAAGATATTTCATTAACACACAGCATGATACCATTAGGCTCGTGCACAATGAAACTCAACTCGGCGTCGTCGATGATGCCATTAAGCAACCCACATTTTGCTCAAATACACCCTTTTGTACCATTAAACCAAGCCCAAGGCTATCAACAACTTATATCGGAACTTGAAACCGACCTTGCCATAATTACCGGTTTTGATGCAGTATCGTTACAGCCAAACAGCGGTGCAGCCGGCGAGTATGCCGGGCTTATGGTAATTCGCGAGTATCACAAAAGCAACAACCAGGTACACCGTAACACTGTACTTATACCGGCATCGGCACACGGAACAAACCCTGCAAGCGCTGCAATGGCTGGCTGTAATGTAGTTGTTGTTGCCTGCGATAACAATGGCAACGTTGACATTAACAACTTAAAACAAAAAGCCGAAGAATACAAAGACACATTACACTCTTTTATGATTACATACCCGAGCACACATGGGGTTTTTGAAAAAGAGATAAAAACAATGATTGAAATTGTTCACCAAAATGGTGGCCAGGTATACATGGACGGTGCCAACATGAATGCACAGGTTGGGCTTACCAGCCCAGGGCACATATGTGCCGATGTTTGCCATTTAAACCTTCATAAAACATTTGGTATACCACACGGCGGCGGAGGCCCAGGCGTTGGACCAATTGCAGTAGCCAAACACCTTAAACCATTTTTACCAAAACACCCTATTATTAAAACAGGGGGCGCAAACGGGGTTAAAGCAGTTTCGTCGGCACCATACGGTAGCGCGTATGTATTACCAATTACACACGCATATATTAAAATGCTTGGCAGCGACGGCCTTACCTTAACAACAAAAATGGCAATACTTAATGCTAATTATTTAGTTGCCCGGCTTAAACAAAACTTTAAAATTTTATATACCGGAAAAAATGACCGTGTTGGCCACGAAATGATTATTGATTGCCAAAACTTTAAAAACGAATATGGTATCGAAACTGTTGATATAGCCAAAAGGCTTATGGATTATGGCTTTCACGCCCCTACTCTTTCGTTCCCGGTACACGAAACCCTTATGGTTGAGCCAACCGAAAGTGAAAGCAAAGAAGAGCTTGACCGTTTTATTGAAGCAATGGACTCGATACTCGACGAAATAAAAGAGATAAAAAGCGGGGTTGCTCACGAAAACGATAATTTATTAAAAAATGCGCCACATACTGCCAATGAAGTTTCGGCCGATGAATGGCCACACCCATACTCGCGACAAAGGGCTGCATACCCATTAAAATGGATAACTAACAATAAATTTTGGCCGGCTGTTGCCCGTGTCGACAATGGATTTGGCGACCGCAACCTTGTTTGCACCTGTAGCTCAATTAGTGAATATTTTGATAATAAATAGTTGATATAACCGGTAATAATTTACCAATATTATTACCGGTTATTCATTGTTTTTATTGATAACCCCTTTATCGCGATTATATTGTGCCATAATAATTCTAAGCTCGCCCCATGAACAATCGTCTAAAACAACCTCTTTAACCTCCGACAAACTTTCGGGTTGTATATCGTCAATAATATCGTAAACCCAATTAACTGTTTCGACAGCAACAATATCGCTCGCCGACATTTCGCCTAAACTAACACATTTTGCAAAGTGCGACTCGATTGTAGACACGGCATATTGCCGCTCTTGGGCTATTTGTTCAATTGTTAAACCTTGCTTAAAAAGTTTTAGCGACTCAAAATGAGTAGCGATTTTTTTTTCGCCAGCCGCACTTGTAGTTTTGGGTACTTTTGCTCCTTTTTCGCTTTTTTTACTTGGTGCTTTTTCATCACATATTTTTATCCTGTTTTTAAACAATTCGGTTTCAGCAAGTTGGTCTTTGCTTATTTCGGTATTATCGATAACCGATTGTATTATAATCTCAGTTTTATGCATAGTAAACAGTACCGAAAAAACATGTGCCTCAATAGCTTTAACCTGGTTATAATAGGCCTTGGTACCTTTAGTTGATTTAACTTGCGATGCATGATTTTTAATATTATCGATAAGTTGGTTTATTAAAGGTGTAAAATAAACACAGGCAGCCGATACCCGTTCTTTAAGTCTTGTAAAATTGTTATTGTTTACCGACAGGCAAATATTAACAGCCTCTTTACTAAATTTATTAGCCACCTGAACAATTGGCTCAAATAGTTCAACCCAGCTTATTGCCTCGACTTTAAATTTTTGTTTAGCCGACCGCGCCTCGTCCAAATCAAAACTATCGACAAAATTATTGAGTAAATCAACCGTAGGAGCTAAATTAAACGCGTTTTGCACGTAGTTGGTAATGTAGTTTTTACGCTCGCGAAAAAGTGTTTCGTTAAGAGCAACCACATTGGTTTTTTGCTTGGTAAAATCAACAACAGCGCGGTCTTGCCCTAAAGCCCCGGCTGGTATAGCCGAAGTTAATATTAAACCGCTTAATCCGCGCAAGCGCGACAGTGCAACATAAACCTGACCCGGGGCAAATGCCTTGCCAATATCGATAACTGCTTTTTCGAAAGTAAGACCCTGACTTTTATGTATTGTAATTGCCCATGCTAATTTTATTGGTAAGTGTGTAAATGTTCCAATAATTTTCTCGTCAATCTCGTTAGTATCGGCATTAAGGGTAAAACGTTTGTTTTCCCATGTATATTCTTCAACAATAATTTTTTCGTTATTGTCGAGCGTTACTTCAACAAACGAGTCGCCCAAATCGCTAATTACACCAATTTTACCATTATAGTAGCGGCTTGCGCCCGAGTAATCGTTTTTAATAAACATAACCTGCGCGCCAACTTTAAGTGTAAGTTTAAAATCAACAGGGTAATTATAATCAGGAAAATCGCCTTTAACAACAGCATCGTAACTATAAGCTTTACTGTTAATACTTTGCAATGCCTGAGTGTTAATATTGTCGGCAATATAATTGTGTGTAGCCAAATAAATATATCCCGGGTTTTTATCAATATCGAAACCCGGTTTATAGTATTTATTTAACATTTGTATATCCGACGGTTCTAAATTATCGTCGCGTAAATGATTTAAAATATTAATAAAGTTTGTTTCCGATTGCCTGTAAACAGTTTCGAACTCGACATAAACCGGCGGAAAATTAGTAAGCACCTTGGCATCGAAAAAATAGGGACTTTTGTATTGGTTTTTCAAAATTTCCCATTCGTTGTCGGCAACAATTGGGGGCAATTGTAATAAATCGCCAATAAACAACACCTGAATGCCGCCAAATGGTACATTTTTATTACGGCGTAGGTATCGTAATACAGTATCAACAGCATCGAGCAAATCGGAGCGAACCATACTAACTTCGTCAATAACAAGCAGTTCAGCTTTTCGTATCATTGCCCGTTTTGTACTGTTTATTTTAATTTCTTTTATAAGGTTTTGTGGTGTTGTAATTTGGCAGTTTATTGCAGTATTTGGCAGGTATGCGTTTGGCCAAAAAGCACCAAACGGGAGCTGAAAAAGCGAATGTAATGTAACCCCTCCGGCGTTAATAGCGGCTACACCCGTGGGTGCTGCAATTAACATGTTTTTATGGGTTTGTTTCTCTAAATTTCGTAAAAATGTGGTTTTGCCTGTACCGGCTTTCCCGGTTAAAAAAACCGGGCAGTTTGTACTGTTAATAAGTTTCCGGGTAATAGTTTCAATATTTTCCATTATCAATACATTTCAGGTTAGTTTTTTTATTATCAAAAAAAACTATTTAACTTTTTACAACCAAAATTATTAAACAAATGCAATGTCGCCCTCACCGTCCTGCAAATTAGCTAATTCAATAATTCCCAATTCGTTATATAAGCTTTTTGATGCAAAAAAATTACGTTCCATACTTTTTTTACCAATATATAGAGCATGTTTACTAAAATATTTTAATAAATTATTATTATAAATAGTAACATAAAGGGCTTTGTTTTTATTCAAATAATAATTCATGAATTTAACTAAAATTAAATAGCTTCCGTTTTTTGCAACAAAAAAAGGTACTGTTGCCACCCCGTTTTTAATATGTACTTGAAAGAAACCGCAAATTTGCCCGTTAATTTCAGCCTTAACCATAATATTTTTGTAGTTTTTAAATTGTCCCGAAAACGGGTAATTATTAACTTGATTACCAGTTTGTAAATTAAGCCATGGGTATTTAAATATATGCAAGTAGTTTTTGCTTTGGCGATACGAAATGCCTTTATCGGTATTTTGTGCTAAAAAATTGTATATGCTGGTATCAGGAACACATTCGGTAATATTATATTTACCAGTTACTGGTTTTTTAACAACCTTAAACTGTAAAAAAAAATTTACACAATTATCGATAAGCTTTAATAAAAGTTTAATGCGTTTAAAAAACACATTGCGATTTATAAGCAATTGGTACAATGCACTTTGCAAATAAAACCTATAACCTGTAATTGAGCAAAACCTGTAAAAATTGCCAGTTTTATCGTAAACGGCTTTTGAAGCCGGGGCATAATTTGTATAAACAACATTATTATGCCAATCGTCGAAAACATGTTTAAACAATACCGACGAAACCCCTTTGCGCCTCATATCGGGTTTAACCCAATTGCCACTAAGCCATGCAACCTTTTTTATACTATTGCAAGTATTAATATAATCGGCAAACAAGGTTCTAAACCCTATAATATTTTCATTTTCGACAGCCAGGTACATTAAAAAATCGTTATCACTAACAGCCGGATTATTAAGGTACGAGTACGCCCTTGCTTTGCTAACAGGCACAACTGGCAAACTATTAAAATAGTTTGACTCAACAAATTCAATAATTTGACTGGCAGTGTATTTTTTTATCTCTATCATTATTATAGTTTGCCCAATAAAGCTAATTAATTTAGGTAATACAAAAAAAGCCCTTTCGAAAAATCAAAAGGGCTTTAAATATCGGTCAAAAATACTATTCTTCCCAATTTAAAATTTTAAAGAAATCGAATTGTTCGGGTTCTTTAAGATATTTTTGGGCAGCGCGGTAGTCGTTTTTAGTAATATAGTGTAAGTTATGGCGGAAAATTAATTGTGCTTTTTGCGATTCGATATTAACTAACCGAGGTTTAACTTTACCTTTTTCGTCTTCAACATCTTTTAAGAACAATGGAACAATATCACCTTTACGGTCAGCAGTAACCATGCAGGCGGTTTGTCCTTTTTGATAAAGTTCAAAAACACCCAAACCCAAACGTGTGGCGTAGTTCAAGTCGTAAGCCACTGGGCGGCAACAACGTAACTCGTAACCAAGTTCGTTAGGACGGCTTTTAACAACAATACGGTGGTTTTTTAACTCCTGTTGAGTTAACATGTTAAATATGTGCGATTTACTAACATTTCCCAATTCAGGGTGTCCGTGTTCGTCGTAAGTAAAGTTAATATTAGTATTAATAATTTCCTCTTCGCTTAAAAAGTGGAAAACACCCTCGCTAATAATTGCTACCCCATAATCGATACCTAAAATGCGACGTTTAACCATTGACGAAATAACCAGTTTAATAATTTTATCGAAACTGATTTGTGTTTTGTTAAACATTTCAGGAATAATAATCATTGGGTAATGGCAAGCAGTACCAATACCAAAAGCAAGATGGCCAGCCTCGCGCCCCATTGCCGAAACCACGAACCAGTTACCGCTTGTGCGGGCATCTTCATAAATTGTTGATGCAAGGCGCACCCCCTCTTCTTTAGCCGAGTGATAGCCAAAAGTTGGTGTACCTTCTTCGAGCGGAAGGTCGTTGTCGATAGTTTTAGGTACGTGAATATTTTTAACATCGAGCTGTTTACTTTCGAGGTATTTAGCTAAACGGTTAGCTGTTGATGCAGTATCGTCGCCACCAATTGTAACTAAAAGTTTAACATTATAACGCCTAAAAAAGTCGTCTTTAAACTCGTCGTCTTTTGGTTTATAACGGCTCATTTTTAAAGACGAACCGCCACGGCTATAAATTAAGTCGGCAAATTCAAAATCAAGATAATCGAACTCGGGCTCACCTGCAAACAAACTTTTATAACCGCCATGAATACCAAGTACATCGTAACCATTTTGAATAAAAATTTTTGTTACTGCACTAATTACTGTATTAATACCGGGTGCCGGACCACCGGCGCATAAAATTGCAACTGCTTCTTTCACGTTAATAAAATTTTAGATTAAACTTAATACTTATTTAATTTTCAGATTGTAACTATTACCCAAATTGAGCGATTCACTCAATCGATTTAGATTTTGTTAATATTTCACTACACTTGTTTATTGAAACTCAACAAACTCCATATTGGGCTTATACCTAAATAAAGCTCTTGTTCACTTCGTTCCAACCGCACAACTTAGGTATTATTTATCATCGTCGAGCATATCATCATACAACTGCTCCTCGTTGTCGAGCTCTGCATCGATAAACTCGTTTGCCAATAAAACTAAGTTGTTAACCTGTTCGTCGGTAAGGTTGTTTTTGTCAATCCAATGCATTTTTTGATTTTCGGTAAACTCCTCACAATCGCCCTCAAGTATAAAACGTGGCGATTGAGTGTGAACAACATAAAGCTTTTCAGGTTGCTCTATACTGTTGTCGGCTAATAAAAAACGTGGTAACATTTATAATTTATTAAATTTTGTTGCAAAAATAATAACAAACTATTGCTTTGCAAGTAATAAACCTTAAAAGTTTATAGACATAAACCAGCTAAACAAAATATTTTAAAGTCTTATAACTTATTAACTTACTTTTTATAAACAACTATAAATAAAGTTTTTAAACATATAAATAGTAAAAAAGGTACAATTACATAACAAATAGCATTGTTTACACTAAATATGTAATGATTTATAATAATAAAAGGAATATTTATTTTAAAATATTAATTAAAAATCGTATTTTGTGCCGATTTTCTTTTCGAAAGCAGGGAATATCAATAACAAAAAAATACTATTTTTGATAATCGTTAATGCTATACTATTTATAAATTTTAATTATTAACTGAAAAAAGAGAGAATTATGAGAAAATTTACTTTACTGCTAACTTTACTCGCTTTTGTTTTCGGTTCGTTTGCACAGGACAACTGCACCCCTGTAAAAGCAAATGATAACTTTGAAACAATAAAAGCAAAAAAACAAGCAACACGCGAAGCCGCGCAAGTTGTTTACTGGTACGAAGATTTTAACGGCACACGTTGGAGTTCAACCGTTCAGGAAGATGCCTATAATGGTTACAAACACATTGTTGGTTCCGAAGAGGCTTTAAACGCCAGTTTTACCGATGGCAACAACAAAGGCTACGTTTTTCACTGGTCAGACATTGCACCACGCGGACGTTATACTGGCACCCCTGGCTCATTCGACCCCAATACCAGCTATTTTAATGCTATGCCAGGTACCGATGCAAATGGCTTTTTAGTTTTAGAGAGCGATTTTTACAATACCGACGGCGATGGTAAAATGGTTGGCACCCCATTAGATATGGACGCTACAGCTTTATTTGGCCCAATCGACTTATCGAGTGCCAGCTCAGTTGAAATATCGTTTAACCAGTTTTTCCGTTTTTGCTGTAGCGCAAGCACAGTACTTTCGTTTGCTGTTAGTGCCGACTACGACCCGGCTACACCCGAAGCTGCACACTGGTTTACTTATGATGCGAAAGCCGGTACTGTTGGTAACGATTTTCCGTTAGTTGAAGCCCGTACAATACAACGCAACATTAGCGATGTTGCTGCCGGACAAAAATCGGTTTATATTAAATTTATTATGAACACCGGTAGCCACTATTTTTGGATGATTGACGATATTAAAATTAATAGTGTTAAAGATTCAAGGGTTTTCTTTACCGACACATGGGTTGACTATTGGCAAACTGTTAATGGTAAGGAAGATTGGGAAGAAGACGATTATAGCATGTTATTTATTGGAGGTTACACCAATATACCACAAGAAATTGTAGCACCTTACGTTCAAACTCGTGCTGCTGTTGTTAACGAAGGTACTCAAACACAAACTGTTAAACTTAATACCAAATTTTACAAAAATGGTACTAAAGTTTACGACGAAGTATCGGAAGAAACAACCATAGGAATGCTCGAAAACGACACTCTAAAAATTAACAAACCATTTTTCTCAGACGAAATTGGCTCATACATGGTATCGTCGACACTTATAGGTGCAATTGAAGGTAATGTTGGTAAACCAACAGGTTTTGGTTATACCTATAATGTTACCGAAAACTATTACTCGAGCGTATACGAAGATAATATTGAAGACTGGACAACAGCCGGCCCCGCCGACTGGGCTGATGGCGGTTTAGATGGCGATATTTGTGCTAACGAATTTGATTTGTTCGTAAACAACAACATTAACTCGGTTACTATAGCAGGCACAAGGGTTTATATACCTTATTACAACGAAACCTCGTTAACAAACGAAATTGCCGACATTAAAGATGGTAAATTCTCGATGCGTGCTGTAGCATTACAAATTGACTCAGATCATAAAAACAAAACTGTTATTGCAAAATCAGAAATTTACTACTTATCGATTGAAGATACTGCTACCTGGGTATATTTACCATTCATTGATGAAGCTAACCTTGTACTTACAGACAAAGACAAATACAGTTCTATTGCTATTGGTATTGAAACATTTACAGGAGGCGATCTTAAGGCTAACCGCCGCAGGTTCCTGATTGGTAGCGAAG
>CAZJCR010000155.1:0-9311 GCA_964544385.1 uncultured Bacteroidales bacterium
GTTTTTACGATATTAACAGCGGCCAAATTATTATCGACGGTATTGATATACGCGAAATTACCATGCACGACCTGCGGAACCTTATGGGAATTGTTAACCAGGAGAGCATTTTGTTTAACGATACAATTTACAACAACATAGCTTTTGGTGTTCAAAATGCTAACCCCGATAAAGTTATTGAGGCTGCAAAAATTGCAAATGCTCATGGCTTTATTATGGAAACCCCCGACGGGTACCAATCAAACATTGGCGACCGTGGTAGTAAACTGTCGGGTGGGCAACGGCAACGCCTTAGCATTGCACGAGCGGTTTTGGCAAACCCGCCAATACTTATTCTCGACGAGGCTACATCGGCACTCGATACCGAATCGGAAAAACTTGTGCAAGAGTCGCTTAACAGGCTTATGCAAAACCGTACATCAATAATTATTGCTCACAGGTTGTCAACAGTTGTACATGCCGATATTATTTGCGTTTTACACGAAGGGCAAATTGTTGAAATGGGAAACCACTCGCAGCTTTTACAACTTAATGGCCAATATAAAAAACTACACGATTTTCAAATGTTTGCCTAACAATGTTAATTATGGAGCGTTTAAAAAAAATTTATACACAAAACCCTTTTAATACAATTATTATAGTTGCCTTATTTGTAAGGCTGGTTGCAGCTGTATTTTCGCAAGGTTACGCTTTTCACGACGATCATTTTCTTGTTGTCGATGCAGCCCAGTCGTGGGTTGATAATAACACATGGAACAACTGGATGCCGCATACCCAAAAAACACTTGACCCTGCCCGTCAACCGGTACCCGAAGGCCATAGCCTTTTTTATCCCGGGTTACATTACCTGTTATTTTCGGCTCTTGATGCCGTTAATATTACAAACCCCAAAACAAAAATGCTTATTGTGCGCATTTTACACGCGCTTTTTTCGTTACTGGTTGTTAGTTTTGGGTACAAAATTGCCAAACATTACTCGGGCCAAAAAATTGCAAACCTTACAGGCTGGGTACTCGCGTTAATGTGGTTCATGCCATTTTTAAGTGTCCGCAACCTTGTCGAAATGTTTTGTATTCCGTTTTTAATGTGGGCATTGTTCATACTTATTAAAAACGAACAACGCGAGTTTAATTTTAAACAGCTATTGTTGGCCGGTTTTATTATGGGCATAGGTTTTTCTGTACGGTTTCAAACAATAGTTATTATTGGTGGTGCCGGCTTAGTAATGCTGGCACGTATGCAGATAAAACAAGCTTTTACATTTGCTTTAGGGGCTATATTATCAATAATAATTATTCAAGGCGGAATCGACATGGTAATATGGAACCGCCCTTTTGCCGAACTTACCGAGTATGTTTTGTATAATTTAACACACAAAGACGATTATGGCGTTAATAATTATTACATGTTCATTACTCTTGTCCCGGGGCTTATGCTGTTCCCTTTAGGCATTTTTGCATTTGTGGCCTGGTTTTTTAATTACAAAACAAAACCATATCTTTTTTGGCCATCGTTTTTGTTCTTTGCTTTTCATACCTATTTTACAAATAAACAAGAGCGGTTTATATTGCCAATTGTACCAATTATTATTGTTGCCGGTATTATTGCATGGTGGCAGTATATGGGCAAATCGGGGTTTTGGTTAAAACACGCAAAGCTTTTTAAAAATTTTATGATGTTTTTTTGGGTACTCAACTTTATTCTGTTGCCGGTTTTGTCAACAACATACACAAAACGTTCAAGGTGCGAGTCGATGTATTTTTTTAACAATAAAAATATTGATGCCATTATTGTTGAGGAAACTACAAGGTATGGTACAACGCAAATGCCAAATTATTATGCCGGAAAAAACAACTTTAAAATTTATGGCATATCAAAAAACGAGCTGTCCGACACTACACAAAACATTATTAACGACCGTAAACAACGCCACTTCGAAACCATTAGCTCACCTACGGTTATTAATAAAAACAATTGGCCAAAACCAAACTATATACTTTTTATTAACCAAAATAATTTAAACAGCCGAGTTGATAATATGCGCAAGTATTACCCGGGCTTAACACTCGAAAAAGTTATTGAACCCGGTTATGTCGACATTATTATGCGCAAATTGAGCCCAACAAACAATAATCAATACATATATATTTATAAAATATAATATTAGTAGTATTTAATATACTATTTAAAGCTAAATAGTTGAAAAAATGGAATATTTTACTACTTTCGATAAATAATTTTTTATATTTTTAAATGCCTTTAGTAAAATAATAAATTAATATAACAGACTTTGAAAAATATGAGCGCAGACATTAACTTTATTAAATCGGTTTTGTCGTTACACGATGAGATGGCTACAAATGGTTTTTCGCTTGTTTATGAGGGCGAATTTAGCCACGAGGTTATGAAAATGTTCACCTCAATGGCCGAACGCGATATGGACAAAACCAACGAGGAAAAATCAGTTAAACGCAAAGTTTTTCACGTAATGGTTGAATGTTTGCAAAACATGACCAAACACTCCGACGATTTTGATATTGACGAACGCATTGGCAACGGCCTTTTTATTGTCGGTAAAAAAGACGGTATTTGGAATGTTATTACTGCTAATAAAATCCAAATCGAAAAAATTGACGACCTTAAAAACTCAATCGATTACATAAACTCACTATCAAAAGACGAGTTAAACGCTTTGTATAAACGCCAAATACGCGAAGGACAACTTAGCGAAAAAGGCGGAGCCGGCCTGGGACTTATCGATATTGCCCGTAAAACCGGCCGTAGGCTCGATTACCAATTCTTACCTTTGGAAGACAATAAAAACTTTTTCTTTTTACTTAAAGTACGCATAAGCTCAAAACCCGACAAAGACGAGTAATACCCAATTTGAGCTAATGCCTCAATCGATATATATTTTGTAAGTATTTTACTACACTTAGTTAGTAAAACACAACAAACTCTACATCGGGGGTTTACCTAAATAAAGCTATTGATTGCTTCGGTATAATCACTCAACTTAGGTAATACTTTATAAATAATTTACTAATAGCCGCTTTAATGCGGCTTTTTTTTTAACATCGTTTTTGTTTGTTTTGTCGCATCTATTATTAGCTTTGTCAAAAAAAATCTGATAGTAGCAAAACACTCGTTAACATTATATGTTTTTTCTTTAATTTTTATCAACAATCAAAATTTGTTGTTTGTGGCTTTAACTGTAAATATGTTGTTTGTTGTTTTTGTTTTTGCAATTATTATTGTATTAATTGTATTTTTAGTTGCGCTTTACGCGAAGTTAAAAAACACAATTAAAAATTATAAAACCCAGTTAAATAACGCAACGCAAAATCTCGACATTGTTAAACAAAATCTTAAACAACAAATAGTTAATGTTGAGTCGCACAGCGAGGAGCTTGTTTCGCAAACCGAGCATCTAAAAGAACTAAACTCCGAGCTCGAAAAACTGTCGTTGGTTGCAAATAATACCGACAATGCCGTAATTATAGCCAACGAAACAGGTAAATTTATTTGGGTTAACCAGGGTTTCGAAAAACTATTTGAGTACACTTTTCGCGAATTTAAAAAACATGTAGGCGACAATATTTACAACGTTAGTACCGAAATGAACGTGCGCCCTTTTGTCGAGCGATCGGTAAAGTATAAAAAACCATTGCATTTTACATCGCGCATTGTTACCAAAACCGGTAAAAACCGATGGGTTAAAACTACATTTAACCCTATTTTTAGCGATACAGGCGATATTAAACACTTTGTTATTGTTGAAACCGATGTTACCGAACTTAAACTTACAAACGATAAATTAAAAAAACTATCGTTAGTGGCCAGTAAAACAGGGAACTCGGTAATTATACTAAATCAAAACGAAACTATTGATTGGGTTAACGAGGCTTTTGTTTTATTGTATAAAAAAACTAAAGACGAGTATACCCGTGTTTTTGGAAATACACTTATCGATTACTGCAAGGTTAACAATATCGATAATTTTTATAATTCAATTGTTTCAGCAAAAAAAAGTATCGATACTGTTTGCCAAACTAATATTATCGACAATAATATAATTTGGAAACAGATAAATATTACTCCGGTTTTAAACGAAAAACGCGAGGTTCAAAATTATGTTATTATTGAATCGGATATTACAAAAACAAAACAATCGGAGCAACTTATTAACGAGGAGCGTAACAAGGTAAATAAACTGTTGCTTAATATTTTGCCCGAAGAGACTGCCGAAGAACTTAAATCGAAAGGGAAAGCCACCCCAAGGTTTTACCGTGGCGCATCGGTTTTATTTGCCGATATACAGGAGTTTACCAAACTTGCCGAAAACCTTACGCCCGACGAGCTTGTTGCCGAATTGCAATTGTATTTTATGCGGTTCGACAATGTTATGAGCAATTATTATATCGAAAAAATTAAAACCATTGGCGATGCTTACATGTGTGTTGGTGGCATACCAATGCGCAACAAAAGCCACCCTTTCGACACGGTTTTAGCCGCGCTCGAGTTACAGCGTATTGCCAAAGAACTGGCTCACGAGCGTCAAATGGCAGGTAAAAGGCCGTGGCAAATACGCGTTGGTATACATACTGGCCCAATTGTGGCCGGGGTTGTTGGCGTTAGCAAAATGACTTACGATATTTGGGGCGACACGGTAAATATTGCAAAACGTATCGAATCGTCGTGTGTAGCAGGTATGGTTAACGTGTCGGCAAACACATACGAGTATATTAAAGATTATTTTATTTGCGAGCACCGTGGTAAAGTACTGGCCAAAAACAAAGGCCATATCGATATGTATTTTGTTCGAGGTATTAAGCCCGAGTTTACCGAGAATTATGACGGTGTTACCCCAAATAAACAGTTTTATCAAATGTTGGCCAATATTTAGTTTACTTTTTAGTAAAATAAATGTCGAGCAGGTTTTGTGCAGCTATAAACGAGCTGGTCTTTCCGTTTAAAACATCGTTTTCAAATTGTTCGAGTTTATTGGTTATTTGGCTGTTTTGATAAAAATTGGCCATAAGCTTTTCGTTAATGGTTTCGTACATCCAGTATTTAGCCTGTTCGCGGCGGCGGCGGTCAAAATATAAATTTTTGTTAGTAAGCGCAACATAGTCGTTAATCATTTTCCATATTTCGGCAATACCTGTTTTATACACCGACGAGCATGTAAGAACCTGCGGTACCCAACCCGATGGTGTTGGTGGAAAAAGGTGCAATGCATTACGGAACTCGGCGGCAGCAAGGTTGGCTTTGTTAATATTTGTACCATCGGCTTTGTTAATTATTAGCCCGTCGGCCATTTCCATAATGCCCCGTTTTATGCCTTGCAGCTCGTCGCCGGCACCGGCTATTTGTACTAATAAAAAAAAGTCGGCCATGCTGTGTACTGCAATTTCCGATTGCCCAACTCCAACTGTTTCGATAAATATTATATCGAAACCGGCAGCCTCGCAAAGTATTACCGACTCGCGGGTTTTGCGTGCCACGCCGCCAAGCGAACCCGCCGACGGGCTGGGGCGTATAAAGGCGTTTTCGTCGGTCGATAAATCTTCCATACGGGTTTTGTCGCCTAAAATACTACCTTTTGAGCGTTCGCTACTGGGGTCGATAGCTAATACTGCAAGCTTGTGGTTTTTACTGGTAATATGTTTGCCAATTGCCTCAATAAATGTGCTTTTACCGGCTCCCGGAACACCGGTAATACCAATGCGTACCGATTTGCCCGAGTATGGCAAACAACCGGCAATTATTTGCTGGGCTGTTTGCTGGTGAGCTGGCAAACTGCTTTCAACCATTGTTATTGCGCGGCTTAATGTTGTGCGGTCGCCTTTTATTATGCCATCAATAAATTCGTTAACAGTAAGTGTTTTTCGTTTTATGTTTATAAACCTTTGAGCTGCATTTTGGTCAACACTTGGTGGTTGTTCAATACCTTGGTTTACTTTTAATGCACTTTGATATGTCGATTTTTTCATTGCCTGTTTTTTATTACTGCAAAGGTATATTTTAAAATGTTTGGTTAAAATTTTGGAATATATTAATAAGCATATTGTTTGGTGGCTCAACTTGCAACTGTTTAAGCCAAAATGTTTAAAGTATAAAAAAATATTTTTTTATTTATGTTTTGATAGTTGATACAATGTGTGAGGTTTAATTTTAAATGCTTGTATGATAAATAAAAAAAGCCCATAAAGGGCTTTTTTATCGAATGTGGTTTTGTTTTGTTAAATATCAATTAAAAAAACTTTTATAGTGGTATGTTTAAAACCCAAATTAATTAACCGACACGTTACCTGTAACGCGCAGGTTTATTTGCGGGTTCTCGGGGTCGTTTGTAATAATAGTAATGGTTTTGTTTTGACGGTTTGTATAACCTTTCGAGTTAAAAGTAACTTTAATTTCGGCGTTATCGCCAGCTTTTATTTTTTTGCTCGATGGTTCAACCACGGCGCAGCCACACGATGAGTTAATTTTGTGTAACAAAAGCTCCGATTTTCCCTGGTTTTTTAAAGTAAATACATGGCTAACCGATTGGCCTTGTTGTATGTTCCCAAAGTTATACACGGTCGACTCGAAGCTTATTTTTGGCGCATTGGCTTTTTGCGAGTCGGTAAGTTTCGAAAAATCTTGTTCAATAGTTGCGCTTACCGATATTTTATTACCATTTTTATCGGTATCGCCGTTAACGGCAACGGTTATGTTGTCCATTAAAAATCCCCAGTCGTTTTTCTTTTTGGCATCGTAAGTAAGTTTTATATAACCTGTTTTACCTGGTTGTAAAACTTCGGGGTATGCTTTAATCGATATATGTTCGGGAACGTTTCGGAATTCAATTTTTAATGGTTTAGTACCGGTGTTGGCAATGCCCAAAGTGTCGGTTTTAACTTCGGTATTATAAACTCTCATTAAAGCAACGTGGTTAACGCGTAACCTAAGGTCGCCCATAAGGCGGGGGTAAATATCTTCGAGTGTTTTAGGTTTTGGGATTACATTGCCCGAAAAACGTATGCTTGTGTTTGGGTTTGTTGCATTAGTTGTAATACTTATCGATTTTGAAAACTGACCTGGGCGGCGTAATGGGTCAAAAACTGCCGATACAAAACCTTTGGCACCTGGCTGAACCGGTTCTTTTGTATAGTCTGATGTTGTGCATCCGCACGACGGGCGCACGCTGGTTAATACTAAAGGTTCGTTACCGGTGTTGGTAAAAACAAAATTGTGCGTTACTTTTCCTCCATCTTCTTTAATATCGCCAAAATTGTAGTTTTGTTCGTCCCATGCAATGTATGGCCCTACGTGTTGGCCTATTGCAAATACTGTTGTTATTAGTAAAACCGATAATGTTAATATATGCTTCATGTTTTTGGTTTTTAAGTTAATTATTTATTTAACAATGCAAATGTATATAAATAGTTGTTTTGTTTGGTTTATTGTTTTATTGAACATTGTTAATAAAAAGTTAAACAAGTTACTGTTATCAAATTTACATGCAGGTTGTTTTATATGTAAATATTTATATTTTTGCATTTAGAAATGAGTAAATAAAAGTATGTAAATATTTATAAATGAATACAATACAACGTCCTTTTACAAAATTTTTTAAACTCGAATCGTTGGGTAGTGTAATTTTAATTATTGCAACAATATTTGCCTTAATAGCTGCAAATACAGGTTTGGCGCCGTATTACCACAGTTTATGGGAACAAAAGTTATATATAGGGTTTGGAAATTTTAAGCTCGAAAAAGATTTTATTCATTGGATAAACGATGGGTTAATGGCAATTTTCTTTTTTGTTATAGGGCTTGAAATTAAACGCGAGGTTTTAGTTGGTGAACTAAATAACATTAAAAAAGCGTCGTTGCCAATAGTTGCCGCCATTGGTGGAATGGTTGTGCCAATTGTATTATTTTTATTGCTAAATGGCAATAATGCAGGCAGGCAGGGGTGGGGCATACCTATGGCTACCGATATAGCTTTTTCGCTTGGTATTTTGCAATTGCTTGGGCGGCGTGTGCCTATTGGTTTAAAGGTTTTTTTAATTGCATTTGCAATTGTCGACGATATTGGGGCGGTTTTGGTTATTGCAATTTTTTATAGTTCGAATATTCAATGGTTATTAATAATAATTGCTGCTATTTTAATATTAGTGTTGGCAATTATGGGCCGTTTAAATTTTTTCTCGCAATACATATTCTATTTGTTGTCGTTTGTTATTTGGATATTGTTTTTGAAATCGGGCATTCATCCCACAATTTCGGGTATTTTAATTGCTTTTACGGTTCCGGTAGCACGTAAAATTTATACGCCAGTATTTAGCAAAAAAGCCGAAACTGCAATTAATATTATAAAACATAAGCCGGGGCAGTCGAATAATTTTGTATCGCATAATCAACAAAAAGCATTACATACTTTAAAAAGTTATGCAAAAAAAACGGTGTCGCCATTACAGTCTATTGAGTATAATATGCATGGCTGGGTTACGTATTTTATTATGCCGGTTTTTGCTTTTGCCAATGCCGGGGTTACTATTAGTTCACAAATTACCCCGCTAACATGGAACATTTTTAACAGCATGTTATTTGGTAAAACACTTGGTATTACCTTGTTTGCTGTGTTGGCAGTAAAAACTGGTATTGCATCGTTACCTAAAAAAGTGAATTTTAAACACATTTTTGGAGTGTCGATATTAGGTGGGTTAGGTTTTACAATGTCGTTGTTTATTTCGGGTTTATCGTATACAAATGCTGAATTAATAAACAGTTCGAAAACCGGTATACTTTTGAGCTCGCTTGCTGCTGGTGCAATTGGTTATTTTGTGCTTAAAAAAATAATTAAGTAGTAGCGGTTTTTTTTGTATTATTGCAAGCAATAGCCGTATTAAAAACATGCTACTTAGTAATTTAAAAAGCAAAAAACTATAAATAAGTACATAGCGTATCTGCCGTAATTTTGTTAAGCCATGAGCTGCTCGCCGGGCTTTGCAAGTAGCTGTGAGTTTTATATATTAGCAAACGTTGAACGCAATTTACACCACCGGCTTACGTACTGAATTTTAACGTACAATTTGTATGTTTGTACGGAATGTTTATGTACTTTACACTTATGAAAACAACGATAAAAGAACAAGCGAGATTTGATGCACGCCTTCCTAAAGAACAAAAACAATTCTTTGAAAGAGCTGCATATTTGGGTGGATTTCGGAATTTAACCGACTTCGTTATTATCACAGTTCAAGAAAAAGCAAAAGAAATAATCAAAGAGAAAGAACAAATCATTGCTTCCGAAAAAG
>CAZJCR010000156.1:0-294 GCA_964544385.1 uncultured Bacteroidales bacterium
AGGAACGCGGAATTACAATTACATCTGCTGCCACAACCTGTTTTTGGAAAAACAGCGGTAACCAACAAGAATACAAAATTAACATTATTGACACTCCCGGACACGTTGATTTCACTGTTGAAGTTGAACGTTCTTTAAGAGTTCTCGATGGTGCAGTGGCTGTTTATTGCGCCGTTGGCGGGGTACAACCTCAATCAGAAACCGTTTGGCGCCAAGCCGATAAATACAAAGTACCACGTATTGCTTTTGTCAATAAAATGGACCGCGTTGGTGCCGACTTTTTTAGCGTTGTAA
>CAZJCR010000156.1:304-9237 GCA_964544385.1 uncultured Bacteroidales bacterium
GCTTAACGCTAACCCCATGCCAATACAAATTCCAATTGGCCACGAGGCCGATTTTAAAGGCGTTGTTGACCTTATCGAAAATAAAGCCATTGTTTGGTACGACGACGAAAATAAAGGTACAAACTATAGTTACGTTGAAATACCCGAAGATTTAAAAGAAACTGTAGCCGAATACAGGGCTAAACTTATCGAATCGGTTGCCGAACTCGACGATACTTTGATGGAACGGTTTTTTGAAGACCCCGAGTCAATAACTTGCGACGAAATGCGCGCTGTTATTCGCAAAGCTACTGTCGAACAGGTTATTGTACCTGTAATGTGCGGCTCAGCCTTTAAAAATAAAGGCGTTCAAAGGTTACTCGATGCTGTTACATATTATTTACCTTCTCCTGTCGATATTGATGCTGTTGAAGGTATCAACCCCGATACCGATGAGATTGAAAAACGCAAACCCGATGTTAAAGAACCTTTGGCATGTTTAGCATTTAAAATAGCTACCGACCCTTATGTAGGCCGCTTAGCCTTTATCCGCGTTTATAGCGGCGTGCTCGATGCAGGTTCCTCGGTAATTAATATGCGTACTGGTAAAAAAGAACGCATCTCGCGTTTATACCAAATGCGCTCGAACAAACAAAACCCGATTGAAGCCTGCGAAGCTGGCGATATTTGCGCCGCAGTTGGTTTTAAAGATATTAAAACCGGTGACACACTATGCGTTGAGAACAAATTAATTGTACTCGAAAGCATGACTTTCCCTAAACCGGTTATAAGTGTTGCCATTGAGCCAAAAACTCAAAAAGATATTGATAAACTCGATAACGCCCTAATGAAACTTGCCGAAGAAGATCCAACCTTTCAGGTTAAAACGGATTCTGATTCAGGCCAAACAGTTATTAGCGGTATGGGCGAGTTACACCTCGAAATATTACTCGACCGCTTAAACCGCGAGTTTAAAGTTGAATGTAACCAGGGAGCACCACAAGTTGCCTATAAAGAGGCTATTACTGGTAATGTTGAACATCGTGAAACATTTAAAAAACAAACGGGTGGTCGTGGTAAATTTGCCGATATTCAAGTACGCATTTCGCCTGTTGACCAAGGTGTTGAAGGATTACAATTTATCGATTCAATTAAGGGTGGTACAATACCACGTGAGTACATACCATCAGTTGAAAAAGGTTTTAAAGAGGCAATGAAAAATGGACCATTAGCTGGTTTCCCTATGGATAGCCTTAAAGTGGAACTTTTTGACGGTTCGTTCCATGCTGTTGACTCTGACCAGCTATCGTTCGAAATAGCAGCACGACAAGCATTTAAAGCAGCTTGTGCTAAAGCAAAACCAATTTTATTAGAGCCTATTATGGCTATCGAAGTAGTTACACCCGAAGAATACATGGGTGATATTATTGGTGACTTTAACAAACGCCGCGGACAGGTTGAAGGTATGGAGGCTCGTGCAGGTGCACGCGTTATAAAAGCTAAAGTGCCTTTAAGCGAACAATTTGGTTACGTAACGACATTACGTACCCTAAGCTCAGGACGTGCCACATCATCAATGGAATTTTCCCATTACAGCGAAGTACCAAAAGGTATAGCTATCGATGTGCTTGACAAAGTAAAAGGTAGAAAAGAATTATTATAAAGAGAAAAAAATGAGCCAAAAAATCAGAATTAAGCTTAAGTCATACGATCATAATTTGGTTGATAAATCGGCCGAAAAGATTGTAAAGACTGTAAAAACTACCGGAGCTGTAGTGAGTGGACCAATTCCACTACCAACACATCGTAGGGTTTTTACCGTATTGCGCTCAACTTTCGTTAACAAAAAGTCGAGAGAGCAATTTGAGTTATCATCTTACAAAAGATTATTAGACATCTATAGTTCAACAGCTAAAACTATTGATGCATTGATGAAACTTGAACTACCAAGTGGAGTTGAAGTTGAAATTAAAGTTTGATAGAATTAAATTAAAAAAATGGCTGGATTAATAGGAAAAAAAATCGGAATGACATCGATTTTCAGTGCCGAGGGAAAAAATATTCCATGCACTGTTATCGAGGCTGGACCTTGTGTTGTTACACAAGTGAAAACCGTTGAGAAAGACGGTTACTCTGCTCTTCAATTAGGCTTTGGCGAAAAACGTGAAAAAAGTTCGAACAAAGCACAGATTGGTCACTTTAAAAAAGCCGGTACTTTGCCAAAAATCAAAGTAGCGGAGTTTTCAGATTTTAACAAAGAATACGAGTTAGGCGACATTTTAGATGTAAACCTTTTCGAAGGTGAACAATGGGTCGATGTAGCTGGTGTTTCAAAAGGAAAAGGTTTTCAAGGTGTTGTAAAACGTCACGGATTCCAAGGTGTTGGTGGTCAAACTCATGGTCAGCATAATCGTTTAAGAGCTCCTGGTTCATTAGGTGCATCATCATGGCCATCGCGCGTATTTAAAGGTATGCGTATGGCTGGTCGTACCGGTGGCGATACAGTTAAAGTACTTAGCTTGCGTATTGTAAAAATAATACCAGAGAGTAATTTGATACTAGTTAAAGGATCAGTCCCTGGTCCTAAAGGTGGATACTTAATAATTGAGAAATAATGGAATTAGTAGTCTTAAATAAAGCTGGTGAAGATACCGGAAAAAAGGTAGTGCTCAGTGATTCCATCTACGCTGTTGAGCCTAATGATCATGCTATATACCTCGATGTAAAACAGTATTTAGCCAATCAACGCCAAGGTACTCATAAATCAAAAGAGCGTGGTGAAATATCAGGAAGTACCAGAAAACTTAAAAAACAAAAAGGTACAGGTACTGCACGTTGTGGCAGCATTAAATCACCTTTGTTTAAAGGTGGGGGCAGGGTTTTTGGCCCTAAAGTACGCGATTACTCATTTAAGCTAAATAAAAAACTTAAAAGGGTAGCACGCGCTTCAGCCTTAACTTATAAAGCAAAAAACAATGGTATTGTAATTGTTGAAGATTTTAGCTTCGAACTACCAAAAACTAAAGAATTTATTGCACTTTTGCAAAACTTAAAAGTTGACAATAAAAAAGCTTTAGTAGTTGTTGCTGAAAATAATAAAAATATTTATCTATCGTCGCGTAATTTACCAAATGCTGAGGTTATAACTGCAAGTGATATAAACACTTACAAAATTATGAATGCCTCATCGGTAATTATTACAGAAAATTCGGTAGGAGTTATTGAAAATATTTTATCATAAGGAGGAAAAGTTATGAATATAATAATTAGACCACTCATTACCGAAAAAATGACCTTGCAAACCGAAAAATTGCAGCGTTATGGTTTTATTGTTGAGCGCAAAGCCAACAAAAACCAAATACGTGCTGCTATTGAGGATTTATACCAGGTTAAGGTAAGCACAATAAGCACCTTGGTTTATGGAGGTAAACTTAAATCGCGCTATACAAAAGCCGGTTATGTACAAGGAAAAACTAATGCATACAAAAAAGCAATTATTACATTGGCCGAAGGCCAGGTAATTGACTTTTATAGCAATATATAAGGATAAAAGATGGCTGCAAAAAAGATGAAACCCGTAACACCGGGTCAAAGACACAAAATTGTAAATGACTTTAAGTCAGTTACATGTAGTACACCTGAAAAATCATTGTTAACAGATGTTCGCAATTCCGGAGGCCGTAATAATACCGGTAAAATGACAATGAGATATATAGGTGGTGGACACAAAAAACGTTATCGCGTTATCGACTTTAAGAGAGATAAAGATGGTGTACCCGGAACTGTAAAAACCATTGAGTACGACCCAAACCGTAGTGCTCTTATCGCTCTTGTAGTTTATGCCGATGGCGAAAAAAGGTATATCGTAGCTCCAAATGGGCTTGAAGTTGGACAGGTTATTAACTCGGGAACAGGAGTTGCCCCCGAAATTGGTAACTGCTTGCCACTTAACGAAATACCTTTAGGTACTATTATTCATAACATCGAGATGCGCCCTAACGGTGGGGCTTCAATAGCTAGAAGTGCCGGAACATTTGCTCAGCTAACATCACGCGATGGTAAATATGCAATTATTAAGATGCCTTCAGGTGAGATTCGCATGATCCTTTGCACTTGTAAAGCAACTATCGGAGCTGTAGGAAACTCTGATCACGCGCTTGAAAAGTCAGGTAAAGCAGGTAGGTCTCGTTGGTTAGGACGACGTCCAAGGACCAGAGGGGTCGCAATGAACCCTGTTGATCACCCAATGGGTGGTGGTGAAGGTCGTTCTTCTGGTGGACACCCACGTTCGCGTAAGGGTATCCCTGCTAAAGGTTACAAAACTCGTACACCAAAGAAGAAATCGAACCAGTTTATAATTGAAAGAAGGAAAAAGTAAAACTTAGTAAATTATGAGTCGTTCTTTAAAAAAAGGCCCATTTATCCATTATAAACTCGAAAAAAGGGTTTTGGATATGAATGAAACAGGAAAAAAGACTGTAATTAAAACCTGGTCAAGGGCTTCAATGATTTCTCCAGACTTTGTAGGGCATACTATCGCAGTGCACAATGGAAACCGTTTTATACCGGTATATGTTACTGAAAACATGGTAGGCCATAAACTTGGTGAATTTGCCCCAACCCGTCAATTCAGGGGACATGGAGGAAAGAAAAAATAATAATTTTAATCTGAATTAAAATGGGCGCAAGAAAAAGAATAAAAGCCGAACAAACAAAAGAGTTAAAAAAGAGCCGTAGTTTTGCTCAGTTACGCGATTGTCCCACATCGCCTCGTAAAATGAGGCTTGTGGCCGAATTAGTTCGCGGAACAGAAGTGAACAAAGCTCTTGATATACTGCGTTTTACCCCAAAAGAGGCTGCCGGCAGGTTAGAAAAACTATTACTTTCAGCCATTGCTAACTGGCAACAAAAAAACGAGGGTGTTCGTATCGAAGAATCAAATTTGTTTGTTAAAGAAATATTTGTTGATTCAGCACGTCAACTTAAACGTTTACGTCCGGCTCCACAAGGCCGTGGCTATCGTATCCGTAAACGCTCGAACCATGTTACCTTAGTGGTTGATAGCCGTAATTCAAATGAAAATAACGATTAATTTTGAGTAGATGGGACAAAAATGCAATCCGATAGGGAATAGACTTGGGATCATTAAAGGTTGGGATTCTAACTGGTATGGAGGAAACAACTATTCCGAAAAAATTCTAGAGGACAATAAGATAAGAAAATATCTTCACGCTCGTCTAGCTAAAGCAAGTGTTTCGAAAATAATAATCGAACGCACGTTAAAGTTAATCACCATTACGGTTAATACTGCCAGGCCAGGTATCATTATTGGTAAAGGAGGCCAGGAGGTTGACAAACTGAAAGAGGAATTGAAAAAAATCACCAAAAAAGAAGTACAAATCAATATTTTCGAGATTAAACGTCCCGAATTAGATGCATATTTGGTTGGTGTAAATATTGCCCGTCAATTAGAGGGCAGGGTTTCATTCCGCCGAGCTGTTAAAATGGCTCAGGCTTCAACGATGCGTATGGGTGCCGAAGGTATAAAAATACAAGTTTCGGGCCGTTTAGGCGGAGCTGAAATGGCACGTTCCGAAATGTATAAAGAAGGTAGGATACCTTTACACACATTACGTGCCGATATTGATTATGCACAAGTTGAAGCACTTACAAAAGTAGGCCTTTTGGGTATTAAAGTATGGATTTGCAAAGGCGAAGTTTACGGAAAACGTGACTTGTCGCCTAATGTTATGCCAGCGAGCCCCAAAAAAGCATTTAAAAAACGTAGTAATAAAAGAAGTTAAAAATGTTACAGCCAAAAAAGACCAAATTCCGCCGTATGCAAAAAGGGCGGATGAAAGGAAATGCACAACGTGGTAACCAATTAGCGCAGGGTTCATTTGGAATCAAAGCTTTAGAAGAAACCTGGATTACCGGCCGCCAACTCGAGGCAGCTCGTCAAGCTGTGACTCGTTATATGAAACGTGAAGGTCAAATATGGATTCGAATATTTCCGGACAAACCTATTACCAAAAAACCAGCCGAAGTACGTATGGGTAAAGGTAAAGGTGCACCAGAAGGTTTTGTTGCCCCGGTATCTCCAGGGCGCATAATTATCGAAGCCGAAGGCGTGCCTTTTGAAGTAGCAAAAGAAGCATTACGCCTTGCTGCACAAAAGCTTCCGATAAAGACCAAATTCGTAGTGAGAAGAGACTTTGTTGAAACATCAATTTAATGAGCAATGAAAGCTTCAGAAATTAGAGAATTGTCTGATCAGGAAATAGTTGAGAGGATAGACGATTTAAAAAATGTTCTTACCCGTATGCGCATAAATCATGCTGTATCGCCACTTGATAACCCAAATAAATTGGGCAATACTAAACGTGATATAGCAAGGTTAAACACTGAGCTTAGGGCAAGACAAATTAACCAAAACAAATAATTTTGGCGATGGAAAATATAAGAAACCTTAGAAAAGAACGTGTTGGGGTGGTTGTTAGCAATAAAATGAACAAATCAATTATTGTTGCTGTAAAACGTAAAGTTAAACACCCAATGTACGGTAAATTCGTCAATAAAACTTCAAAATTACATGCCCACGATGAGGAAAATACATGTAATATTGGTGATACTGTTAGGGTTATGGAAACACGACCCCTTAGCAAAACAAAAAGTTGGAGATTAGTTGAAATTATTGAAAGAGTTAAGTAGCTATGATACAAACTGAAACCAGATTAACCGTTGCTGACAATAGTGGAGCTAAATCAGTATTATGTATCAGCATATTGGGCGGTTCAAAAAAACGATATGCTACTATTGGCGATAAAATAGTTGTAGCTGTTAAATCGGCTTTGCCCAGTGGCGATATTAAAAAAGGTACTGTAAGCAAAGCTGTAGTAGTTAGAACTAGCAAAGAGATACGCCGTAACGATGGCTCATATATCAGGTTCGACGACAACGCATGTGTTTTATTAAACAATGCAGGTGAAATTCGTGGAACTCGTATTTTTGGACCTGTAGCCCGCGAATTACGCGACAAGTACATGAAAATTGTGTCGTTAGCACCTGAAGTTTTATAAAACTAAAAACCAGAAAAGATGCGTACCAAACTGCATGTAAAAAAAGGAGATAAAGTTGTTGTTATTTCAGGTGAATCGAAAGGACAAAAAGGACGTGTCCTTGAAGTGATTGCCGAAAAACAAAGAGCTATTGTCGAAGGCGTTAACATGGTATCGAAACATACCAAACCAAACGCTGCTAACCCACAAGGTGGGATAGTTAAAAAAGAAGCACCTGTCCACGTGTCGAACCTTATGTTGGTTGACCCCACATCAGACAAACCAACACGCATTGGACGAAAGCTTAATGATGATGGAAAATTAGTTAGATATTCAAAAAAATCTGGAGAGGAGATTAAGTAATGAGTTATACGCCAAATCTTAGTAAAAAGTACAAGGAAGAAATTATTCCGGCTTTGACTAAAGAATTTAGTTATACCACTCCCATGCAAGTTCCTAAATTAGAGAAAATTGTTATTAACCAGGGAGTTGGTAAAGCTGTTGCAGATAAAAAAGTTATCGATGTGGCAGTACAAGAACTTGCTACTATTACCGGTCAACAACCGATAAAAACCCTTTCGAAAAAGGACGTTTCTAACTTTAAACTAAGAAAGAAAATGCCTATCGGCGTTAAAGTTACACTTAGACGCGAAAGAATGTATGAATTCCTTGAAAGGTTTATTGTTATTGCTTTACCACGTATCCGTGACTTTAAAGGAATTAACAGCAAACTCGATGGTAAAGGTAATTATACTGTTGGTATTACCGAACAAATTATATTCCCCGAAATTGACATTGACAAAATCAATACAATTTTAGGTATGGACATAACATTTGTTACATCGGCAAATACTGATGAAGAGGCTTACGCTTTATTGAGAGAATTTGGTTTACCATTTAAAAACCTCAAAAAGAATTAAATTATGGCAAAAGAATCAATGAAAGCTCGCGAAGTAAAGCGTAAAAAACTTCATGACAAATATGCCGAAAAACGTGCAAAACTAATAGCCGAAGGTAATTATATCGAACTTCAAAAATTACCAAAAAACGCATCATTAACACGTTTACACAATCGTTGCAGCCTTACCGGCCGTCCAAAAGGATACATGAGGCAGTTCGGGATAAGCAGGATAACATTTAGAGAAATGGCTCTTAAAGGTTTAATACCAGGAGTTAAAAAAGCAAGTTGGTAAAAAATTAAAGTTTATAAAAATGACAGATCCAATTGCAGATTATCTGACAAGAATTCGCAATGCCCAAATGGCAAGGCATAAAGTAGTCGAAATCCCAGCTTCGAACATAAAAAAAAGTTTAACCAAAATTCTTTTTGAACAAGGTTATATCTTAAACTATAAATTCGAAGATGATAAAGTTCAAGGCAAAATTAAAATTGCCCTAAAATATAACAGCCAAACAAAACAACCGGTTATTAAAAACCTAAGGCGTGTTAGTCGCCCAGGTTTACGCCAATATTGCGATGTTAATAATATACCACGTGTTTTAAATGGTTTAGGTATAGCTATAGTTTCAACCTCAGAAGGGTTAATGACCGACAAAGAGGCTAAAACTAAGAATGTGGGCGGTGAAGTATTATGTTACGTATATTAAAATATTTTAAGAATGTCACGTATAGGAAAATTACCTGTAGCTTTGCCAAAAGGAGTTACCGTTACTGTAGGTAACGATAATTTGGTAGTAGTAAAAGGGCCTAAAGGAGAATTAAAGCAAAAAGTTAATCCTCAAATAGTTGTTAAGGTTGAGGATAATATTTGCCACGTTGAACGGCCAAGCGATTCAATCGAGCATAAATCAATGCACGGTTTATACAGGTCTCTAATAAACAATATGGTTCAAGGTGTATCCGAAGGGTTTAAAATTGAATTAGAATTTGTTGGC
>CAZJCR010000157.1:0-4612 GCA_964544385.1 uncultured Bacteroidales bacterium
TGGTGTTTAGTACAAATTTTTCGAGGTAAGCTTTTTCTGTTTGCCTGGGTATAATAATGCTGTTTTTTTCAAAAAAAGGTAAAAGTTTTTTATGGTCAATATTGTCAAAAATGTATAGTTTATGGTCTAAAACTAAAGTACAAGGTTCTTGTGTAACTATAATACCTTTTTTGTTTCTAAGGTTTACAATATTATTACCGGCACATATCGACAAATAATACTCGATACCATTACTGTTACGTTCAAAATTGAATATAGCCCCTGCTTTAGGGCCGGCTATAAATATTTGGTCGTTAAGGTAAATTTTTGCGTAATTACGCTCCTTATAAAATATGCGGATATTGTTATTTAACAATATTTTAATTATCCGATGCAACCTCCGTTCAATCGACGGCCTTATACGTTGCTCAACAACTAAATGGTCAACATTTTTAATAAATTCAATAGCATCTTCCTTTTTTTTTGTAAACCGCGATGCAATAACCTGGTCGTCGTACTCGCCGGTAAGTTGTAAAATTTGTTCGTAATGGCTGTTAAAACTCTCGGTATCTTTAATATTTACCGCGTTGGCCTTTTCAATAGCCGAGTAAAACGAAACTCCCGGAGCCTTTATAATAATATAAGGGACAAATAAAAAACCGAACTTTCGGTGTTCGGTTAAAGCCATAATTAACTCTTTTGTCATGATACCAGTTTAACCTCCAATAATTTTTGTTTTGTAACCCAACTGGCCAAGTATTTGGGCAACTTTTTGTTTAAGCTCACCCTGAATAATAATTTCGCCATCTTTAGCCGAACCGCCAACCCCACATTTATTCTTAAGTGTTTTTGACAGTTCTTTTAAATCGTTGTCGTTACCAACAAAACCCTCGACAAGTGTAACCGATTTGCCATTACGTTTTTTACGGTCGATACTAACGCGTAATAATTGTTTTTGCGGAGCTGGCGTATCAACCTGTATTTGAGCAGGCACCTGGTAATTATAATCGGGGTTGGTACTATAAACAATGTTCAACCTGTCTTTCCAGTCTTGTTTTTCTTTTTTTGCCATTACTTGTATTGATATATAAAAACCAGGCAAAAATAGTTTTTTATTGCCATAACAAAAAAGTACGGTAGCTTTAATTTAAACCCTTAACTGCAAAAAAGGCAGATAAAAATAATGGCAATATTTTTGATTTATAATTGACTTTAAAAATAGTATCACTTACTTTGTACCAAATATATATAAAATAATGGACGAGAATATATTTGACAAACTCAGGCAATTAAACGGCAAATTTCCCGAAAAATTAAATATCCTTGAGCAGCAAATTGATGTAAAACTGCAAATGGATTACTTTAAGTACACCCGCAAATACAAAAAACAAAACCCGGGTTATGCATCGGTAAATTTTGACGAATTGCCCGATTTAAACGACCCCGCGCTTACAATTGAAGCAAAAAAAGAACAATTAGTTAAATTAGCATCGCTCGACAATGCCAAAGCGTACCGTGCAATTGAGAGTTTTGTCGAAAATAACGACCCCGAACTTAACAACTGGGCAATTTTAGCTTTACAAGAGAGCAAAATGCTAATTGAAAGCAACTTATTACAAGAGAACCAAATATTTATATCGACAGGGTTAGGCGGCAAAGGAAATGCTTTGCGTTATTTTATTGTGCTTATTGGCAATAATATTACTGATTTTAGCGATTTTCAGAAAAATATGATACAATCGGAGTTCGAATTTGCTCTTAAAAACAATAAAAGCGAGCTCGAATCGATAACTTTTGAAGAGAGCTTTGCTTTAATGCTGGCTTTAATACCATTCGAAATACCGTTTCAAAAAGTGTTCCGCGTTGCTGTTGAAGAGTGTAACCAATTTGGAGGGTTTTTAAAACCAAACTTTTTAGTAACTAACGTTAAAACATTATCGGTTACCGAAATTAAAGAGTTTCTTGACAAAAACGACGCCCCACCAACCGAAAGTATCGACGACATTGAATTTGACCAAATTGATGATATAACTAACGACGACGATGATGATGATGAATAACAAAATTAACCTTGCTTTACAAGTATTGCCAAGTGCAAACAACAAAAACCCTTACCAGCTTGTCGACAAAGCTATCGAAATAATACAACTATCGGGGTTACCTTATAAAGTTTGCCCGTTCGAAACTGTTATCGAGGGCTATTACGATGAGCTTATGGCTTTAGTAAAAAAAGTACATGAGGCTTGCTATGCAGCCGGTACCCAAACCATGATGACTTATATTAAAATACAGTCGGCAGCAAATAACGATGTTACTATTAACGATAAAATGGAAAAATACAGTTAATTATGATAAAACATGTTGTAATGTGGACTATTAAAGACAGCCACGATGGTTTATGCAAGACCGAACTTGCCAACAAGTTAAAAACCTGCCTGTTAAATTTACAGCCGCTAATAAGCCAGGTTAAAAACATTGAGGTTGGCATTAACTCGTTAAACAATGGTAAAAACTACGATGTAATATTAATATCGGAGTTTGAATCTGCCAGCGATTTAGAAATTTACGCCCAGCACCCCGAGCATTTAAAAGTTGTTGAATTTGTAAAACAAATAAGTACCGGCAGAGCTGCCGTTGACTATAACCTAAATTGAGCTAATGGCTCAATCAATTTAGATTTTGTAAGTATTTCACTACACTTAGTTAGTGAAACACAACAAAATCTACATCGGGATATAAATATGTTTATATTACTACAACAAATAAAAAAAGCCGCGTTGCGGCTTTTTTTATTTGTTTAAATCTTCAAATTTAATGTTTGTAAATTCGTTTTCGTTACCAATACTTGTTAATGGTGGCTGGTTAGTTTTAATGTAATCAATAACATTATTTAGGCCTTCAACAAATTTTTCAAAATCTTCTTTATACAAAAATATCTTATGTTTTTCGAAAAAGAAGTTACCGCCATCATCAAAAAGTTTTTTGCTTTCGGTAATTGTAACATAAAAATCGTTACGTTTTGTAGCTTTTACATCAAAAAAATAAGTCCGTTTACCGGCACGTACCGGTTTCGAAAAAATTTCGTCCCGTTCTTTCCCATTTTCATTCCTATCTGTCCCCTCCATTATAATATCAATTATGATTAAACATTATGTTTTAAATTAAAGTTTAAAAATAATTTTTTTTTAATATAAACAACAGCTTTTTTACAAAATATTAAAATAGTTATTCGTTATCGGGTTGCCTGGTATTAATATAATCGCGCCATTTTTTAATTACAGCCTCCATATCGGCGGGCAATGGCGAGTCAAAATAAACCATTTTACCATTGGCCGGGTGAACAAAACCAAGTTCTTTAGCGTGCAAAGCCTGCCTTGGAATTAGGTTAAAGCAATTTTGTATAAATTGTTTATATTTTGTAAAAGTTGTTCCTTTAATAATAGCATCGCCGCCGTACTCGGGGTCGTTAAAAAGCGGGTGGCCAATGTGTTTCATGTGTACCCTTATTTGGTGAGTACGCCCGGTTTCTAACCTACATTCAACAAGTGTAACATATGTAAACCGCTCAATAACTTTATAATGAGTAACGGCGTGTTTACCAAAACTGCCATCGGTAAAAACTGTCATTAATTTGCGGTTTTTAGGGCTGCGTCCAATATGCCCTGTAATTGTTCCTTCGTCTTCGTCAAAATTACCCCAAACAAGTGCAATATACCGCCGGTGTGTTGTATGGTCGGCAAACTGGAGCGATATTTTTGTTTTTGCCTGTTCGTTTTTTGCAATTACCAATATTCCCGATGTGTCTTTATCGATACGGTGTATTAGCCCGGGGCGGGCGTCGTTGCCATTAAAAATTGGTAAATTAATATACCTGTATGCCAATCATTCCTGGTTGTTTGTTTACTATTACAAGGTCTTCGTCTTCGTAAACAATGTCAAGTGGTATGTTTTCAGGTATAATCTCAATTTCGCGTGGCGGATATTCCATTACAACGGTAATAATATCGGCCGGCTTAACTTTGTAATTTGATTTTACGGCTGCTCCATTTACCATAATAGAGCCGTTATCGGCAGCAAGTTGTATTTTTGAGCGGCTTGAATTTTCTATTCGGTTTTGCAAAAATTTGTCGATGCGTAAGGGTGTTTGACCGGGATCGGCCACAAACCTGTAGTGTTCAAACAGTTCGCTTTGTTCGTCGGTATCGTCAATTATTAAATTATCATCAATCATTATATGTATCTTAACGCGATATTACTACTTTTTGGTGTGAACTATTCCCATTAGCCAATATTACCTTTACAAGGTATATGCCTGTTTTTAAATTGCTTACATCAATATAACTGTCGGTTATATTAAAACTGGCCGTTTTTTGGCCGTTAATATTATAAAACTCAACAAGTTGTATGTTTTGATGATTTTTAATGTATAAAATATTTTGTGCCGGATTTGGGTAAATATTAACATTGGCCTTAGTAATAATTTTTGCCGATGTAAGTTTTTGTGCCCCAAAAACAGGGCGCACCATTAGTGCCCCTGCAAGTTCGCTGTTAACCCAGTTACCGTACACGTTATAAAACAGGTACTTTGCCGAGTTGCTGTTACGGTCGAAACCAACGTTCATGCGTAGTGCCG
>CAZJCR010000157.1:4622-5563 GCA_964544385.1 uncultured Bacteroidales bacterium
TGCCGATGTTTGTTCCCAACCAACGTAAAAAACATCGTTAACATAAACCGAGGTATCGAGCGGTATGGTAACAAATGTGTTTAATTTGTCGGCAAATTCAATGTTTTTTCCTTCGCGTTCAACAATTAGTTTGCCTGGTTTACCGTTGTTATCGGCCCAAACACAAAGCTTGTAACCATCGGCGGCAGTTGTTTGCGGGTTGTTGCGCAAAAAATAAAAACTAACGGCGGTAAGCGAATCTGGTTTGTAGGTGGTAAATTTATATGCCACCATTGCATCGGCTGAGTTTATTCCATAGCTGTTTTCGGCAGTACCGTCGTCGTATGAGTAATAATTGTCGAAATTAAGGTACCGTACCGCCGAGTTATTTTGTGTTATGTCAATATTATCGGTAAAAAAAGTTGTTTTCATAATAAACGATGCCGATTTACGGTTGTCCCATGTTATGGGGCTATCGGTAAACGACCGGCTTTTGTCGCGGTTGTTGGCACGCGGGGCTATATTCTCAAGGTTTCCTAAATCGAGCGAGTCGGTTTTGCCGGTTTGAGTGTCGGTAAAGTAAAGTGTTATTTGGTTAAGTGTGCGCACAACTCCGCTGTTGTTGCGCATGTGAAGGTAAATATCGCGAAAGCGCGCATTGCTATTAGCATTGTAATGTGGCCAGGGCACCGACGAGTAAAGGTTTATAAACGAGTTTGGTGCTTCAATCATTGTAACGTCGTTGTGCATCCAGTTACTACTGTCGCGGCCTTGTGCAAGGTAAACATAATCAATGTTCCAGTGGTCGCCATTTGTAGCATCCGACGGGTCGGCAATGGTATTTAAACTTGCGTAATTATAAAACCTGAACCTAAAATTATTGTGAAAATATTGACTGTTTTTTACTCCAAAAACGACATAAGCAAACTCAATGGTATCTTTATAATTGTCGGCGGCAAGGC
>CAZJCR010000157.1:5593-9203 GCA_964544385.1 uncultured Bacteroidales bacterium
TGTTAAGCCTAAAGTTGTTAAAATTGTCGCCATTTGCAAACCATACTGTTTGCCAAAGGCTGTCGGCAGTAAAAAATTGCAAAACAAGCGAGTCGTTTTTTTCGGGTTTTTCGCCATTGCCTTGCGGCTGATAATAAAACGAAAAGTATAGTGTGTTTTTATCGGCATCCGATAAATCGATAACGCGCGATGTTAAAGTGTCGGCCACGTATGGCGATGCCGACGCGTTTTGGTAATGGTTGCCGTGCTGGTCAACAGCGTCGAAAGTAGCTACACCAATAGTAACCGGACCACGGCCATAGTTGTTGTTAATAAACACGTAGTTATTGTCCCAGTTTTGCGCGTCGGGGTAAATATTTGTGCCCGAAAAATCGTCGAAAAATGGTAATGTTGTACTTCGGTTAATTTTTATCGATTTTTTATATTCGATGTTTTCGAGTTGGGGGTTTCCATACAAATTCCTTAATTGCTCTTGTGGGTAAAGGATATTTGCTGACAATAATACAATAAAAAATGTAAGTATATGTTTCACTTAATAAATGTTTTGTTAATTAGTGTCCGTCTTTTTTAAGTAGGCGCAGTTTATTATATTGATAAACTTTTTTCGATAATGTTTTTCAAAAAAGTTAAACGGTGTTATGTCAATATTATTTTATTGGTTAACTGTATCGTTAATAAAAACATTTGGGTTTACCGATAACCATAAATCGACTTTTGAGCCAAAAACGGCACGCCCCGATTCGTAAAAAACGGGCCTTTGTTTATATACCTTTGCATTAATGGTGTCGTGATAATTGTGCACGCTGGTATCAAAAGTAACAATTCCAATATTTAGGTAAGCGTCGTTAATTGCGCTAACCGCCGAGTAATAGTTGTTGTTATAAACGTTTGGTATTGGCGATGTGCGTCGGCCATAACCATTTCCTAAAACTAAATCGATGGTTTGGCCTTTTTCAACTAATTGTCCGGTGTTAATTGTTTTGCCATTTAATAGTTGGTCGAGTATATTGTTTTCGGCAAAATCGGGTTTATAAATAAGCCTTCCAACTTTAAGGCCGCGGCTCTCGAGCGTTGTTTTTCCTTGTCGGAACGAAACGCCTATAATGTTTGGCATCTCAACCCTGGCTTGGTTAAATGCATTTGTGCTTACAAAAATGGTGTGGTTACGCTTAACGTTAACGCCTGGTTTCGGGTTTTGGTCAATAATGCTTCCTTTGGGTAAATATGGAATATAAACCGAGTCGATAATTTGCATTTTCATGTGGTTATATTTTGCAAGTTTAACGGCTCTGTCGGTTGTTAAGCCTTTAAAATCGGGAACTTGCATCGATTTACCATGTAAAGTGTAAAACCGTAAACCTACAAACACTAATATCAAAACTATAATATAAAATATAACGGCATATAAAACCCAACGCCAAAAGTTTTTTGTTAATAAGTACTTTAAATTAGCCATGTTAATAGATTTTTGTCGAAAAAACACAAATGTGCAGCAATGTAACAAAAATGAGTGAACAGATAAAAAAAAAGAGCAAAGTACACCCTTGCTCTTTTTTATATGTAAGTATAAAATTTTTTACATTTTATGACGACGCTCGTCAGAAACGGTAAGTTTTTTGCGGCCTTTTGCCCTGCGCGATGCTAAAACTTTGCGACCGGCTTTTGTAGCCATGCGCTCACGGAAACCATGTTTGTTCCTTCTTTTTCTATTCGATGGTTGGAATGTTCTTTTCATTGCTCAAAATTTTTCGTTGTTGCTGTATCTATCAATTCGTTAATATCTTATTGTATTTTTCGGACTGCAAAAATATATTATTTTTCTGTTCAAACAAATTAACAAGCTAAAAAAACCTAAATATTTTTTTTTACCATTTTATACTATAACCCAAACTTAACTATTTGCTATATTTTTACCCAAATTGAGCGAAATGCTCAATCGATTTAGATTTTGTAAGTGTTTCACTGCGCTTAGTTGGTGAAACACAACAAACTCTACATCGGGATTATACCTAAGTAAAGCGTTTGTTCGCATAGCTCCAACCGCTCAACTTAGGTTTTAATATACTAACCGGCTTTTTATATCAAATTTAATTAATTGTTTGCCTGTTATTTGAGCTTGGGGCAACAGTAATAATTCCATCGCTAAGCCTAAGTGCTTTTTTGTGATAATAGTTTAATAGTTCGGCCTCAACGCTTTTTATACGCCGTTGTATATCGGTAAGCTGGTTTAAAACTGTTATGAGCGGAAAGTTTAAAAAGTTTTGTTCTTCCCAGGTTTGGTTAAACTTTCTGTCTTCGAGGTTATAAACCCCGGTATTAAGGCTCCGGTTGGTGTACTCAATAAGCCAAAGTTGGTCGGCAGGTATTAATGCGCTAATTTTTTGGTGGTAACTGTTTATCGAATCTTTTAGCTGATATGCCCTACCGTTTTTTTTGCTTAACATAAAACGCCTTACCGAGTTTATCTCAACATTCGATTGTACTGGTACTAAATTATCTAAAGCTTTAAAATCGATAAATTCATACTCCTCGCCCTCAACTTTCCTTATAAGGCATATTTTTATTTCGTCAATATAGTGGTTAATAATGTCTGACTCGGTTTTTAGTTTTTTTACCGATGTTTTTATGTTTAAAAATTCGGTATTCGATAATGTGTCGAGCATTGAAATTTGCTGGTATAATTGTATGTTTTTTGCATTTATCGACTCAAGTAGCTCTACCGATTGCATGTTATTTAGTGTAAACACGCGCATTACATGCCTGTGTACCATGCCTGTTAATAAGCTTATAACTATAAAAACCCCAAAAATAAGTATTGGGAACCATGAGTCGATATGTGTTTCGTAAAACCGGCGCGATAATGATATTATTGTTAATATTGCTAAGATTAAAATGCTGCCCCCTACATATATAAGAACAATGCCACCGCCCCAGTTTACTACAAAAAACGACACCCCGGTTAAGAATGTTAAAAAACCAAGTACACCAAAAACTAATACTAAGCCTATTTTGTTCTCCTGGTTTTTTTGGAACATTACCAAAAACAATGGTAATAAATAACCTAAGTTGAACGAAAAAAAACCTGTTAAATAAAGTACTTTGCCGGCAATAAAATTAAGGTTCATAAAAATTGCACCAAGCAATAATATAAACGATGCTATGTAACCCCATACCAATACTGCCTTGTTCATTTTTAATTTATTTATACTATTTTAAAACTATGGTACAAATTAATGGTGTTAATTTTTTTGCTTTTGCAAAATTATAAATTTTAGTGGTACTTTATGTAAAAGTAAAAACCATTTAAAAACAAATGTTGAGCTGTTATTTATACCTAATTTGAGTGTTTAAAAAAAAGCTTACAAGTGTTACACTTAGGATAATCCACAATGTAGCGTTTGTAGTGTTTATTTAACCAAATTAATTGAGTTTATTACAAAGTATATATTGGTTTAGCGGTTCGCTCAATAATTGTTAAATAAAGAGCCTTTAAAATATTAAAGCTAAACATAATATGCCATAATAAGGCATATAAATAATAAAATATAATTGTGGATTGTGTTAATTAAAAGTGTGGGGAGAGCAGGATTCGAACCTACGAAGTCGTACG
>CAZJCR010000158.1:0-9182 GCA_964544385.1 uncultured Bacteroidales bacterium
ACGAGACCAATCAGCTTTAGCGCGGCAAAAGTAATTGTTTTTATTTCGTTTTCAAAACCATTTTACTTTTAAAAAGTATTTTAATTTACCGATATTAATTCGATATCGAAAATTAATGTCATATGCGGCTCAATTGGGCCTCCAGGGTGCGGGTTAGTACCATAAGCCAGTTCCGACGGTATATAAAGTTTCCATTTAGAACCTGATGGCATTAGCTGTAAAGCCTCAACCCAACCTTTTATAACACCATTTACCGGGAAAGTTGCAGGCTGGCCACGGCGCACCGAACTGTCAAAAACTGTTCCGTCAATTAAAGTACCATGATAATGAGTAGTTACTTTGTCGGTAAGTTTTGGCTTAACACCACTGCCAGCGGTAATTATCTCGTACTGTAAACCACTTGGCAAGGTTACAACGCCTTTCCGTTTCGCGTTTTCGCGTAAAAAGTTTTCACCGTCTTCAATATTTTTGGCAAACTGTTTTTGTTGTAACTGTGCAAAATATTCTTGTAAAATTGCTTGTATATTTTCAACTGGTATTTGCAGGTTTGCTCCACTCATATAATCATTTATACCTTGTGCCAAAACATTGGCATCAATATCAAACATTCCTTGTTGTTTCATGTTTTGGGCAATATTTACACCAAAACCATAACTAACTTTTTGTAAATCGTTTTCGAACATTATGTATATAAATTTTAATTTATTATTGAATAATATTTTGAGCTATTTGGTATCGTACAAAATTTGTTAACGACTGGTAATCGTGATTTTCGGGATAAACAGGTTCTAAAAACTTAACATTTACTTTGGTAAATAATTTTGGTATACGGCTGCCCGTAGGTAATGCTTTAAAAGCCCCGCTAATAGCTACCGGCACTACTGGCACGTTAAGTTCTTTGCTCAAAATAGCAAACATTGCTTTAAACTCGCCAACCTCGCCCGATTTACTACGTGTACCCTCGGGAAAAATTATTATTTTTTTACCCTGTTTAAGTACTTCGGCAAGTTTTTGTATCGATTCTTTAAGGTCTTTATTAATATCCATAACAATAACATTGTTTTTGCTTGCTAAAAACCTTAAAAAGAAATTGTTAACATGTTTCTTTTTTGCATAAAAATAGGTACGGCGCATTGTTTTATCTTTTAAAAGCGATGCAACCAAAGCCCCGTCGAAATAGCTTTGATGGTTTGGAGCTATAATACAAGGGCCGTCGGGGACAAGCTCGGCTCCCTCGCCTTTAAACTTAAAATAAAGCTTAAAAAAGTATTTCGACGAGTGTTTTATCATGCTTTGTGTAAACCAAACTTTTGGTAATTTTAGGGTAACGCGTTCTTTTAAAATGTTCGACCAATTAATGCCTTCAACCTTTTGTTTTAGTTTATTGTCGGATATAAATTCGGCCATTTTTCGTACCGATGGAAAGCTCATAAGTTTTTGTTCGTCGATTTTTATACCAAAAGTACCTTCGATAAATTCCATAAGTCCAAGCTTGCCTAACGAGTCGAGTGCAATATCAAATTCCAGATGGTCGTCGGGCATAATATCGGTATCAACCTGGCTCTCGAGATAGTTTTTTACAACTATGTATTCTTCGGTTTCAATATTATCGGTTTGTTTACGTTTTAACTGTTGTTTATCGAGCAGTTCGGCCAGTTTAAACCGTTGTATTTTACCTAAACGGGTGCGGGGTATATCGGTTTTTACAAGTGTAAATTTCATTATTCGTTTATACGAGCTTTGTTCTTTGTTAAAAGCTGGTATAATATCGTCTTTAAAGAGCTTTTCGGGGTGTTTAATGTCTGCAGCCGCTAATTCCGAATAGTTAGCAACAATTGCGGCATGTAGTTGGTTATCGTGTAAAAATACGGCAGCCTCGGTAATAAAACCCGATTGTCGTTCTAACAATACTTCGAGTTCGGCAGGGTTAATATTTTTACCGTTCGACAGTACAATAATCTCTTTTTTACGTCCTGTAATGTATATAAAACCTTTTTTATCGATGTATCCTAAGTCGCCGGTGTATAGCCAACCATCTTTAAGTATTTCGGCGGTTTCGTCGGGGCGGTTATAGTAACCTTTCATAACATTATCGCCTTTGGCAACAATTTCGCCGTCGCGAATTTCAACCTGCATATCGTTTACTTTTTGGCCGGGTGTTCCTATCCTTATAATGCCGGGCCGGTTATACGATATCATAGGAGCGGCTTCGGTCATTCCGTAACCTTCGAGTATATCGAACCCGAGTTTATAAAAAAAGTTACCAACATCAACAGGCAATGCTGCACCGCCGCTAACAATAATTTCGATATTCCCGCCAAGGCCCTGGTGTACTTTTTTAAACAATTTTTTTGCTAAACCGCGCATACCTGTAAGGTTTATTATTTTAAAAAACACGCGGCCTGCCAACCCGGCGTCAACCTTGGCTTTTATACCTTTGTACATAAGCTCGAAAAGGCGCGGTACCCCAATCATTATATGCACTGTATTGTTTTTTAAAGTGTCCATAATATCGGTGGTTTGCATTGTTGGCGACACAACAATTGAACTGCCTACATAAAGTGGTGCCATCATTGTTCCCACAAGCGGAAAAATATGATGCAATGGTAAAAGCATCAGTACGTTACGTTGTTTTGTGTAAATTTGCGTATCGTGGCAAACAGCTTTTAGGTTTGCCATTAAGTTTTTATAGCTAAGCATTACCCCTTTTGGGCTACCGGTGGTACCCGATGTATAAATTATTACTGCCGTGCGCTCAATGTCGGCAGATTGTTGCCATGTGTCAATTGTTTGGGCTATATGTACCGGCAGGCTGTCGAAATTAATTATTTGGGGTGTATAACTTAATTCGGGCAGTATAGTTTGCAAGTCGGCAAGTTTTGCCTGGCTTGTAAATATTAGCTCGGGTTTGCAGTCGTTTAAAATATAAGCAACGTCGCGGTTCGACGATGTGTAGTCGATAGGTACAACTGTGCAATTATTTTGCCACCCTGCATAAAACGCGAATACCCATTCGGCGCGGTTTTCGGAAAATATTGCAATTTTGTCGGCTTTTGTTTCAGAAAATTGTTGCGAAAAGTAATTTATTTGCGACAATAACTCCCCGTAGGTATATACTTTATCTTTTAAGATAAGAGCCTTGTGTGATAAATGGTTTGTACAAATCATATTAATAATTTTAATACCCTTTTTTTATAAAACCCCCAAAGATAATTAGATGTATTTATAATCAAAAACAATTATAAAGGGCAAGTTTAATTAAAGCTTTATATTGTAACAATGGTAATGTATATTTAGTTTTGCCTTATACATAAATTGAGCTAATGGCTCAATCGGAATTATACCTAAGTAAAGCGTTTATTTTCCACGCTTTAACAGCTCAACTTAGGTTATATATAAAAAACGCGGCCAACAATACTTTGTTAACCGCGCTACATTTTAATAATACAGAATATGGAAATAGAATTTATTTTATAATTTCGGCTCTGATATCTTTTTGCCCGTAACCTGTTAAACCAAGTTCTTTTGTCGATATTTCGCGCATTTCGATTTTGCGCACCTTACCTGTAACGGTTGTTGGAAAATCGTCGACAAATTTCCAGTATTTAGGAATTTTGTATGTTGCTATTTGGCCTTTACAGTGAGCTTTAAGCTCGTCGGGTGTAATTGTAACATTATTTTTAAGCACTACCCATGCCATAACCTCCTCGCCGTATTTGGCATCGGGTACTCCAATAACCTGAACTGCTTTAATCAGGGGGTGGTGTTGCAAAAATTCTTCAATTTCGAAAGGTGAAATATTTTCACCCCCGCGAATAATCATATCTTTAATACGTCCAACAATTTTAACGTAACCATGGTCGTCCATTTCGGCAACGTCGCCTGTATGCATCCAACGTCCATCGTCAATAACAGCTTTTGTAGCCTCGGGGTTGTTCCAGTATTTAAGCATAACCGAATAACCACGTGTACAAAACTCGCCGGGAGTGTTGCGGGGCACAATTTTGCCTGTAGCGGGGTCAACAATTTTAATTTCTAAGTGAGCCTGTACTTTACCCACGGTTGCGCAACGGCGGTATTCGTCGTCGTCGACAAAAGTTTGTGTACTAACCGGCGATGTTTCAGTCATTCCGTAACATATTGCAACGTCGGTCATGTTCATTTTTTCGCGTACCTCGCGCATTGTTTTCTCGGGGCATTGCGAACCGGCCATAATGCCTGTGCGTAATGATGTAAAATTATATTTACTAAAATTTGGGTGTGCCAACTCGGCAATAAACATTAAAGGCACACCGTTTAGCGATGTTGCCCGCTCCTGCTCTACTATTTTCATAACAATTTCGGGGTCAAAAGCCTCGCCGGTTAAAATCATGCACGAACCATGGGTAACGCAAGCCATGTTACATAAAACCATACCAAAGCAATGGTACAAGGGTACCGGAATACAAACCCTGTCGTTCTCGGTGTATTTAAGGCGTTCGCCAATAAAAAAACCATTGTTTAAAATATTGTGATGCGATAAAGTAGCTCCTTTGGGTGCGCCTGTGGTACCCGATGTAAACTGGATATTAACTGCATCGTCGAACTCGCACAGCAATTCGCGCTGGTAAAGTTCGTCGTCGGTAATAACAATACCTTTTTCAATAAATTGCTCCCAATCGGTATCAATAACTACAACTTTTTCAAGAGTTTTACATTCGCCCCTAATGTCGTTAAGTATATCAGTATAATTTGTTTGCCTAAAGCCTTTTGCCATAACAAGGAGTTTTATCTCCGAAAGGTTTAAAGCATAAAGCAGCTCGTGCGACCTGTATGCCGGGTTAACATTTACCATAATAACGCCGGCACGTGCTGTGGCAAATTGCATAAGTACCCACTCGTAACGGTTTGGCGACCAAATACCAACGCGGTCGCCTTTTTGAGCCCCGTAGGCCATTAACGATTTTGCCACTTTTTCAACATCGTACCAAAATTGCGAGTATGTTGCCCTATAGTTTTGATATGGCACAACTAATGCCTCGTTATCGGGAAATTTATCGACTGTGTTTTTTAATGCCTGGGTAATTGTTTCGCCTTTAAGCGCGATATTTGACAAGCCTTGCTCGTAAGATAGTTTTGACATATTTAAAGTATTATTTGCTTTGTAAACCTTTAAAATTACGTCTCTAAATAACCTTTAATTAGTAGTACTTACAAAACATTATAAATACTTAACTACAATATCCAAAAAATAAATAGAATTACTATTTTACTGATATTTTGACATTTACAAGCATTTATATTATAACCGCAAAGCTTAAAAATATTGTTATTTTTTCGCACTTTTTATGGGGTTTAATACCATGTAACGGGCACCACGATAAAAAAACCATGCCCCTACAGCCATTAAGGTATGGCTGATATCGAAATAATTAAACCATTTGTGCAAACCCCAGTGGTTTATAAAAAAAAGTGCCGATACTGCCGAAAAGGCTACGCCTGTAATAAATAATGCACTACCCTTATGTTTGGTTTTATAGTAAATAAATATCGAAAAACTGGTGGTTACAACCAATAAACCATAAGCCGAGTGTACTTCGACAAAAAAGAAATTTACGGTTATAAAAACTATAGTAACAAAAGTGAGTAATTCAACAATATTAAGTATCGAAAAAAAACTACCAAGTTTTGGGCTAACAAGCACTTTTGCACGTTCAATAACAGCGCGCTCGAGCAAAGCTATCGATAACATTGACACATACCACCCGGGCAATTTCCATGGCGATACTGCCAACGTTTGATTGTATGGAAGGGCATATAAAAAGCCATGACCCACTACACCGCCTAAAAATGTTGCAATGCCCATAGTAATAAAGTAATACCTTAAATAGTAATGTAGTTTTTGTTTGCCCGATATTTTTGTTAATTTATAATATGCATAAAAACATACTGCAGCTACCAGCAAATCGGTTAAAACGGTAACTGGCTCATCAACTCGTATACCTGCTATATTAATACTGGTTTTTACAAACTCCATAAACTATTTTTTTAAACCTAATTTAATGATAAAACAAAAAAAGCCGTGCATAATTTGAACGGCTTTTTTATAATAAGCATTATATTTTATAGTTTAATTATCTTTTTAACTATAACTTTTCCGTCGCATACTATACGCAAGCTATATACACCACCAACATATTCCGACATATCAATTTCGGTTTGTGTGCCTACAACAACAAACGATTTTAGTAAAGCACCACTGGCATTTATTAACTGTACCGACGCGTTGTTGTACAACGATTCGATATAGATAAACGCTTTTTCGGCAACCGGGTTTGGATGTATTTTAACAACCGGTTCGAAACTAATACCATTATAGTTTACCGAAACTATATCGGAATACTCGAACGCGCCGTTATAATCGGTTTGTTTTAAACGGTAAAGATTAGCTCCAAAAAGTGGGTTATTGTCGGTAAATGAGTATTCAATTTGTACCGAGCTGTTGCCCGAACCTTTAACAGTACCTATATCAATAAAATTAACTCCATCGGCCGAACGTTGTAAAGTAAAATAGTCGTTTTGCTGCTCGGTTTGGGTAACCCATTGTAAATTAACACTATTTTTTTGCTGATAAGCTGTAAAACTTATTAAAGTAACAGGTAATGGATTAGCACCCTCGGTAGTACCAAAAGTAAACGGGCTAAAGCTTTTCATTGGCACATTCGACTTTATTGCCAAGCCAGCGGCATCGAAACCTGTTGGTGTACAATCAAACGATTCCCAGTACTTATGAGTACTATTATAGTGTGCTACAAGTAAATGCGCGGGGTCATCAATTTCGCTAAACAACATGTCGTTACAATAAAGAGTAACATAACAAGCTGCATCGTTATCGGGGTCGGTTTGACGCGACAAGTCCCAATACTCTAAACCGCTAACACGCACAAGTTCAGTATTATGTAGTGAATCGCTACCTTCGGCCACAAATTTGGTGGTGTTATAACGGGCAGTAAAGGTTGTAGTTTCGTTAAAACCCGATGCCGGGGTAATACCAATTGGTGCCCAGTGGCTGTTACCTATCGGGAAAACAAACTCGCCAGCAAATACTCCTGTTTTCGATACTGTACCATTAACATACGAATTAACCGAACCGCCATTAGTAGTTGCCGATGCCCCAAAAATAAGTTGCTGTCCATTATCAACAGTTATATTACCGTTAGTTAACGACAATAAACCATCGACAGTAACTGTGTTATCGAGGTGTAAACCATTGGCATTATCAATAGTTAAATTATTGAATGTTAAATTATTGCCCTCGATTAATTGGTTGGCCGTACCATTAAAAATAACTGTACCGTTGCCGTGGTTAAATACTCCGTCGTTCGACAGGTTACCTTTTATGTATAAGTCGCCTGCGCTGGCATTTAACACTACAAAGTTATCGATATTAAGATTATAAAAAGTATTGTCGGACGAGCCTGAAATTGTGTCGACACTTGCAAAATTAACCGATGAATTGTTTGCTACAAAATTACCATTGTTTATCCAGTTACCATGAACATCGAGATGGTTAGTTCCTGTTATCGTCAACTCCGACGATGGTGCTATCTCGATGCTCTTTACCTCGGCAGTAGCACCAATAACGGGCTTAACCGATACATTTGGTATGTAGGCATCATGTGTATTATCGGGTCGGCTACCATGCCAGTTTAACGAGTTGGCCCAATCGTTGTCAAAGCTTCCGTTCCAAACATAGTCTTGCCTTATTATTTTACTTAAGTTAAAAACCTGGCTCGAACAATTGTTCGTAGTATTTGTGAAATAAATTTCCGCATCAACATTATTGCCAGGTTCAACAGGTACGTTAATTTCAATATTTCCACTAACCGCAGTTGATATAACCGTATTGTCGGTAAACCCGTTTAGGTTCGAAGTTTCGTTAAAGTTTATTGTAAAGTTATTACTTGTGCCATCGGTAATATTAAAAGGCAACAAAGCGGTATTACCCCTAAAAAACTCGGGAACAGTACCATAGTTTACAACAGGAGCCTGGCTGTAACTTACAACCACGTTGCCCGATGCCGGTATGCGCAGTTCGCAGCCCTGATTAGTTGCTAAAACATAATAATTATGGTTGCCGTCGGTATTAACAGTTCCGGTTGAGAGTAATATATCAGAATTGTTACCATTATCGGACGACACGATAACCAATGGGTTATCGGTAGCAAACAACTGATAAGTAGTATTTAACTGCGATGCAGCAATGGTTATTGATGCAGCGTTACCGGTACAATTATTTGTGCTTGCTGTTAATGTTTTTGTGTCGGGCATGGCACTTATACTAACACTAATCTGGTTTTGACCCGATACAGCCTCTACCGATTCGACAACTTTAAGTGTACCTGTACCGGCTGTATTGCCCCATGTAACCGATACCGATGATGTACCTGCACCTGAATTTATTGCGCCGCCTGTAATTGTCCAAGCATAAGTATGCCCTGGAACTTGAGTTGTTGAGTAAACAGCAGTTTCGTTAACACAAACATTATTGTCGGTATCGTCGAGCGAAGTAATGCTTGGTGCCGGTGTGTTAATTACAGTAATTGACTGTACATCTTCGGCAGTACAAGTACCTGTGGTTTCGACAACACGCAACTGGTAAGTACCAACAGTACCGGTTATTGTTGTTGTAAAAGGGTTTGTTGTATAATTTGGCGAACCATGGCTCCCCGATGTTCCAACCCACGACCATTGATAAGTATTTGAACCATTAACAGTTGTACTAAACTGGCGCGATTCGTTAACACCCACAGTAAATACACCAGTAATATCGGGTTTGTATGTCAGTAAAACAGTGAACTCAGTTTCACCCGTACACACCCCGGTTGAACCAGTATTATCGGTAACACTAAGTAGTGTTATTGTATAATTTGTTGATGCCCCGGTATTTGCAATCGACTCAAGGTCGGTACCGGTTAGCGATATTTCGTAATCGGTAGTTGTGATACCCGAGGCCGAAAAATCGACAAATGCCAAAGTAGCATCATTAGCAACCCTGTATGCTAAATTCCAGTTTGGTTCGCCGGTAAGTGTTACAGGTATCGATAAAGCCGAACCATTGTCGCAAATACTAGTAACCGATGTTTCGGTTAAAGTAGCGGTAATACCAGCCAAACCTAAAGTAAAAATGTAATTATTGTAAG
>CAZJCR010000159.1:0-9145 GCA_964544385.1 uncultured Bacteroidales bacterium
ATTATACCTAAGTAAAGCGTTTGTTCGCATAGCTCCAATCGCTCAACTTAGGTAAAACCCAAATTGAGCGAATCGCTCAACTTAGTTTGTAAAAAAAAGGGTTTGGAACATTATCCAAACCCTTTTTTACTAAAAAAGCCGCACTAAAAGTACGGCTTAGATATTTTTATTAAACTAATTAAGCGTGATCAACAGAGTACATATGACGAATTAATTCAACAACTTTTGTTGAGTAACCCATTTCATTATCGTACCACGATACAACTTTAACAAAGTTGTCATTTAAACCAATACCTGCATCAGCATCAAAAATCGATGTGCAAGTTTCGCCAACAAAGTCGTTCGACACAACAGCCTCTTCAGTATAACCTAATACACCTTTCATTTCACCTTCGCTGGCTTTTTTCATAGCTTCGCAAATAGCTTTGTAAGGAGCTGGTTTAGCTAAACGTACAGTTAAATCAACAACCGATACGTCAGGAGTAGGTACACGGAAAGCCATACCAGTAAGTTTACCGTTCAATTCGGGTATTACTTTACCAACAGCTTTAGCTGCACCTGTCGACGATGGGATAATGTTTTGACCTGCACCACGGCCACCTCTCCAGTCTTTAGCCGATGGGCCGTCAACTGTTTTTTGAGTAGCTGTTGTAGCATGTACTGTAGTCATTAAACCTTCAACAATACCAAAATTATCGTTTAAAACTTTAGCAACCGGAGCTAAACAGTTTGTTGTACACGATGCATTCGATACAAAGTTCATGTCTTTTTTGTATGATTTGTGGTTTACGCCCATAACAAACATTGGTGTATCATCTTTCGATGGAGCCGACATAATAACTTTTTTGGCACCAGCATCAATATGGCCTTGAGCTTTCCCTTTTTCAAGGAATAAACCTGTTGATTCAACAACGTATTCAGCACCTATTTCACCCCATTTCAAATCTGCCGGGTTCCTTTCGGCTGTAACACGTATTGCTTTACCGTTTACTACCAGTTTACCGTCTTTTACTTCAACAGTACCTTTAAAACGACCGTGTGTTGAGTCGTATTTCAACATATAAGCCATGTAATCAACATCGATAAGGTCGTTAATACCAACCACCTCAACATCTTCGCTTGCTACGGCTACACGGAAAACAAAACGACCAATACGGCCAAACCCGTTAATACCAATTTTAATTTTTGACATAATTTATGATTTTTAGATAAAATTTACATTTCGGCGCAAATTTACAAAATAATTAATTAAACTGTTTTATAACACGCTGCATTTTTTAATAAATGTAATACTATTATAAAAAAAAGAGACCTAAAAAAAAGGCCTCTTTTTTTTTCTATTTTTTAATTACCTGCTTGGTAATGTAGTTAACTCCGTCTGAAACCCTTACTAAATAAGTACCCTCAACATATTGCGACATATCAACCGTAACCTGGTTATCACCCTTATAATATTGTTTTTGCGATATATTATTTACTAATACTCCACTCAAATTGTATACCGATATGGTTATACGACTGTCGGTTTTAATGGTAAAGTTAACTGTTGCAGTTGTTTTAACAGGGTTTGGATACACAACAACATTAATATCATTATCCGAATTTTTTAATCCGCTATCTGTATCGTTGTTAACACCGGTTAAAAACGATGAGTTTTTAAACGCACCTAAACCATGTGTTCCAATATAAATTTCACCTTTAAGTTTCGACCATGGCCAGCCTTTTGTTTGTTGGCGCATTTCAAAAACAGGTACAGGTCCTAAACCTTCGTTAAAAGTTGTCCACGATATTTTTTGAATATCGCCACCTATTACATTATTAGCTGAATATACACCAAACTCAGTACCAACAAGTACGCGACCCTGACTTGAACTTATGTCGATAATTGCACAATATGTTGGAGCTTTTGGCAGGTTTGCGGTTATATCGGTAAAATGCACTTTTGATTCCGACTCGATACAACTTGATGCAGTTGTACATAAATGAATAAAATCGTTATAACCATAGTTGCCAAGTGTAACAATTAAGTTGTCAACATTAAACTCGTCAACAGCAAGCCCTGTAATCGCACGGCCACCAAAGTTAGCTATTTTTGTAACGTTTGTTTTTACCAACGGGTTGTCTTCAAATTTATTACCAACAGCTGCAGCTCCCGACTCTTCGTCGCGTGCTTCGTTAAGGTTCGATAACCTAAACAGGTTACTAAAATTTGTTGCAAAGAAACAATGATTACCATCGGCAGAGAATTTTATTTGAGTAACCGTTTCACCACTACTAAACAACGATCGTTTTGTTGCGCACCACCAGTCTTTGTCGGTTAACTGTCCTTTTGTAAAATTACTGGCACTGCGGGTAATCCATATAGCCCTTGTCATGCCTAATGCAAATAGCGACGAGTATGGGTCGTCATAATAAATAGTGTCGCCTTTTGAATAATCTTGCGTTAATTTAACTTTTATTGGGGCTCCGGTTATATTAAAACTACCTAAATTTAAAACTGTATCTTTTTTAAAAGCTTTTTGGCACTCTATCCATGCAACATCATCACTTAACTCATCGTTATCGGTTTCCCAATAAGCTATTGGTGTAACAAATGCACCTTGCGATGGGTCTGAAACATAGTTTGGACCTTTCCAATGTATTTGTGCAAGGTTTGGCGAATAAAATGTATTCCAGTCTTCGTAATTTGCATCAATATTGCGTTTTAATCCGCCATAATACAATGTTGCAAAAGCTAAAGTCGGGTATATTGTCGACATTTCGGTATGGCCACCATCACCACCCCATACATCGAAACCACTTTTGGGGGTATTTCCTTTACCGTCAACCAATATTGAACCATTGTCTTGGGTACCGCCTAAAAACTGACCTACACCGTTAACAGCAATACCGTAAAACTGAGTAATATTAAAATTTTTATTTAAAGTTGTAAACTGAACGTCTATCCCATCGCGGCCAAAGTAGCCGCGCGATATGCCACCGTCGCTGCCAATATAAAACACATCGGGTTGTTTTTTGTCGAATACTATAACATGTTGGTCGGCATGTACATAATTTTGATACCATGCTGGTAACGACCAAAATGTCATTTGCGACCATGAGAACAAATCGCCCGAATGAACTGCGCTTCCCGAATATACATCTAAACCTGCAACAATTACATGGTCTTTATTTTGCGGGTTTACAGCAATTGTCATATCATAACACCCTTGTCCACCAAGTGGTTGAAACAAATCGGAACCTCCTTTACCAATAACCACCCAGGTATCGCCACCATCGGTTGAGCGGTAAATATTCCTAAGTTTTGAATTTGGCACACCCGAACCAACTGCAGCAACGCAATAAATATAATTATCGTCTTGAGGTGCAATTGCAAATTCCATGCGGCCTATATTGCTTGAATGTATCCATTTTTTAGTCTCATCGTCGCTCGAACGTAATTTAAAAATTGTTTCACCAGCTTTTTTTACAAAACAGTAATTACGTATCGATGCAACTGCAGCACCGTTTGATGCTACCTGAATGTCGTAACCATATGAAATATTAAATTTCTCTTCGTCGGTTTCAACATTTGCCCAGGTTTTACCAGCATCGTTCGATACTAATAAACCTTTAAGGGTACCGGCATAAACAATATTTTCATTTGTAGGGTCACAAGCTACTTCGTAAACAATATTAAATTCCGATGTTGACGCAAGCATACTAAAAGTTTCCCCACGGTCAGTCGATTTATAAATTCCTTTACCGGCCATTCCCGAACCTCCATCACCATCTGGTTTCATACCTGGATATGATAAAAAACCCTCGCCAGTACCAAAGTAAATATCGCCATTTGGGGCTTGACTAATACAGCTTACTGCAATATTGTCGAAATTTCCACCTACCTGCTCCCAATATTGGCCTTTCGTTGTCGACCTCCATAAGCCCCCACTTACACCGCCCGAGTACATTATGTCCGAATTCTCGTTATCAATAAGTATTGCACGGGTACGGCCACCTATGTTGTCGGGTCCTATAAATTCCCAAGCCCCTTGTCCCGATTTTAACTTAAGTAATTGTTTTGCTTGCGATTGAGCTTTGCGCACATCGTTTAAATCAACTGTCCCGGTTTCGGGGTTGGCTCTTAAAAACCTTAAATATTCAATTGCCCCGCCTGCCGATTGTGCCGGTGTTTTAATATCTTGACGTGGTGTATATAGGGCTTTATTATCACCATTAACATTTAATAATAGCATCGAAAGCCCTGTAACAACTACGACAAAAACACTAATAATAAGATATTTCTGCTTCATAATTAATAATTTACAACTAAGTTTTCCCCATTAAATTTGGGTTGACAATATATAAAAAATATGCTTATAATTGCATGCATTTGGTCATGTAATTATAATCTATTTTAACTAAATAAATTAAATATTTTCAACTGGTTTTATGTTTTTTACCCTGGGGTTTATTATCCGTCCAAACCTGTATGCTACAAATAGCGACACAAAATAGAAATTATTATTGTTTCCAGCCATAATCTCGATTTCTTTAGGATAAACATCAAGTATCAATCCACAATCAATAGCATTAATAATAATGTCTTTTGAGCTAAATTCAAAACTTGCCCCGGCTTTTAAAAATATCCCGGGTACTACAGTTGTTTCGTTAATACCTTTAAAATAACTGGCCTTACCGTTTATTTGTAAGTAATTATGTATCGATGAGTTATACTTTTCAACTGTTATGCCGGTAAATTCGTTACCAATTTCGTAATAAACAGGTTTTAAAAATCCCAAATTCGCGCCAACATTATATATGTAGCGTACTTCAATACCTCCTTTGTCGCGTTTAAAATATCGTGTCAGTAAATTTCCGTAACTAAGCCTTAACGTATAAAACTCGTTTTTTTTACCAAATACAAAACGCCTGCCTTCGGGGTTTAATGGGTTGTTTATTTTAACTTCTTTTTTGTGGTTTATTACCGAAAATTCGACTGTATATAGGTTTTTGCGGTATATACTTTTCATTTTACCCTGGGTGTAACCAAAACCCCAACCATTACTGTTTAATTGTAAGTAACCGCTTTTCTCGTTTCTGGTAATTGTTTTATGTTCGGTTGTAATATCGCCCTGCGCATATAAAACAACCTGCATGCATAAAAAAATTATTACAGTTGTTAGTTTTAATTGATAATTGTTTTGCATAATTTAAAATTAGCAATTTAAAATTATCGAACAACAACTCAGCGATATAAAAAAACCTCTTTAACAGAGGCCTTCTTATTTCTATCCCGGTATTACCACCTGTTCAGTTTCGACTTGTGAATAAGCCGGACAATTTTGGCTTTTGCATGAGCCAAGCAATGCAATACCAAAAGAAACTACAACTAATAAAATTAAAAACCTTTTCATGTAATCGTACTGTTATTTATTAATATTTATCCTTCACACAAAATTAAAGCTTTAAAAATAGCATATATTTTCCAAAAAATAAACTAATTCGTCAAATCTTCATATAAAATTTCGTCAAATGTTTTTTGTTTTTTCTGAAATTTTACAAATGTACTTTTTATTCTTTTTTCGTCTTTTACCCATTTTTTTATTGCATCAACATTTTTGTGTGTTGCTATACTTGCTGCTTTTCGTATGCATATTTTCGAATAAGCTTCGTCAAATTTTTCGGTATTTTTTCCATCAAAAGGTATTTGCGATATATAATATAATGCCGAATCATGTTGGTTTTGATTCGAAAAAATAATGGCGGTATTAATTACAACCTCGCGGTAGCGGGGTGATATTCGCAATGCTTCTTTATAGTATTTAAGGGCTGTTTTACTATCGCCCAAATAATCGTAAACTGTTGCTAAGTTGTTAAGTACCCTTATGTTATACGGGTGGTTTTTATGAGCAATTTTATAACACTCAAAGGCTTTTTTATAATCGTTGTTTAATGTATATGCGTTACCACGGTAATAAGCAACGGGTATTGTATATGGGTCGATAGTGTACAGCTGGCTGTTATAGCTGCGTGTTGCCCTTAATATGCGTTTTGGATTTTTTTGTAATGTACCTAAATATGCCTCACGTGCATATTGTTCGCCTTTATACATGCGTACCGACACATATATAAAACCGGCTGAAAATATAAGTACCAAACTTAAAAGTGCACATTTAAAATAAGTATTTAATGGTTTTTGCACTTTTCTTATTTTTTTGCTTTGTATATCGCTTATTATTAGCACAACTACAATTATAAAAATAATATTGTGTGATATTCGTTCACGGCTAAATGTTACAAAAAGGTCGATTAAATAGCCAACAAGCATGGCAAAAAAACCTAAATAAATTACTTTATCGGCAAAGGCTGTTTTTATAAGCATATTTCGGAACGCAATAACCATTGCCGCTATATAAATAAACAAAAACAAAGCAAGTCCTACAAAACCAGTTTCGGCGGCTTTCCCTAAAATATCGTTGTGTGGGCGCATAAAATTTTTTACTCCCTGCCTAATGTCGTGTTCAAACTCGTTAAAACCGTAATTACCTAAGTTTAGCCGCCAATTACCAGCCCCAACTCCAATTACAGGGTTATCAACAGCCATTTGTAATGTTTTTTTCCAAACAAACAACCTTGTCTCGGCCGACGACGGGTTATCGGGCGAGTAATTTGCTGTATGCGACTCTTCGGGCTTTATTACCTGGTAAATTTTATCTTTTATTATTTGTACGGCTTTAATATCGCTGTTTAAAAAAACCGATAGCGAAATACCTAATATTATTGAACAAATTACAACAAATACCGATTTAAATGCCACAGTTTTTGAATAGCTTGTATTTTGTGGTTTATGTTTTAAAATGTATAAAGCTCCTGATATTACAATAATTAGTAAAAATACACCAGCCGAACCCCACACCGATTTTGAAATCAATAAACCTATGAATGTTAATGAAAGAGTAAAAACAACGGCTGAATAAACCCTCCAAAATTTTTTATATCCAAAAATTCCGTAAAGCGAAAAAGGCAATGTTAAATATAGATAATCGGCAAACTGGTTTTTGTTGGCTAATGTTGATATAACCGGGTTCATTATTAATGTAAAATAGTACGACTGGTATTGAGTTGCATTAATAAATTTGCTAAAATCTTGTTTCGACAATTGATAAATGCCTATTGCTAAAAAAATTGTTGTTGCTATAATAACCGATTTTATAAGAATATTGCGCACAACAGGCACGTTAGTTACTAATATAAATACAGCAAATAAGCCAAGTAAAAACGATGCTTCTTTTGATGCAAACACAAAGGCTTCGTTTTTATTAACAGCGGCTTTTATACTAATAAAATGCCAAAATGCATAAACCAAAACCGCGATAAAAAACCACAACTGAAAACTGTTAAACTGAATATTATAAACCTTTTTGCAATATTTTACGCCAACAAATAAAGTTAGTATCAATAAAAAAATACTATACGCCAATTGCCTTGAATAAAGTACCGGATCCATAATCCTATTGGAATATACAACCGGCAGCAATATCATAAACATTATGATTAGTAGTCCTTCGAACGAACCAAAGTGATTCTTGATAAATTCTTTTATCATTTTACTTTCCTGATTTTTAAAGGGCAAATATTAATATTTTTATCCAAATACCCGAACCATTAGTCAAGTATAATTACAAAATTGTTAACTATTATACCTATGTTGAGCGGTTGGAGCTATGCAAACAAACGCTTTACTTAGGTATAACCCCGATGTAGAGTTTGTTGTATTTCACTAACAAAGTGTAGTGAAATACTTACAAAATCTAAATCGATTGAGCTTTTAGCTCAATTTGGGTTATAATAAATTTCAAGTATATTTACTAACCGCGCGTAAAAACCCATTGTTTATTTGAACTTAGTTTTTGGTTATAATAATACCCATCGTTGTCGAATGTTTTTAAATTTTCGGGGTTTGTAATATTGTTTTTTATAATAAACGAGGCCATTGCACCGCGGGCGCGTTTTGCATAAACTGTTTTTATTTTATATTGGCCGTTTGAGTAATCTTTAAAAACAGGTGTTATTACATCAATGTTTTTGGTGTCGATAACTTTATAATATTCGTCCGAAGCCAAATTCACGAGTGTTTTGCTTGTTGTTTTATTAACAGTTTCATTTATATAATTCGATATATCAGTTTTCCAGTATTTATAAAGGTTTTGATATTGGCTGTCGAGAATTTTGCAGGCCATTTCGAGCCTGTACGGTAGCATTGAATCGAGCGGACGTAAAACTCCGTAAAGCCCCGATAGTATAAGTAAATTGTTTTGGGCAAAAAATAATTGGTTGTTTGTAAAACTCTCGGCTGCAAGGCCAATAAATGCCTCGCCTTTAAACGAAAAAACTGCTGGCCGCCCTTTTGTTTTTACATTGCCAATATTCCACTCTAAATAACGTTGATAAGTTAAATTTGCCAAATCGGCACTAATATTCATAATATTAGCAAGTTGCGGTGCGCTATATTTTTTAATTATATTGGCAAGTACATCTGCTTTTTGCAAAAAAACGGGTGTTGAATTTTTATTAACCTCAAAACTATTATTGTATGAAATAGTTTTTGATGGGGATAGTATAATTACCATCGGCAATTATTTCTTTTTAAAAGTTTCGGTATTGGTTTCGTAATTCAAAAAGTAATCGCCTTTAGCTAAGCCCGAAATGTCAACTTTTGCTGCTGTTCCTTTATCGATAAGGTTCCCGTAATAATCGTAAATTTCGTACATAGTACTTGCACTAAAAATAATTTCGACACCACCTTTTGAAATACTATAAGTAACTGGCGCATCCATCGACCTGTAACGAATTTCTTTACTGTAATTTGGTTTTTTTGTATAATCAATTTGTTTTATCCTAAACCGGTTATTGCCCGAGTGTGGCGATACTTTAACACTATACTCGTTTTTACCCGGGGTACCTTTACCTTCAACAGTTGCTACCTTTATCCACTTGTTCCACCTAAATTGTTCAACAATAAAAGGTAGCGACCCACTCTCGCCATTTGTGCTCCATGTAAGGTTACCATTGGCCAAAACTTTCATATTTGCAGCTACCCAATACTTAAATGATGCTTCAGGAATATCAAGAAGCAGACACTGTTCTGATTTACTCTTCATAT
>CAZJCR010000160.1:0-8899 GCA_964544385.1 uncultured Bacteroidales bacterium
GCCGCCGTCGCTACCCTCGAAAAGCCAGTACGCTGGTTTATATTGTTTATAATATGTTATGTTTTAAATGGTTATTTGTAAAAAGTAATCGAAAACAAAAAATAGCAGTTGGCAATATTAGTTATCAAAAATGTAAAATACTCAAATTTGCTAACAAAGGTATTATCAATAAATTTTTTACAAATGAAACCCCTTGCTGCTTAACTCGAAACCTTTAAACAATTTATATTTATCGTGGTCGAAAGGGTAATCCCAGCAACCTAAACTACGGTAAATTTGGCCTCCAAAACCAATTTTAAACTTGTATAACCCGTACATTGGGTGCATTTGGTTATTGTTAGGCGATATACCAAACATATCGTACTCGGTACAACCTTTATGTTTCGATATTTTAATAGCCTCCCATTGCAAAGCATAAGGAGCCATATAATTACGTTTACTACCCGACGATGCACCATATAAATACGAACCACGGTTACCCGATATTACTAAAAACATTGCGGCCAATGGAGTACTGTCTATCTCGGCAATTAAGTAAATAACCTCGGCCGGCGACTTTGTATTGTCGGCTTTTGTTGATAAAATAGCCTCGAAATAATTAAGATTGTTAAGCCTTATACCATTACGTAAGGCTGTTTCGGTGTATAATTTATACCAAATATCAATTTCGGTTAAATTGGCAACCCTAACTTTTACACCTTTTTTTTGAGCCAGTTTAATATTGTAACGTGTTTTAGGTTTCATACGCGCCAATATAGTATTTGTATCGGCTTTTAGTCCTATAAACAAGGTGCTCGATGGTAATATATTCGATTGCGCTTTAAATATGTTCCAGTTATTTGTATTTATGTTAAACCTAATTTCCTGCGACTTAACCGAAGGCTCGTCGAGAAAATTTCCGTTTTTATCTTTATATGTGTTGTCATTTGCCCAAAAAACCTCCCAGCACAAATCGTAACGTACCATAAAACAGTTTATTGGTAAAAAAGAGCGTATACATTCCGACAACTCTTCGAGAAACAAACCCTGAAAATCGGCTGCAGGCTCAAGCTCAGGGCCATATGGAACATATGCTATACTGTCGGTTTTGTTAAGTTGTTGTATAATTATTAACAGGTCCGAATTTATGGTTGCATCGTTACTAAAATTATTATATAAACTACTATTGCGCGTTTTAAAGTTTAAGGCTATTGGCTTTTGCCCAACTTTTTTTTTAACTATTGACCAAAACGCGGTTTGCTGTACTATTGGAGTTTTATATAACTCGACAGTACTTTTTGAATGAACATTTGTTAACATAACTTTTTAATAAAACAATACACCTAAACCTTACGGTTATAGGTGTACAAAATAGTATTACAATTTATTGTTTGCTAAGTGTTTAACTTATCTTATTTTAATTATATTATTTTTTTTAATATAATGCATTTACTTTATGTTAATTTTATTCGCAGTTTTTACTCTTTTTATACTTAAAGCCACAAATATAACCTAAAATATCGGCAATAACTAATTACAACCAATTTGCATAAATGTTTATAAAATACTTAGTCAAAAAAAATAGTTTATATATCAATATTTAAAGTATTTAGCAAGTATAATAAAAAAATAGTATATAAAAAGTATAATTGTAATAAACTATAATATTTAATTAATATAGTAAATATAATTATCGAAACAATAATCCAAAAATCAAAATAAATGGTAAAATAAGCATCATTAAAATAACAACAATAAAAATATTAAAAAAGTTTGTGCCACTAATTTTTTGCATTGTAAACCATAAAAAAAATGCCTCGATAGTATTGCCACATAAATTACAAAATACCATAAACCGGCTAAATGTTATAATATGGCGTGCATCATTTTTTCCATAATAGTTTATCAAAGTTTTTGTATAACTAAAGCCAACTTTATTGTTTTGCGCGTAGTATTGTGCAAAACAAATGGCAATTTTTTGATTTTGGGGAACACTTGTAAAATTGGCTCCTAAAATTTGGTTAATTTCAGTATCGGGTATACCGGCGGCTAAGGCTGCTTTTGTATGTCCATAACTACAAAATACACATTTATTTACCTGCGTTACCGACAGCATAATACGCTCGCGAAAACTGCTGTTTATTTGTTTACTTTTAAAAGCATCTTTTAATTGACCAAAGTTTATAAACAAAAAATAGCTTTGCTGTAAAAATATTTTTATGGTAAAAATTCGCTTTCTGAATATTTTCATCGATAACTAATTTAAAAGTTAAATTTAATACACGTTTGTATAAACATTATACATGGTTGTTTAATCGGTTTATTTTTTTATGGTTCAATTGCTTGCCTTGGTTTATAGGGGTTTGTGCGTTAATTATTTCCATATCAATAATGTTTCATACTTTTTTTATATCGGTTTAACTTTATTAATGTATTTAGAATAAAAAAGATTGGCTGTACCTGGTAATTAACTTTATTATAACTACCAATAATATAAGTATCCATTGCACTGTTGTAATACATAAAAGCCCCTATTGAGCCAGAGTTGCCCCATATATGATACTTTTTAGGCATAAACATAAACCTAAAGTTCATTATTCCATATCCGTAATAAAAGCCCGGTCCCATTTTATTAAAATTGCACATTTGGTTAAAAGTATTGCCCAATATTATTTTGCCATCAACAATTGCTTTCTGAAATTTAAGCATATCGCCACATGTCGACACAACACCACCACTGGCATAGCTCATGCTTATACTTTTGGCATTCGACAGGTTTAAGCCTTTGTACATTAAACAAACCATTGGGTAAATATTTTTGTTTTTTGGTCCCGGACCAAACAAAAGCCAGGTATTGTCCATTTGTAAAGGCTCAAATATAAATTTGCTAAAAGCCTGGTGCAATTCTAATCCGGTAATTTTTTCGATAATTAAACCAAGCAATTCGTAATTTGTATCGGAATAATGAAAACCCGAACCTGGTTTAAATTTTGGTTTAAGATTTTGTTTTGTCCATTCAATAGTTTGTAAAGGAGTCCAAAAACGGTCGGGTTGACTTATCATAAGCATATGTAAATTAACACCTTGCGGGTTTTTATCAAAATAATGGTCGGGTATACCCGATGTATGGCCAAGCAAATGCTTAATTAAAATTTGGTCCGAATAGTCGGTACCTTTATAAACATGCAGGCCATTAATAATGCTACTATCAATATACATCGATATTTTATTGTTATAACTTAACAAATTTTGTTCGTACAAAATACCTATCATTACCGATGTTATTGTTTTGCCAATGCTTGCAAAATGAAAAGGCTGTAATGTGTCGACAAAAACCGATGTATCGCGGTTTACAGCAGTTTTAAAATGCACCCCCATACTTGGCGAATGAACAAGCAAAATGCCAGTGTTAAAACTTTTGCTGCTTTTTATTTTTTGTTCGAATGGCTTAACTATTTTTTGCCGAAGCTTAGTAGTTTCGGTTTGTGGTATTACGTTTGTTACCATAGAAAATATTATTAGTATTGTTAAAGCTATTTTTATCATAATTAATATTTGTTGTAGTATTTTTCATCAGTAAATAATTTTAAAGCTAAATTTTGATATAAAATCAAAATTATTTTTAGCTGAGCTAAGCTCGCGAGCTCGGTTCATAAGCGTTTGTTTAAGTATTATAAATGAGTTTTCATATAATTTTTGGCCTGACAAACTATATTAAAGTATAGATATTGTGAACATGTATGTTTCAAATTGTTAGCAAAATTACATACCGCTACATGTTCAAACAATAGGGCATTAGTATGATTTTCACATAAAAATGTAAATCATACTAAAGTATTAGCATGAATTAACATGCTGTTATATAAATAGTTATTTTACCAAGTTCGACAGCTCGAGCCGGTTACGGACATTTGTTTTTGAGTAAATATTCGACACATGGGTTTTTACAGTTGGGAGCGAAATACATAATTGCTCGGCAATTTGTTTATAGGCTTTACCTGTTATTAAAAGTTTTAAAACCTCGGTTTCGCGCGGAGTAAGCCCAAAGCCGGCTATATTATTAAGGTTACTTAAATACACGGTTTGGTTTGGTAATAATTTTTTTATGTCGCCGGGTATTTTTGATACCGATAAAATTATGCAAACAACAGCTAAAATAATTCCACCATTTTGATACAATAGTATTAATGGTATTTTATTATAGTAAACAGCAATTACAATAATTGCAACTACCATTATCGATAAAATAAAAATTGCTGTTTTACGCTCGGCAAATTCACGTTGTTTAATAAGTAAACCCGGTTTTGTAAAAAATACATAAAGCATTGAATAAACTACCGAAAAAAACAGGTGCGCCCCAACAACAATTAATTGCAGTATTTGCATGTTTTTTAACTTTAATAAAAATACAAGCATAATTCCAAACAAAGCCAAACCTAAAACTACACTATTTTTAGTTTTGCGTTTTGTGCCAAGCCGCTCTTTATGGATATTTACCGGTATTGCAACCGAAAATATTATTGTTGTAATATTTGTAACAAAATTTAACTGTTTACTAACTAAAATATTATTTGCATCGATAAAAATATGTAAAGTTGATGCAACTATTAAAAGCAAAAAAGCGATTGTAAAAAAAATGGTTTCTTTATACTCGAAACCTTTAAGGTAACAAACAACTTGTAACACTAATGTGGCTATACCTGCCGAATAAGCCAATAATAACAATAATATTTTTAAGTACTCCATTTTTCAGTAACCATTTACAAGTTGTTATTAAACTATATCGCAACTTGAGCTATTGGCTCAATCGATTTAGACCCAAATTGAGCTAATGGCTCAATCGATTTAGATTTTGTATGTATTTCACTACACTCCGTTAGTGAAACACAACAAACTCTACATCGGGATTATACCTATGTAAAGCGTTTATTTACTAAGCTTTAATCGCTTAATTTAGGTATTGTTTTTTGCTTTAACCTGGTAAAACACTCCACGTTTTTGTTCAATAGTTTCAATTTTGTTTTTTGCATTAAGCACATCAAGGTATTTATTTACTTCGTTAATATGTAAACCCGAAATTTTTGACAAATCGGTTAAAGTACAAGGCCTGCGTGCAATAGTTTCGATAATGGCGTTTTCAGTATCGCTACGATAAGCTGTTATAAACTGTCGCTCGGGTGCAGCTGCAATAATTTCGATATTGTTAAGTTGCCATAAGTTTACAATATTTTGCAACTGATTACGTGTTGCGCCTGTATATTTAAGTATTTTTCGACAAGTGTAAAAACCTCGGTTTGATTGTTTTCGGGTACAATATTTTTCCACCCATCGATAAAAGCAAGCCTGATAAAATGATGGTTAAACATTGCAGTTGCATCAACAAATTTATATTCGAATTTATGGTGATCAACAGTTTCGACAGCAAAGCCTTTGTTTTGCAACATGTTGGTAACAGTATTAAGTGGCTTGCGTTTTTTTAATATTTGTTGGTGCATTAAATCAATACAATTGTGCAGGTTAAGACTTTTTAAAATAATTTCGAAAGCTGTATAAAACTCGTGCATTGTATTGTCGAGGTTCATTGTTTGTATAAACTGTCCACCAGGTTTTAAAATGCGGGCACACTCGTCAAAAGCTATATCAAGGTTTTTAACATTATTAAGGCCGTTGTTGCTAACAATTAAATCGATTGTATTATTATTTAACGGTATATTTTCGGCAACGCCATTAATAATTTTAACGTTAGTTATGCCATAAAAATCGATTTTTTTTTGAGCTCTTTTAGCAGCCGCACGCCAAGGGTCGATACCATATACAGTTGATTGCCTGCCAAGGCGCATTGCTAATTCGGTTAACGGAAAACCATTACCAAAACCTATATCAACAGCATTAATTGCATTTTTGTACACAATACCATCGAGCAGCTGCAGGCCAAATGGCGCGGCCCAAAGCGGCAGTTCGTCGTAAACATCGACAAGTTGGCTTGAATTTAGGTTCCACCCTGTTTTTAGATAATTTAACACTTTAATTAAGTTTTATATCAAGGTTATCAAAAATAAAATAGTATTTAAAAAGCAACATTTCTTCAAAATCGGTTTGTGTTAACGACCCGCGGTGCCCAGCCCCTTTTGTTACAAATAAAGTATATAAACCACTTTTATCGGCATTATTTTGTATGGTGGCAATAAATTTATACGAGTGCATGGGCGGCACCCTGTCGTCCGAATCGCCTGTTATTAACAACAGGTTTGGGTACTTAACATTATTTTTTATATTATGTAAAGGCGAGTACGAAAACAGGTTATCAAAATCGGTTTTATTGTCGGGTACTCCAAACTCAACAATATTTGTATTTACCCCGCCAACGGTATAATTACTAAACCTTAACATATCGTAAACGCCAGCTTCGGCAATTACAGCCTTAAACAAAGCTGGCCTTTGAACCATAGCAGCAGCAACCATTAGCCCGCCATGCGATGCTCCACTTGCAACAATTTTCTCGGGTTGGGTATAGTTTTCATTTATTAAATATTCGGCGGCGGCAATTAAGTCGTCAATTGCATTTTGTTTTTTTAGCCTGCGCCCGTCAATAGCCCAGTTGGTACCATGTACATCGCTACCGCGCACATTTGGCACGGCAAGCACGCCTCCATGTGCTATAAACAGGGTTATGCTTTCGTCAAAAAATGGTTCAACAACTCTACCATAACCACCATAAACATAAAGCATTACCGGGTTTTTACCGTTAAGTATTATGTCTTTTTTACAAGTTACATACATTGGCACCTGAGTACCATCGGCACTTTTGTATAATACATAACGGGTTTCGATATTTGTAACGTCGTAAGGAACAGTTAAGGCTTCGGCCGGTTTAAAGGTTAAGTCGGTTAGCGATAGCTGATAAAGAAGCTCGGGGTGATAAAACGATGAAACGGTAAAATGCGTGTGTTCAACATCATAGCCGTCGTAAAAATAATTTACTTTTTTACCTTTCGGGAAATCGAACTTTTTTAGAAGCTTACCTTTAAAATCATAAACTAAAACTATGTTTTGCCCATTTTGCAGATAAACAAGTGCAAGTTTGTTTTTACCAAGCTTGTTAACTTTTTCTAAAACCATATCGTACTCGGGCACAAATTCCGAAACCTTGTTTGGAACATTAACGTTGGCCAGCAAAAGCATACGGTTTGGAGCATTCCAGTTGGTTAACAACCAAACCGAATCGTTCGAGGTATGAACAACCGAAAGGTTAACAGACTCAAGATTAGGATAAACTAAAAAGTTTTTTGGAAAAAAGTTTACCGAGTTTAAACTGGCACACGAAATTGTTTTATAATAAGTGCCTTTTAAATTTATAAAGTGATAAATAAACAATTTATCATTAAAAATATTAAAGCTAAAATTATTGGTACCAGTGGTGTCGGTATTTGTATAAATTAATTGTGGTAAAGTATCGGTACCTACAACTAACTTATAAAGTTTTTGGCCACCGGCTTTATCAAACCTCTCGCGTCCTTTTACCGGGGCGTTATAAGCGTCAAAATATAAAGTATTATTATGCCAACAAATATCGGGACCTTTTAAATTATTTAAAACAATTGGCAACTGTTTACCCGTTGTAAGGTCAAAAAGGTAGCCTGTATTCCAGTCGCTACCGTTTACCGATATTGTTACAACTGCCAACCCGTTTTGGTTGTTAACTATTTTCGATGTGTATTCAATTTTACTATTTTTAAGGTTAACAATATCAGATGCTTTTATAAGTAACCGGTAATTTGTTTGGTCGGTATTTTTGTACATTAAATTGCCCGATTTGCTATTATTGTTTATGTCGACTTTAAAGTCGTATTTGCTGGTAAACTTTTCGTCGCGGATTTTATAATTACTTGTTTTTTTTCGGTAAACATCGTTATACATCGATGCTATTTGTGAGCGCAGTTCCCACACGCGAGTTTGTTTTTTTGCAACCATAGTGCAAAATTTTTCCTGTTCAGATAACCAAACAACTAAACGCGGGTCGTTTGGGTTCTCCATCCACCGGTAAGGGTCAATTATTTTAGTACCAAAATAATTATCAACAATTGTATCGGCCGTGGCTATTGGGTAATTATATTTTTTTTGGCCATATATATTATTAAGCAACAATATTATTATTGTAAATGATATGATTTTTTTTGTCATATTATTTAGTTTTGACTGTTAAGTATTTTAAGCATATTTATTAATGTTTGCTTTACAATAAATTTATGAAATGGTTTTACCGGCATAAAATACAACCTGCCAAAAAAATTATTAAAATTAACAACAGTAGTTATTAATAACTTATGTTGGTTTATATTTAATGTTTGAGCGTTTATAAGTATCGACACCCTAAAGCAAAGGTGTTTGTCGTCTTGCCCCAATATAATCTCATTTTTACTTTTATCGTAAACATTAAATATTCCAGCAGCACAGCCAATTTTATAATCAGTAATATTATTATTTTTCTGGTCGGCCATTAACTGCTTGGCAGTTTTAAGGTTAAACAGCCCAACAATTTTATCGCGCAAAACCATAAGTTTATCGGCCCATGCCGGACCGCTATTTAAAAACAAGGTAGTAATGTGGTTTATATCGGCAATATTACTGTTAAAATAACCATTGTAACTGTCGGTATAGTTATAGTTGTTATTATTTTTGAAAAGCAGGCTGTTACCTGCTATTTGTTTTTGTACCATTAAGTTAAGTTTTTATTTGTTTAATAAACAATAAAAAAGCAATGTGCCAAATTGGTTAAAAATGGCACAATTGCAAAATTCTGATAATTTAATTTAACTAAAACCCAAATTGAGTTAATCGATTTAGATTTTGTAAGTATTTCACTATACTCCGTTAGTGAAACACTACAAACTCTACATCGGGATTATACCTAAGTAAAGCG
>CAZJCR010000161.1:0-8778 GCA_964544385.1 uncultured Bacteroidales bacterium
CGCGTGTTATTTTTAGTTTTCCGGTTATGGCTTTAAGCACGTCGGCAGGCATCTCGCGGTCGTGTACAAAACGTAAGGCTGTACCTTTGCTGCGTTGTGCAATTCCCTCGCTAACGCGCTCTAAAAAGCTTTTCGACACATCGTTGTCAATGTCGAGCTCGGCATCGCGTGTAAACTTAAAGGTATAGGCTGTATACGAGTCGTATTTAAAGCGTTTAAAAACGTCGTCGAGACAAAACCTGATAACGTCGTCGAGGTGGATAATAAATTTTTTGTCGTTGTTTTGTGGTAAAGTAAAAAAGCGGCCTACCTGTTGTGCCGGAATTTCGATAATTGCCATCTCGTCGCGGTCGGGCCTGTTTGTACGGCCAAGTTTAACTGCAAGGTAAATGCTTTGGTCGGTTAATAACGATGTACGGTTAAAATTGGTTAACATAATTGGAAAAAGATGATGTCGTACTTTTTCGTTAAAAAAATGTCGTACAATTTCTCCCTGTTCGTTAGTAAGCTCGCTCTCGTTAATAATATATATATTATGTGTTTTGAGCTCTTGTTTTATTTGCGTATAAATTGCCGAAAACTGTTGTTGAAAGCGCTTAATTTCTTTGTTAATAAGCTTAATTATATTTTTAAGCTCACTGGTTTTAGGGTCAATCCCTGTTTTGTCGAGCTCGAGTAACCTGTTTATTGTAGCTATCCTTACCCTGTAAAACTCGTCTTGGTTGTTCGAAAAAATACCAAGAAATTTAATCCGTTCCGATAATGGGTTCGAATGATCGGCAGCCTCTTGTAACACGCGGTTATTAAAGCTAAGCCAGCTTAGCTCACGGTCGAAAAATTTGTTTTGTGCAGGCATAATTGTAATAAAATTATTTTAGGCTTTTGGGTTTAACAAAATGTGTTAAAATGCTTTCGGCTTTTTCAATCATGTCCCAATTTTTAGTTTTAAATTCAATTACTACCAATGCCGATGTTGGTATCCATTGTATTGTTTGCATTGTTTGTAAATAATTGGCTAATTCAACTAATGTGGGGTTATGTCCAACAATTAAAGCTATGTTATATTTGGGTGGTAAATTTATAATAGTTTTTATGTAGTCGGTTATTTGCGCGTTATAAAAAGCGTTATCGACAATAATATTTGTTTTGTTGCTAAGATTATTGGCTAAAATATTCGCGGTACTAATAGCCCTTTGGGCACTACTGGTAATTATTATGTCGGGTATAAGGGCATTGTTGTTTATAAAACTGGTTATTTTTTTTGTACGTTCAATACCTTTGTTTTGCAAAGGCCTGCTAAAATCGTCAATATTGGTATTGTCCCAACTCGATTTACCATGGCGCAATATACAAAGTGTTTTCATCAGTAAATAATTTTAAAGTTAAGGCTGGGTTGCTTGCCCTGGTTTATAGGGTTGAGCCCTGATTAATTTTAGCTGCGCTGAGCTTGCAAGCCCGGCTTATTGGTGTTTGAGAATACATTCTAAATAGGTGTGCCGTTTTAATAAATAATGGTTACTATTTAACTAAACTAAAAGCACCATGTTTATCATAAAATATAAATTTAGCTTTTTATACAAAACCCAATATACATTTGCCATTAATACCCAAGTTGAGCTATTGGCTCAATCGATTTAGATTTTGTAAGTGTTTCACTACACTTAGTTAGCAAAACACAACAAACTCTGCATCGGGGTTATATCAAAATAAAGCTTTTGATAGCTTTGTATCAACCGCTCAACTTAGATAATAAATAACCAATAATTAACCAATTAGTTTTAATATTTGGTTAACAACATTTTGTGCACTTTGTGCTATTTGCGTTATCGACGCTCCTAACATATAACACGGGCTGGTAACAAGTTTGTTTTTTACATCGACAGTTATTTGGGTTTGCCCGGTAACTATATGTGTAGCTCCAAGCTTTTCGATGCTTTTTATTGAATCGACATCAGAACCAACCGTAACAATTGCGTTTTTTATAAGCTTTGCTAATATTACCGGTGCAATACATAATGCACCAATTGGCTTATTAGCCTCAACCATTTTTAAAACCGCATTTTTTACATCGGGGTTAATATTATAATTTGAACTGTTAATGGCATAACCCGACAAATTTTTAGCAGCACCAAAACCACCCGGTAAAATTAAGGCATCGTATTTATCAGCATCAAAATTAGTTAATGGTAAAATATTTCCGCGTACAATACGTGCCGACTCAACCAATACATTGCGTTTTTCGGGCATTGCAGTTTTTGTTAAGTGGTTTATAACGTCGTGTTGGTCAACATTTGGGGCAAAAGCCTGGTATGTACAACCGGCATTGCTAATTGCCAATAATGTAAGTACAGCCTCGTGAATTTCGGAACCATCAAATACACCGCAACCCGATAGTATAACCGCGAAAATTTTATCGTTTTTTTGCATACTAACAATATTTTATTGAACAAAAATCAAATATAATACTTTTAAACCTGTTAAAATTAAATATTAGATTAAGAACAGGTTAAATTATGCCAAAAAACTACTTTTTTTATAGCATGTATTAAACAAACAATAGTAATTTTGCGCTTTAATTTTCAAAAACAGCAATTATGTCAGAAATTGGTAATGAAAAAAGGTTGTTTGCTGAATTTCCACCCATTAGCACACAAGATTGGGTTGATAAAATAGTAAAAGACCTTAAAGGCGCCGATTACGAACGCAGCTTAGTATGGCAAACCAACGAAGGTTTCAAAGTACGTCCGTTTTACCGGAGCGAAGATATTGATAAACTTGGCTATCTCGATGGCCAGCCATCGGTATTCCCATTTGTTCGCGGAAACCAATGCGAAAAAAATAATTGGTTTATAAGGCAGGATATTGCCGTTAATAGTTTTGCCGATGCTAATAAAAAAGCATTACTACTATTAACTAAAGGCATTAACGCTATAGGGTTTGTTTTAGATAGTTCAAAACAATACTCCGAGGCCGATATTGCCGGGCTGCTAAAATCGCTGCCAATTAACCAAATTGAGGTTAGCTTTGAGGCAGGCAAAGCATCGGCAAGTGTTGCTAAAGCTATAGTTGCATATTTAAAAAACAACAATATTAATCCGGCAACTACTAACATAGCCCTAACATACGACCCCATTACCGGCATGGCTGCCGATAATTCTTGTTTTGGTGCCGATAGTTTCGACAACATTGCCGAAATAATTAACTTAACCAAACACGTTGATAATTTTAACGCTGTTACTGTACGTGCCGATATTATCGAAAACGCCGGCTCGTCGATAGTTCAGGAACTTGGCTTTGCGCTTGCAATTGCAAACGAATACATGGCCAAATTAACCGAAAAAGGAATACCTGCCGACAACGCTGCTAAAACTATAAAATTCAGGTTTGCCATTGGTGGCAACTATTTTATGGAGATAGCAAAAATACGCGCTGCACGCTTATTATGGGCGCAAATTGTTAAACAATACAACCCACAAAACAATTGCTCGGCAAAAGCAAACATACACGCGGTTACCAGCCAATGGAACAAAACCATTTACGACCCATACGTTAACCTGCTACGAACTCAAACCGAGTCGATGTCGGCAGTATTAGCCGGTGTTAACTCACTTACTGTTAACCCTTTTAACACTACTTACGAACAACCAACCGACTTTAGCGAGCGTATTGCCCGAAACCAACAAATTTTACTTAAAGAAGAGGCACATTTTGATAAAGTTGTTGACCCCGGAGCCGGTTCATATTTTATCGAAAACCTTACCGACAGCATTGCCGAACAAGCATGGAAACTTTTTATCGAAGTTGAAGACAAAGGCGGTGCCGTTGAAGCACTAAAAACAGGGTTTATACAACAACAAGTTGCCCAAATGGCACAAAAACGCGATATGGACCTGGCCAACCGCAAGGAAATTTTACTTGGCGTAAACCAGTATCCAAACTTTAACGAACATATCGACAAAAACCTTGACACCAAATTATTTAACAAACCTGTTATAAACACAAGCGTTGAACCATTTATACCATACCGTGGCGCAATGGCTTTTGAGTTGTTAAGGTACAAAACCGACACATACTCGAAAAACAATAAACGCCCGCTTGCTTTTATGCTTACATGCGGTAACCTTACAATGCGCAAAGCACGTGCACAATTTGCAAGTAACTTTTTTGCCGTTGCAGGTTTCGATGTTATGGACAATAACGGTTTCGACACCATAGAACAAGGAATTGAAGCTGCTAAACAAGCTAAAGCCGATATTGTAGTTATTTGCAGCAGCGACGACGAGTATGCAACACTTGCCCCCCAAGTTAAAAAACTTTGTACTACCCAAATACCTGTAGTAGCCGGGTTCCCTAAAGCTATAATGGACAATCTTAAAGCCGAAGGGCTCGAACATTTTATCCATGTTAAAAGCAATGTTTTAGATACTTTAACCGGATTTCAAAAACTATTAGGAATTTAACGGGAATAAATTACCAAAGCTTAACCGCTTTGAAATTTTATTACCATCATAAAAATAATATTATGAGACCAAAATTTAATAATATCGACTTTCGGAAAGTAGCCAGCCAGGGACACGAAAAAACTAACGAAAAGTTGTGCAACAATAACCAAACCTGGTTAACAGCCGAGCAAATACCGGTAAAACCGGTTTACACCAAAGCCGACCTCGAAGGCATGGAACACCTTAACTATGCAGCAGGTTTACCCCCATTTTTACGGGGTCCGTATTCGGGAATGTATGCCATGCGCCCCTGGACAATCCGTCAGTATGCCGGCTTTTCGACAGCCGAAGAGTCGAACGCTTTTTACCGCCGTAACCTTGCCGCAGGGCAAAAAGGGCTGTCGGTAGCTTTTGACCTTGCTACTCACCGCGGCTACGACAGCGACCACCCGCGTGTTATTGGCGACGTTGGTAAAGCCGGTGTGGCTATCGACTCGATACTCGACATGAAAATACTTTTCGACCAAATACCTCTGAATAAAATGTCGGTTAGTATGACAATGAACGGTGCCGTACTGCCTATTTTAGCATTTTATATTGTAACAGGGCTCGAGCAGGGCGCAACATTAGAAGAGTTGTCGGGGACAATACAAAACGACATTCTAAAAGAATTTATGGTGCGTAACACATATATTTACCCACCCGAGTTCTCGATGAAAATTATTGCCGACATTTTCGAGTTTACATCGCGGTACATGCCTAAATTTAACAGTATATCAATATCGGGATACCACATGCAAGAGGCAGGCGCAACCAACGATATTGAAATGGCATATACACTGGCCGACGGCATTGACTACATACGTACCGGTATTAAAGCCGGCCTCGATATCGATGCCTTTGCCCCACGCCTGTCGTTTTTTTGGGCAGTTGGCATGAACCATTTTATGGAAATTGCCAAGATGCGCGCTGCCCGTATGATTTGGGCAAAACTTGTACAACAGTTCAACCCAAAAAATCCAAAATCGCTTGCACTGCGCACACACTCGCAAACATCGGGCTGGAGCCTTACCGAGCAAGACCCCTTTAATAACATTGGACGTACTTGTATCGAAGCTATGGGCGCAGCCCTTGGCCATACCCAAAGCTTGCACACAAACGCGCTCGACGAGGCTATTGCTTTGCCAACCGACTTTTCGGCACGTATTGCACGTAACACCCAAATTTATATTCAGGAAGAGACACAAATTTGTCGCTCGCTCGACCCATGGGCAGGCTCATATTATGTTGAGAGCCTTACAAAACAAATTTACGAACGCGCATGGAAATTAATACAAGAGGTTGAAGAGCTTGGCGGTATGGCAAAAGCTATCGAAACCGGAATACCAAAAATGCGTATCGAAGAGGCTGCCGCCCGCACCCAGGCAAAAATTGACTCGGGCATACAGGCTATTGTTGGCGTTAACAAATACAGGTTAGATAAAGAAGACCCGTTAGAAATTCTTGAGGTTGACAATACTGCCGTTCGCGAAGCCCAAATTAAACGGATTGCTCAATTAAAAGCAAACCGCGACGATAATGCAGTAAAAGAAATATTAACAGCAATTACAGAGTGTGCAAAATTAGGCAAAGGCAATTTGCTCGAACTTGCAATTGAAGCCGCTAAACGCAGGGCTACATTAGGCGAAATTTCAGATGCATGCGAAAAAGTTGCAGGAAGGTACAAAGCAGTGATACGTTCAATATCAGGGGTTTACTCTTCGGAAGCCAAGAACGACCCCGAATTTAGCAAAGCCCAGGCTTTATGTAACGAATTTGCAAAAAAAGCAGGGCGTCAACCTCGTATTATGGTTGCAAAAATGGGACAAGACGGCCACGACCGTGGTGCAAAAGTTGTTGCCACTGGTTATGCCGATATTGGTTTCGACGTTGACATGGGGCCACTTTTTCAAACACCCGAAGAGGCTGCTAAAGACGCCGTTGAAAACGATGTTCATGTATTAGGCGTATCATCGTTGGCTGCCGGGCATAAAACCCTGGTGCCATCTGTTATTGCCGAACTTAAAAAACTTGGACGCGAAGATATTATGGTTATCGCCGGCGGTGTTATTCCGGCACAAGACTATAAATACCTTTACGATGCCGGCGTTGTTGGCATTTTTGGCCCCGGAACATCGGTATCAAAAGCTGCTGTCCAAATTCTCGAAATTTTACTTAAAACTATCGATTAACCGATATTTTAATTTATTTTTAAGGGCGTTCAATTGTTTATGAACGCCCTTTTTTATCATTAATACCTAATATTATGTTTAATTGTAAACAAATAATAAGTAAAATTTTGAAAACAAGTTTAAAAGCAAAAATAATTTTGCTGATTACATTATGTAATTTTGTTGTTATACAAAGCACTTATGCCCAACACGATACAACGCAAAACCTGACACTGCTTTTTATTGGCGATATTATGGGGCACGACTCGCAAATAAACAGTGCCATGCAACCCGATGGAACCTACAATTACAACCCTGTTTTTAAATACATAAAACCCGTTATCGACAGTGCCGATATAGCTATTGCTAACCTCGAGGTTACACTGGCAGGCCCGCCATTTAAAGGATACCCCGCCTTTAGCTCGCCCGACGCCCTTGCATTTGCCTGTAAAAATGCTGGTATCGATATTATGGGTACGGCCAACAACCACTGTATCGACCGTGGTAAAGCCGGATTATTACGCACAATAAAAATACTCGATAGCATTGGCATACAACATACCGGAACTTATACAAACTACAACGAAAAGAACAATAATAACCCTTTTATCATTAACAAAAACGGGTTTAAAATTGCATTAATTAACTACACTTATGGAACAAACGGGATACCCGTACCCAATGGCACCGTTGTAAACATAATTAACCACGATTCGATAGCTAACGATATTGAGAAAGCAAAACAAACAAAACCACACTTAATAATAATGTATATACACTGGGGCAACGAGTATCAAACCCAACCCGATAAAATACAAAATGAAATGTCACAATTTTGCTTTAACAAAGGTGCCGATATTATAATTGGGTCGCACCCGCACGTTATACAAAAAAGCAGTTTTTTTACCGATACCATAAACAATAAACAAAGGTTTGTTACATACTCGCTTGGCAATTTTATATCGAACCAACGAAAACCCAATACCGATGGCGGACAAATGATAAAACTAACTTTAAACCTTAAAAACGATACAGCACAAATACTTGAGTGTGGCCACATTTTAACATGGGTTTACACGCCAACAATAATGTCGAAAAAATATTTTTACATATTACCTTGCGCCCAATTTGAGTTAATGCCCGAATTTTTTGAGCACGACAACTCGTTCGACATAATGCGTACGTTTATTTCGAGCTCCCGTAACCTGCTAAACACTTATAACACAAACGTTCGCGAGTATTTATATTACAACAATTTGTGGGGCTTTTAAGCCGGTTTGGCAGGTTTTAAATTTTTACGTAATTTGCAATAACTAAAATAAAAGCCCTGTGAGCCAAAAATTAAAACTAAAACTAATTGTTTTATCGCTAATATTTCCAATATCGATGGCCTTTATCGGGTTTTTAAGTTGTTTATTTTACAACAACTATATTACAATAATTAGCTTTACTTTTGCAGCATTAATTATTGGTATATTTATTAATATAATTTGTTATTACCGCAAAATATTTACAATACTTATTTATAAAACACCATTACCGGTAAGCTTGTTTTTATTGTTATGGTGGTTTAGCAACTCGTTTTTATCGTCGTTAGTATCGTTATTAATTGGGCTTGCAGGTTTAGCTACCGGATTATTTTTAAATTATGTTTTGGTGCAACCAGTACAATTTTACCACATAAAAAAACGTATACTTGGGCTTATTTACCTATTTTTTTCGATAGCTTTTATGGGCTTTTTTATGGGCGTTCCTATTTTTAATTTATTATTGGGCGTATTGGCTGCCAATTACTTGTCGATAAGAGTTTTAAGCAATAAGCGCGACGAAAAAAACATAATGCACAACCTTAAACAGGGCGCAGTTTTTACTGCACTTGTATTAATGCTAATGTTTATCCTGTCGTTTTGTTGTTTAAATATCGATTACTCAAATTACATAAGTTTTATCGATAATATTACCCCTATTAATGTAAAAAAAATAAACCTGCCTTTAGTATTTTTTATACTAAGCCTTATTATTGTTTTAGTACAATATTATTTAACATTATTTGCTGCAAAAACAATGGTCGAATTCCGAAAATTTAAAAAAGGCATATAATTTATTGTACATAAAATAAACTGTAA
>CAZJCR010000162.1:0-8748 GCA_964544385.1 uncultured Bacteroidales bacterium
ATCGATGCAGGTGTATAACCACGCCTGCGCATACCCGAAATTGTAGGCATACGGGGGTCGTCCCAACCTGTAACAAGTTTTTTTTGTACAAGTTCGAGCAGTTTTCGTTTGCTCATAACTGTATAGTTAACATTAAGCCTTGCAAATTCAATTTGCTGGGGTCTGTAACCTGGTTCAACCAAATGCTCTAAATACCATTCGTACAAAGGGCGGTGTACTTCAAACTCGAGCGTACAAATTGAATGGGTAATACCCTCTAAATAGTCACTTTGCCCATGAGTAAAATCGTACATTGGGTATATGCACCATTTATTACCAGTGCGGTGATGGTCGCGTTTAATAATACGGTACATAATAGGGTCGCGCATGTGCATATTTGGCGATGCCATGTCGCCTTTAGCGCGTAATATTTTTTCGCTGTCGTCAAATTCGCCAGCCTTCATACGTCTGAAAAGGTCAAGGTTTTCGTCAACAGTACGGTTGCGGAACGGGCTTAACTGCCCAGGCACTGTTGGTGTACCTTTTTGGGCTGCTATTTGTTCCGACGTTTGGTCGTCAACATATGCAAAACCATTAGTTATCATTTTTTCGGCCCAAATGTATAGCTGCTCAAAATAATCCGACGCGTAATGAACATCGCCGTCCCACTGAAACCCCAGCCACTTAATATCTTCCATAATCGAGTCAACATACTCAACATCTTCTTTTATCGGGTTTGTATCGTCGAAACGCAAGTTACATTTGCCATTATACTTTTTAGCCAAACCAAAATTCAAACAAATCGATTTAGCATGGCCTATGTGTAAATAACCGTTAGGTTCGGGGGGAAAACGTGTAAGTACGCGGCCGTTGTTTTTCCCTTTACGGATATCGTCTTCAATAATTGCCTCAATAAAATTTAAAGGCGTTTTGTTTTCAATTACAGGTTCGCTCATAAAATAAAGTATGAAATTTGTGCAAAAGTAATTGTATTTGCGAATAATTGTTTAAAACTTAATGCTAAATAACAATAAAGCTTATTAAAACCCAAATTGAGCTAATCGCTCAATCGATTTAGATTTTGTAAGTATTTCACTACACTCCGTTAGTGAAACACAACAAACTCTACATCGGGGTTAACCTAAGTAAAGCGTTTGTTCGCTAAGCTCCAACCGCTTAACTTAGGTAAAACCCAAATTGAGCTAATCGCTCAATCGATTTAGATTTTGTAAAAGCTTTACTTTAACAGCTCAACTTAGGTAAAAAACGATAAAACAATAAAGGTGTTTTAATATTTAAATTTGTAACATCTTATTATTAACATTGCAAAAAAATAAAAAAATGGGTGTAATTCAAATCGAAGGAATGGAGTTTTATGCCTTTCATGGCTGTTATAAAGAGGAACAGATAGTAGGCAATAAGTTTTTAGTCGATTTATATATTGAGGCCGACTGTGCAAAAGCAAGCCTTAGCGACGATATAAACGATGCAGTAAATTACCAGACAGCATATAATATTGTAAAAAAACAGGTCGAAATTAAATCACATTTGCTCGAGCATGTAGCAAACCGTATTTTGGAAAATTTATTTGCGCAAATGACACAAATAAGCTTTGCAAAGGTAAAAGTTTGCAAAATAAACCCACCAATGGGCGGCAAAATACAGCAAGTTAGCGTTACTTTAAGCCGCCAAATAGCTGATATACAATAGTTATATAAATTATTTATACATATTTGATTGTATCAAAAATATTTTTATAAATTTGCACCGCACTTTTTAATGGTCTCGTGGCCGAGTGGCTAGGCGCAGGTCTGCAAAACCTTGTACAGCGGTTCGAATCCGCTCGAGACCTCAAGGGCATTTTGTTTATTTAACAGGAAGTGTCCTGTAATTAATTTATTGTTAACTAAAAATTATTTATTATGTCTGACATTGCATCAAGAGTTAAAGCAATAATCGTTGACAAATTAGGTGTTGATGAAAACGAAGTTACTCCCGAAGCCAGCTTCACTAATGATTTAGGAGCCGACTCTCTTGACACTGTGGAATTAATCATGGAATTCGAAAAAGAATTCAACATTGCTATCCCCGACGATCAGGCCGAAAAAATTTCGACTGTTGGCGATGCTATTTCACATATCGAAGAAAACGTTAAGTAATTAACCTCATCTTTTATTTGAGTTTTAAATTTAGGCTTTTATGGAATTAAAAAGAGTTGTTGTTACCGGGATCGGTACTATAAATCCGTTAGGAAGTAACCTTGCTGAAACATGGGAAAACCTTAAAAATGGTGTTAGCGGTTCAGATAAAATAACCCGTTTCGATGCGTCTAAATTTAAAACTCAATTCGCATGTGAGGTTAAAAATTACGATGCTAACAAGTATTTTGACCGTAAAGAAGCGCGCAAGCTCGACCTTTACGCTCAATTTGCTATTATTGCTGCCGATGAGGCTATTGCCGATGCAGCTTTTCCCGAAAATGTTGATAAACAAAACATTGGCGTTATACACGCCTCGGGTATTGGAGGTTTAATAACTTTCCAAGAGGAGGCTTTCGGGTTTGCGTCGGGCGACGGGACTCCCCGTTACAGCCCATTTTTTATCCCAAAAATGATTTCAGATATTGCCGCAGGGCATATATCAATAAAATATGGCTTTAATGGACCTAACTTTGGCACTGTTGCAGCTTGCGCATCGTCAACAAATGCGTTAATTGATGCACTAATGTACATACGGTTAGGAAAAGCTAAAGCTATTGTTGCTGGTGGCTCCGAGGCCTCTATTAGCCAGCCGGGCATTGGTGGTTTTAACTCGATGCAGGCAATATCGACCAACAACGATGAATATAAAACAGCATCGAGGCCATTTTGTAACACACGCGATGGCTTTGTAATGGGCGAAGGTGGTGCAGTTTTAGTGCTCGAAGAGCTTGAACACGCTAAAGCCCGTGGTGCAAAAATTTATGCCGAATTAGTTGGCGGTGGCCTTTCGGCCGACGCTTATCATATTACAGCAACTCACCCCGAAGGTTTAGGTGCTATTTTATGTATGAACAGGGCACTACAAGACGCAGGCATGCAACCTTCCGATATCGATTATGTTAATGTACACGGAACTTCAACGCCTGTTGGCGATGTACCCGAAACAATTGCTATACGTAAAGTTTTTGGCGAACATGCATATAACTTGAACATTAGCTCAACAAAATCAATGACAGGCCACTTGCTTGGTGCTGCAGGCGCTATTGAATCAATTGCATCAATTATGGCAGTTCGTGAGGGCATTGTTCCGCCTACTATTCACCATAAAGAGGCCGACCCTAACATTGACCCAAAACTAAACCTTACTTTACACAAAGCCCAAAAACGCGTTTTAAGGGCAGCTTTAAGTAATACTTTTGGCTTTGGTGGCCATAATGCTTCAGTAATTTTCAAAAAATACGAGTAATTTATTGTTTTGATAAAGGGATTTTTTGCTTTTCATTTTAAACGCTTTTTAAGTACCGATAAAAGCTTTTATAACGAATTAAGGAAAATTACCGGATTATATCCCGGCAACGAGGAGCTTTATAAACTGGCATTTATCCATAAATCGGCATCATTACGCTTGTCTGATGGTATGGTTATTAATAACGAAAGGCTCGAATTTTTGGGCGATGCCATTTTAGATGCTGTTGTTGCCGAATATTTATACTCGCGTTTTACCGATAAAAAAGAAGGTTTCTTAACACAAACACGCTCAAAACTTGTAAACGGCGACTCGCTCGGCCAGTTGGCAATACAGCTTGGGCTCGACAAATTTATTATATCGCACGCCAATAATTTTAACACAAACAAACATATTTTAGGCGATGCTTTTGAGGCACTTATTGGAGCTATTTATCTGGATCATGGATATCGCGCAGTAAAAAAATTCGTTTTTAAACAGCTGCTAAAAAAACATATCGACTTAGATAAAGTTATTGATACCGAAACAAACTACAAAAGTAAGCTTATTGAGTGGGCTCAAAAAGATAAAAAAGACCTTAATTTTGTTACCAACATGGAGATTAACGGTAATAATGTAACTCCCGAATTTGTATCGGTTGTTACTATCGACAATGTTACTATTGGCATTGGTAAAGGATTATCGAAAAAAGAAGCCGAACAAAACGCAGCCTGTACAACTCTTAAAAACTTAGCTTGCTAATTATTTACCGTTTTTTAATATCTTTATTGCCATATAGTTAGTTAATAATGGCATCAAAAATTAAAATCGATTACGAACAAGAGTTCAAATTTAACCTAATAGGCATTGTTACACCCGAACCTGTTTACCGCATAGCTTTTTTAATAAACGAACTGTTACAGATAAGTTTATCGCAAGGCGTTGAAACACATATTTACGACCCTAAAAAACAAATTGTACAGGAGTTTATTACTTACTCATATAACGACAATATGGCAATGCAGGTAATATTGATACAAAACCGGGGCAACATAGGTTTTTTTATCGACGAACACTCAAAACTCGATTATTTTATAAAAATTACCAACAGCAACTTTGACATTACTAATTTTATTGTTGGTTTAAAACAAACAAACAATATAAATATGGTTTTAAATATTGAGCCGGCTATGCTAAAATCGAGGCATAATCTATTATTTATCGATAATACCTAAGTAAAACACTTATTCGCTTTCCTAAAACTTTCAACTCACGTTGTAATTAGTCGCGGATCCAGGTTTGTGTCCTAAAAAAGAAACCTATATAACCACGAACCTGAAGTTTTCCATCTTCAATCCACAACTTACAATCGTAAGTTTTACCATTTTCGGGGTCTAAAATTGCGTCATCGCCAACCCATTCGCTCCCATCTTTTTTTAAGGCAGAAATAATTTCCATGCCAACAATTTTTTGCCCTTTTCGATAATCGGTACACAATGTACATACATTATCTTTATCGGCAGGGTTACTTACCGTAACTACTTTCCCGTAAAGTTTACCATTTTTTATCGATAACTCAACTATCGATTTCATTTTGCCAGTAACATCGTCAATAGTTCTCCAACGCCCTTCGACACCTGTTTGTGCTGTAAGGTTTAACGCAATTACTGTAATTGCTATTAAAATAACATGTTTTAGCATTAAAATTTGTATTAAAAAACAAAATTTATCATTCAATCATTGTTGTTACTCACAACAATTCAAATGTATAAATTAATACAAATATTGATGCTATTATTCAAAATAATATTGGCATTTGGCAATTCGGAAATAGTAAAACTGCTCATAATTTTAATATAGCACAAAAATCTGATTGTTTTTTTTATTTATCAGATAAACAATTATTTAGCATGATTTAAAATTATGTAGTGCCAAATAATTCCACCTAAAAATAATAATTTGTTCACCAAGAAAAATTGACCCCGATACAATCCTGTTTAATACTCGTTATAGTAAATAGTAATTTCGATATTGCTATTGTAAATGGTGCGCAAACGCAAAATTATACTGAATATAATGTATAGCAATTAATGAAAAATAAAGACCACATAACTATAGCAGTTGTTGAAATTGGAATTGCCTTAGTTATATCAATAGGAATATTACTAATAATAAAACTTGTAATGCAATCTATATAACCAACAAACATTTTTTTATATGAAGAGAATTTTACTTGGATTAACTTTGATTTTCAGTTGCTACTTAATGTATGGGCAAATACAGGTTAGTGGCGTTGTTAAATCGTATGCCGACAATTTACCATTGCCGGGTGCAAACGTTATAGTAAAAGGCACAACCAACGGTACCATTACCGATATTGATGGTAAGTACCAAATTAGTGTCGAAAATAACGATGTAGTTTTAGTTTTTTCGTTTATGGGTTACGAGAACCAGGAAGTAACCATTAACGGGCGTTCTGTTATTAACGTCGATTTATTATCGGACGTTGTTTCGCTTACCGAGCTTGTTGTTGTAGGTTACGGTACGCAAAAAAAGGCCGACTTAACATCGGCTATTGCCACACTTAACCCGAAAGAGATAGTAAAAATGCCCGGTGGCGCTACCGAAGCCCTGCAAGGTACAGTTGCCGGTGTTAACGTTTCGGCGGGTGCAGTGCGTATACGTGGGGTTAGCAGTATTACCGGCGATACCGAACCACTTTGGGTAGTCGACGGTTTAATTGGCGGCTCGGTACCAAACGAGAACGAGATAGAATCGATGCAAATATTAAAAGATGCTGCATCGTGTGCTATTTACGGTGTTCGTGGTGCTAACGGTGTAATAATTGTTACAACTAAAAAAGGAAAAGCAGGCGAGCCTGTTGTTGAGTATAATGGTTATGGCGGTACAGGTATGCCATGGAACATGCTCGAGATGATGAACGCCAAAGATTATGGCGAGTACGTGCATGAGCTGTTTTACAACTATTATGGCGATGGCTACTTATCGAATGTACCGGCAAACAGCCTTGAACCTAACAGCCCATTGGCCGACAGTGACTGGCAAAAAGAGTTTTTTCAACGCTCATACTACCATAAACATAATATATCGGTAAGTGGTGGTACCGAAAACATGAGCTTTAGAACCGGTGTTACTTATAGTGGAAACCGTAACTCAATTATTAAAAGTGGCAGCGAGAGCAAAGGTTTATACTCGAATGTAACTTTTACAAAAAAATGGTTCACCTTTGGTCAAAACTCGAATTTTTCGTTATACGACTCGTATAGCGGCGATGGCAGCTTTTTCGACATGTTACGCCAACCATCGAATATACCTATTTATACTGCAAGCGACACTATTTCGCACGGCTATTATATTACCGGGACAAATGCCGACGGTAACGATATGATTAACCAGATTGCCAGGTTAAACCTTATTAAAAACAAAACCAGGAACCTTAACATGAAAGGTAATGTTTTTGCCGAAATAAACTTTTTTAAACTAATTAAGTATAAATTTAACCTTGGTTACGATTTTTACGACCAACACACTTTAAAAGACCGCCCGGCATACAACATTGGTAAAGAAAAATTCGATGTTGATTACCTAAAAGAAAATACAACACGTACAAGCCGGTATGTTTTTGACAACCTGTTAACTTTTGACAAATCGTTTGGCGACCACTCGGTTGGAGTTATGGCAGGTTTATCGTACGAAACAGCATACTCGCGGTCGTTTGGTGCCGAGGGCGAAAAAGACGTTATTTCGAAACTTACTGTATTAAACCAGTACCTTGCAAATAACACTGTAAGCGGTTCGGTTTACGAAGACAAAATGTTCTCGTATTTAGGCCGTGTAACTTACTCGTTTAAAGGTAAATATTTGCTTACCGGTAATGTAAGGCGCGATGGTTCGTCGAACTTTGCAAAAGAAAACCAATGGGGCATTTTCCCATCACTATCGGCAGGTTGGCGTATTAGCGACGAAGACTTTTTCCGCGACCGTTTTTATTTTGTCGATAACATGAAATTAAGGGCAACATTAGGACATATTGGCAATCAAAAAGTTGTAAGCCGCTACTCGTATAACTCGTATGTAATATCCGACAACCAGTATTATACCTTTGGACAAAATCAGGCAAACAACCCTGCCCCAATTATTAAAGAGTTTTCGAACCGTGGTTTAGGTTGGGAAACCATACGCGATGCCGGGTTCGGGTTCGATTTAGACATGTTTAAAAATAAAGTAAACATTATATTCGACTATTATAACAAGCTTACAAAAGATGTTATACTTGCCCGCCAAATGCCATTATCATCGGGTACATCGGAACCAGTTAACGTTAACGCCGGTGAGGTTCTGAACACAGGCGTTGAACTCGCGGTTACTTACCGCGGACAGTCGGGCGATTTTAAATGGACTGTTACCCCAACTGCATCGTTTAACCGAAATAAAGTTATTGACATTGGCGATTTCGCTTTCCAAGGTGGCGATATAGGAACCGATTTTGTTACACTAACAAAAACAGGCTCAACAGTAGGCGAGTTTTACGGATATAAAACCGATGGTGTTTTTAAATCGATTGAAGAGGTTAATGCCCATGCCGATGCCGCTGGCAACTTAATACAACCAGCAGCAAAACCTGGCGACTTAAAATTCCTCGACCTTAACAACAATGGCCGTATTGATGATGGTGATAAAACTGTGATAGGTACACCAATACCTGTAATATCGGGTGGTATTAATTTTACTGCCGAATGGAAAGGTATTGATTTTTCGATGCTTTGGACCGGTGATTACGGCAATGATATATATAACAATGGTAAAGGTTTAGTTATGCATGGTATTTCACCAGTTAACCAGTCGGTTGAAATGCTTGACCGTTTCCGCGCCGAAGATGTTACATTAACAACACCATCGGGCGATGTTATATTTTTGGCAGCCAATACCGATACCGATGTACCACGTTGCGTTAATGGCGACCCTAATGGTAATATGAGCAAAGTATCAGACTATTTTGTTGAAGACGGTTCGTATTTAAGGTTAAAACGCGTAACAATTGGATATACATTACCAAAACAGGCATTGTCGGTAATTGGTTTTGATGAGGTGCGCTTTTATGTAGGTGCTAAAAACCCATTAACTTTTACCAAATACTCAATGTTCGACCCTGAAGTTTCAGGCATGGCGTACGAGGCTGGTGGTGCTCAAATTAACCGAGGTATCGATTTTCAAAAAGCATGGGGTTCGACCAATGCTGTTTTGCGCGAGTTCTATTTTGGCTTACAGCTTAAGTTTTAATTAATCTTGAAAAATTATAGTTTATGAAAAAGATACTTTTTT
>CAZJCR010000163.1:0-8722 GCA_964544385.1 uncultured Bacteroidales bacterium
CAGGCTAAAGCAAGTTGCTGGTTGTTTTTAATTTGCGATGCCAGTATATATGCCTTGGTTGAGTACGAATAGGCCGCCCTAAAACTGTCGGGGTGCATGTTTTGGGTAAGTTTAATGTATAAACTTATTTTGTTGTATTTGTTTGTGTTGTTAACTAAGTTTAAAAGGCTGTCGGTATTATTATTTGCGTGGGCATTGCCAGTTATAAGGCATAATAAAATAAATAGTAATTTTTTTATTATGGTTGAATAGCCGGCATTAATAAACCGTGTATAATTACAAATAAAATTTATATTGTGTGAGTATGGTTTACTCATGGTTTGTTTTAATTAATTATAGTTTATTATAGTAACAAAAGAGTATGCTATTTGATTAAAAAGTATTAGTGTTAATAAAATTAAAAAATTTATTAACCATAATGAATATAGCCTGGTGTTTATTTATGGGTAAAAGAGCATACAAGCATTGTATACAAAAAAAATATTGTGCAATGTTACAATTGCTTTCGATAAAAAACACGTAAATAATAATTATTTTTCAATGTTGTTTAGTTAAGGTTTGTTCCACCTCATTCGGGGTGGAGTGCCGGTAGCAGCAATTGTTTCTATCGACAATTGGCTCCAATGGGTGCCAAACTCAATTTGTTAACTAAACGACATTGAATTGTTTTTTATGAACCATTGGATTGAGCGAATCGCTCAATTTGGGTATAAGCCAATTTGCATAATACATTTTTCGAACTCGTCGCGTTGTACATTGGCTTTGTTACGGTATTTAGTACGGTAATTATAAATTGTTGATGTTGAACACCGCAAAAAATGGGCAATTTTTACGCCATCGTTAATGCCAAGGCGCATTAATGCATAAATACGCAATTCGGTGTTAAGTAATTGACCGGGCTTAAGTTGTGGGTATTCATCGTTATTCAGTAATTTTAAAAATTCGTTAATAAAATTTGGGAATAATTGTAAAAAAGTGGTATCAAAATTATTATAAAACTCTTCCAATTCGTTATCAATAATTTTTTTCGATTTTAATATTTTCAAAACGTCGGGTAAATTACCGGTGGCTGCTGTTTTGTTAAGTAATCTGCGGTAATTGTCGAGTTTGTCGATATATTCGGAGCATTGGTCCATGTACCGGCCAATGTATTCCTCTTTAATTATATTTGATTCGAGTAGTTTTTTATTAATGTTTACAAGTTGCAGGTTAGCCTGGCTTAGTTTTGTACGCGCTACCGACAATTTGCGCATTTGCATGTAAACAAATAATATTGTCAATAATAAAAATATTGATAATAAACTTATGCTTATAAGCGATACTAACATTTGACGTTGGCGGGCATTTATATTGTCTTGATATGCTTTATCGATAAGTTGTAGAATTTCGGATATGTTAAAAATGCGCTGTCGGGCATTACAAAAAATTGCATCTTCGAGCGTGCGTTTAATGTATTTGTACGACCGGTCGGTGTCGCCATCCTGATAAAGCATAAAGGCCAGCCTTCGTAACGATATATACTCTTTTGTTGCCGATAGCATGTCGTTAATTGCCGAATGAGTTAGCCAGTATTTTTCCATCTCGGGGTTGTTTAGTTGTGCATAAATACCCGAAATGTAATGTGCAATTACAGCTAAAGTATGAATGTCGGTATTTGTTTGCTTAAAAGCATCTTTTAGTAAAGTTAAAGCCTTGTCGAATTTTTTTTCGGCAATAAGCTTGTCGGCCAATATTAATACATACTGGTTAGTGTGTTTAAAGTTTGTAAGCAAAGTTGAGTCGGTATAAGCGTCGGCTTGCTTTATAAACCGGGTACGTTCGGAGCCGCTAAGCAGGTAGTTGCCGTTGAACGAGTATAACAAACGGTAAACCTGGTAATACAGTGTTTTTAAGTTGGGGTAACGGTTTATGTTTACTTTGTTTATGTATGTTAAGGCTTCGTTAAACATGCCATTAAGCCCAATTATTTCGGCTTGTTTTATTAGTGCAATTGAAATGCACGAGTCGTTGCCAATTAAATTGGCATAGTAATATGCGCGGTTTGCATAAAACATTGCCGAGTCGTATTGGTAATATTTATAGTCGTCGTAAAGTTGCGAGCAAATAATAAACCTTTGAAAATTAGTAATTTGGTTTGTAAGGCTGAGTTTTGTAATGTTTAGGTTTTCGTCTTTTATATTTGAGTATTGATTGTGGTTTGCAACGGCATTGTCGAGTATAAGTAGCAGCGAATCGATATTTGGCTGCGCACTGGTTTGGGCAAATTGTATTGTTATTGATAAACAAATGAGTAATTTTTTCATGTATTAAACCTGTTGTTAAAATTTAAACCATTTATATATTGTAACACGTTAGTTTAATTTTTAGATGTTTAAAATGCATAAAAATACTTTTTATTTTATTTGCCCTACTTACATATTTGTAATTACTTGTTAAGTTTGTATTAAGTAAAATTATAGCCCTGGTTGAATTGATATTATACAACCAGGGCGTATTTTTATGTTATGAAAATTTTTATAACACAAGTTTGGTTTTTTTGCAAACCTGCTTTTTGTTGTCGGTAATAATTACAATATAAAAGCCTTTTTGTATGTTAAATTCGGTGTTTAAAACAAAAGTGTTATTGTAAACTTTTTGTCCGGCAAAATTGTAAACCGAAATGTTTTTTGGTAAGTAGTCGTTAGTGCTTGCTTTAATAACCCCATTGTTGCCGCAAATTTTGTATGATTGAGGTTGTTTGTTTAACCCAATGTCGTTAGTAATGCCTTTTTTTACAACCATTTTCATTGTATGCAGGTTAACTAAAATTGTACATGTAGTTGTATCGTTGAATACAAACTTGTAGTCGTTACCGCCATTGTTGTAGTATTCGTATTCGTAAACAATACTGTATTCGGTGTCAAATTCAACAGGCTGGTCGTTTGTGGTTGATACGTAGCAACTGCCCCATGAGCCGGTACTTTTAAGGAACTTGAATTGGCCAGGGGTTACGGTTCCTGTCCATTTGTATTTACCTTCGAAAATGTTAGTTGGTTGCATAATTTCGGGGGTATGGTTAACCCATCCGCACGGCATTGCGCTCCCGGTAATATAAACTTTGTTTGGGTAATCAATATTCGACGGTGTAAATTGTAGTACTTCAATAGTTTCGTCGAGCGTGTTAAGGCGTATAACATAATAGCCATTACCACTACCGTCGGCAGGAATTACCCATTTAGTGTCGGGGCCGTCGAGCCGCATTTTTGATGCTTTGCTTAGTGATACATTTAAAGAGCCTGCCGGGTGAAAAGCTTTAGCCCAACTGTTGTTCGATGTAAGGAATTTAATTGCACCGGGTTCGTCGCCAAACGAGTTGTAAACCAAAAAACCCCGGTAGTAAAACACAAATTCGTTAGCTGTGTCTTTATCTAATTGGCGTGCATCGGTTAGTATCCAGTTAGGGTTATGCGTATTAACCGGTCCGCCAATAAGGTACATGTTTTGATATGTTACCGCAAACTCAACTTGTAATGTTGGGTTAACCCCGTTGGTAAAGGTAATTACATAAATTTTATTAGGGTTAACATATCTTACAGCAAAGCCTGTTTGGTTTGGGTTTGTTTGTATTTCCATATCAATGGCTTGCCCCATTGGGTCGTTAAGGCCGCAAACAGGTATATAAACATTTGTTCCATCTGATAGTTTAAACTCGCCGTTGGTTATTTTACCAACATACTTAAATACATTAGTGTCGGCGGGGTTTTGTTCAAGTTTTGTAGTGTCGTTTTCGAGAGCTTTGCCAATAATTGTCCAATTTTTAGCTTGTACTGTAAAGGCTGTGCATATGGTTATTAAAAACAAAATAAGTGGTTTCATTGTATTTATTTTTTAAGTTTTGATTGAATTATACCCAACTTGAGCTATTCGCTTAATCGACTTAGACCCGAATTGAGCTATTTGCTCAATCGATTTATATTTTGTAAGTATTTCACTGCACTTGGTTAGTGAAACACAACAAAATCTAAATCGGGATTATACCTAAGTAAAGCGTTTGTTCGCTTGTTCAACCGCTCAACTTAGGTATAAAACAGCCATTTTGTTAAATATAAAAGCCTGTTTAATTATTAACAATTACAATGCTAATAGGTAATTCGCTATACTGAACTTTGCCAATTTCAATTTCAATTACGCGTTTTTGGGTGTTGTAAGTATAGTTAATGTCGATACCGTTTGCTTTAACACTCTGTGGTTTGTCGGTTGCGAGCATTTGTAATTTGAACGAGCGCGATTGGGGCATTCCGTCGAAAGAGCCTGTACGTTTGTTAATTGTATAAGTGCTAATTTTGCCGTCGGTACTTTGGGTTATTGGTGTGTTTGTATAACTGCCTGTTTCGTAGTTACTATTGTTGTTTTCGTCTTCGTATAACAAACATTCGCCTTTATTTCCGGGTACAAATTGTACAATTAAAGTATCGGGCCTGTAGTTAAGGTGTTGTACAGGTTGGTAAAGTGGTATAACAGCACCTTGTCGGTAATAATAAGGTATCTGGTTTTGCGCAAACTGCCTTGAAACAACCTGGTTACCGTCGAGTATTTTGCCTGTAGCAGTTTCGTACCATTTACCATCGGGTAGCCAAATTGTTTGTTCAGTTGTTTGGTTGTCGTTTGCCGATTTACAAATAGGAGCAACCAAAATATCGTTACCAAACATATATTCACCCTCGTATAAGTATGCTTCGTCGTTTTCGGGATAGTCGTAATACATTGGTCGGCATAGCGATATTCCGGTGTCGTATGCGTACCTGGCATTAGTGTAAATGTATGGTATAAGTGAGTATCGTAATTCAATAGCTTGTTTCATTAGGTCAAAGTTGTCATACATCCAAATGCGACGTTCAATGTTAGGTGCATTTGTTGCATGAGTACGCAAAATTGGCGAAAACACACCGTATTGTACCCATCGCAGGTAAAGTTCGGGGTTATTGTCGCCGGGTTGCTGGTGGCCGCCAATGTCGTGGCTCCAGTATCCATAACAAACATTACTGGCGGTAGCAGTAAAATATGGTTGAAAAGCTAATGACGGAAATGTAGCATAGGTGTCGCCTGAGAATCCAATTTGATAGCGATGGTTGCCTAAGCCGCCCCATCGGTGAAATATTACCGGCCTGTCGGTTGCCTGGAATTTTTTATCGTTAAAAAAAACGTGGTTTAGCCAAAAAGTGTTCCCAAGTTTTGGTTCGTTGCGGGCAATCATCCATTGTTGCCAGTCGAGCCACCAAAAGTCGATGCCCATGTTTTCGTGCGGGCGTAAAATATTGTTAAAAAAGGCTTTGTAAAACTTTTTGTTTTCAATATTCCACGGAATTGTTTGCGAATATGGGGCACCAAGGTCGTTAGCCAATTGTGAAAAGTTTTCTTCGTATATACCTATTCCGTCGGCTGGGTGCAAGTTAAGTGTGGTGCGTAAGTTTTGCGAGTGTAACCAGTTAATAAATCCGCCGGGGTTGGGAAATAATTCTTTGTTCCAAGTCCAGCCTGTCCATTCGGTGCGGTCGGTGCGGTTGTTATAGCCGTCCATGTGCCAGTCCATATCAATAACCAATACATCAATAGGAATATGGCGGCTTTTAATATCGCCTACAATTGTGCGCATGTCTTGCTCGGTATATCGTTGATATTTTGAGTACCAATAACCAAAAATGTATTGAGGTGGCAAAGGTATTTTGCCGGCAATAAGGGTAAAGTCGTAAAGAGCTTTTTTGTAATTATGGCCATAACCTAAAAAGTACAGGTCGACCGAGTTTGGGTCCACCCGCTGGGCAACCCAGTCAACCGTGTCGGTACCATCGAACATTAAGCTGTAACTGCCATCGTTACGTGGTTGTTGTTCGTTAATAACAGCCCAGCCCGAGCGCGAAATAAGGCCGTCTTCTAACCAGTTGCGCACATCGCCTTCGGCATTGTCTAAAGTACGGGTAGTACCTTTTAAGTTGTAAGGGTCGATTTTTGTAGGATACCAAATTTCGGGTACCCCGTTTACATTTAAGGCTATTTGCAAATTTGGGTCGCAGGGGTCGTTTACCATTGGGTCCGAACCAACACGGTATTTTAGTTCAAGTTTGTCGGTGGTTATGTGTAAATAGCCATCTTTTGTTTGTGTAGTAAATTTAGGTACTGGTAACTTGCGGTTTAATACTACAAACGATGCGCGGTCTTCAAAATGGTTTATTTTGCTGTGTTCAATACGTATCATTTCGGGCGTTAACACTGTAAACCTTGTTGAACCTGATGTAACTATGGCTGCCGAATCGGCAACGGGGTTGTGTGTTTGCGTTTTAGCTGTAAACGCTATCATTATAAGGCAAAAGGTTGCCGTAATTAATTTATTCATTTGTTTATAATTGTTATATAATTATGGTAAATTGAGTATCAATAAATAATACCCAAATTGAGCAAATGGCTCAAACGATTTATTATTTTACGTATAATTTTTTTGTTAAAAACTCGTGGCCGTTACTAATTTGTATAATGTAAATGCCAGTATTTACTGTTGTTTGCATTTTATCGATAACATTTTTAGTGGTAATTTTTTTGCCATCGACAGTAAAAACTGTAACATTTACAACCGATTTTGTTTTATTGTTAATGTTAATTAACCCGCTTGTGCTGTTAACTTGTACATTGGTTAATTGGGGTGTAAAAATTGAGTTTGTTGGGTAAAATGTTGTGTTAATTGTTTGTTGCAGTACATCGAGTTTTATAACATAACGACCTTGTTTTTGGTGGTCAATGGTCCATTTGCAATCGTTTGTATTATTTGTTGTAAAAAACTCTGATACTGTAACCAATTCGTTATCGGTTTTGGGGTGTAAACTAAATGGACCATTGTTTTTTTGCAGCAAAAATTTGAATTTGTCGGTGTCGTTGCCTGTTGGCGATACCGTTAAATTTCCGTCGAAAGTAAATATTGTACTATCGGAGCCCTGGCCGCGGGTAAGTTCAATTGCATTTGCTGTATTCCAGCCGGCGGTGGTTGCACCTCCAATAATATATACATGTTCAACGTTAAACACGTTACCGTGGTATTTATTTACCATGGCGTTAAGTTTTATGTTAAACAAATTGTAATTATTGTTAACGCTCCAGCCTGAACTATTGCTGTTAAATGTGTGGTTAACCAATGTGCCCGATGCTATAGCCCCGGTTGTGGTTGACGGAATATAATATTTTGTAGTAGGTTCGGCATTTTGGGTAGTGCTAAATTTAAACTCGCCAGTTAATAATGACCCGTTATAGTTATAGTTAAAGGTATTGTCAATGCTGTCGATAGTAAGTTTTGCTGTACCACCCGGAATTGCTGTACCGGTAATCCAAATATCGTGCAGGTAAATTTCGTTGTTTTTTATAATTTTTATAGTGTTGTTAGTTAAGTTAACGGTTATGGTACACTCGGCCGAATCGTTATAAATAAATTTGTAATCGTTAAAAGTTGTACTGGCTGAGTTTCGTACTTCGTGTACTAATGGCATAAATTGGTTGTGAATTATAGTATCGTTTTCAATTAGCGCGTCGTAACAAAAGTCCCAGTTACCGATACTTAAAGGGGTCAAAAACTTAAAATCGCCATTAAGTAATAACCCCGACCATTGATACACAGGTACTGTTGGGTTTATCCTAAGCATTGGTTCGGGTTCGTTACAATTCCAGCCGCAAGGTAAAGCTGAACCTACTGCAAAAATTTTTTCGGGATATAAATCGTGACGAAACGAGTCGACAGTTAATGTCATATCAAGTGTGTTAAGCGATAGTTCATAATATCCGTCGGCCGAGCGGTCGTCCGCGATAAACCATTTAGTGTCGCTGCCATCAATTCGCATTGGTGTTGTTCCCTGTAAAAGTAAATTTGTTTCGCTATCGGGATGGTAACTGCCGCCCCAGTTGTCTGAAGTTAAAAACTTTATGTTACCGGGTTCATCGCCGCGCCAGTTGTAAGCTAAAAAGCCTTTGAAACTAAAAATATGCAAATTAACAGTGTCTTGCGTAAGCTTAATTTTGTTCTCGATAAGCCAGTTAGGGTCGTGCTTGTTTGTTGGCCCGCCTATAAGGTACATTTGTTCGGGTTGTGCCTGCATAACAATGCATATTAGCGTTGTTAACGCGGTAAAAATTGCGTGTTTTGTGTAGTTTAAAATCATTGTAATAAAATTATAAGTTTTATACTGTTTTTTTTCAGTTATAACTGATGTTCAAGTATCGGTATAAAACAATTTTAAACATATAGTTTAGCATTTGCAGCTTATAAAAATGGAGATATTTATGCTATAGTAAATTTTGTAAAAAGCATAATATCAGATAAATATATTAACAGTGAGTAGTTAAAAATGTAGATACTTTTAGTTGGCAAACCTGTTTATTTTATTGCTTTTTGTTTTTTTATGTAAAAGCACACCTGCTTAAAACCATATAAGGCATTATAAAATGTGTTATGATTTTATAAAAAAAACGAGTTACACCTAAATTGAGCGATTTGCTTAATTTGGGTTACAGTTAATGTAAAAAGGCTGTAGTAAAATTTACATACAGCCTTTTAATCGATTATAAGGAATATAAGAAGGGTGCGTTTTAGCGGTGGCTTAAAAAGTCGATAGTATTTTTTGGCAGGTTGTTAATGTCGAGTATCATTAAGCCGTCGAGGCTGTTGTTAAATTTTGGGTCGACATTAAACGCCAATATTTTTGCAGTT
>CAZJCR010000164.1:0-2189 GCA_964544385.1 uncultured Bacteroidales bacterium
CGGCATCGGGGGGGATTGTCCACAAAAAACCATCGGGAATGGTGTAAAGGGTAGCAATGTGCTCACCTGTTTTGTAATATTTATCTTCGAACAAATTGTAATAATCGATACGGTTTTGCTCACATACTATTATCAGGCGGTTGCCGTCTAAATAAACATTTTTGCGGTTATAAATGGGGAACTCAAAATCGAGCGCCATTCGTTTTACATTAAATACGTAAACTTTGTTCTGCGTGCAAAAAAGCTGAATGTTTTTTTCTGGTAAAGCTATCTGCACATAATTGGTGCTTTCGTTTTTATCAAAACAGCCTATATTTTTTATACCATCGGAACAATCGAATAGTAAGAACTTGGCCACATTGGCACTTAAATGCAAAACAAACACCGAACCGTTGTGCCGTGTAAGCGATAAAACATTGCCATTTTCGCGTTCAAAAGTTATTTCATCGGGTGCATTATCGGTAAACATTGAATAAGCGGTTATCTTGTTATCATTCAGCACTGCAACCTTATTTTTTAACAAAACAGCTTTATTGTTGTAGTTTACCGGAATGTCGAGTTGAAAAACCAATTGGCCGGTATCGTTTTTAAATACCAGCACCTGACCTTCGCCACAACATAACGAATAATCGCTGTACGAGAAATCACTGTAATAATTGGCTTGCGGCTGAGCTATCGCCGGAATTTGTTTGGAAACTGCCATTAATGTTTCTGTATCAACTATCTGGGTTTTACATGCCAAGTATCGCTGGTTTTCAATACACGGATACCCGCACGGGGTTTTAAACTGGGTAATCTCTCCTGTATCGATATCCCAACTTTTCAGTGGAGCATCGGATGAACCATAAAACAAGCGATTATGTTTAAACAACATTAACCTGTAATACTCATATTCCGGTTGGATACTTTTTTTCATTATCTCGCCTGTTTTCAGATTGCGGATATGCAAGTTGTAGTCCGAATCGGTAATGGCCATCATCTTTAAATGTTCGTCATAAGCCGACGCATCGATAGGTGCAATGGGGTTGTTGTGTATTTTGAGTGTTTGTGTATCGTAAACAAAAAACTTTGGGATTTGCGATATAATTACATTCTTACTATCTGCCGAAAACTCAAGTTGATCGTAATAGGATCCGGAGATTTGGCCGTATTGCTCAAAGCTGCCTATATGGTAAAACTCGAAAGGGAACTCGGCAACATACACAGCCATGGTGCGCATATCGGGGGATATGCTAATCTCGACCCTGGCAATTTTATCGTATCGCTTACTGAAAACAGGTTTTGGTTCTCCCTCTGCATTGTATAATTGATTCAGATTATATGCTTCAATGTTATATTTTCGATAATCGGAATCGTACTTTAGAATCAGGTAAGCATTCCCATCGAACTCGCAAACAAAGCAATTCATCAAAGCAGGACTCCCCTTAAGCTCTTTATATAAGTTGGTTTCGGGGTAATATACAAACAGGCTACGATAATTGTACATGATCCATCCTTGCGAAAATGGAGTGAAGTCGAGCGAAAACAAAAACCCCGATTGACTCTGACATCGCTCGCCGGTTTCGAGCAGATAAGTATTCAGTATTACATTGTTTAAATTTTTTGCCGGATGACTCAGGTTTGCAATGAAATATTTACTATCGGCACTTATCGAAATCTCCCCAAATACGAAGTCCTCCTTAAGGGTATAAACAACCGAACGCGAAATAAGATTCCAGACCTCGAGCTCGTGCTTGCGCCTGACAATGCAATGCTGGTTATCGGGTGCCAGGTATATTTCTTTAATTTTATCGTCGGTTACCGGAATGGCAATAAGCTCATTGGGAGGTAAATATATAAATGGAATGTCGTTAATATCTACTTTAAAAACTGAGCCATCGGCCGATTTATCACCATAACAGCTTCCTTCAAATGCTTTAACTACCTCGCCCGATGGAATATCTATCAACATTATTTTATTAGAGCCACTTGAGTTAACCAAAACCTGGCTAAAAGGCAAAACCTCGAAGTTCCAGAAGTTAAAATCGTTGTAGATATAGTAAAATAAGCACTTAGCCGACGGCAATTCGTAAATAGTCAGATGCATGGCGGTTCCTTCGTTGGAGAACCCCAGCATATATTTACCATCTTTGGTAAATGCTTTTTTGAGGTAATGTTCAACACCTATTTGCAGGGCTTGCCCGGTTTTC
>CAZJCR010000164.1:2199-8712 GCA_964544385.1 uncultured Bacteroidales bacterium
ATCTCAAATCGTTTAAAAAGGTCGAGGCCTTGCTGTTTGTAGAGTTCAATATCCATAAGTTCAGTTTATTCAATTTCAAACTTTAAAGTTGGCCTTTTAAACAAATCTCTTATTTTCTTTACTCCAATACACACCGCAATGAGGGCATTTGCCTCCGGCTTTTGAGGTCATTGGTACCGGCTTTCTGCATCTTTCACAGGTTTTCGAAGATTCAAGGCAGCTTTTCAGGAAAACAGCTTTCGGGCTATCTTCTTTACCTAATTTGCAATAGGCGTTATATTTATTAGATAAATCTTTGGCATTGAGGGTTAAATACTGTAAGATTTCAGGGTTGAAAGAAAAAATCAGCCGTTCTTCGGTATAGTCATTCATGTAGATATGTCTATTGGCTTTTGTCACTTCAAATAATTTGTCCAGATCGATTATTTTACTTGCTGCCTCAATCCCCGGCTTTTCGAATTCTTGTTTTTGGGCAATTCGTACCAAAGCCTCCTGGTTTGATATTTTTTCAATAGCTTTAACGCGTATTTCAAGTTCTTTTTTGAATTTTACTGGGATAAAAGCAATAGGTTCCAACAGGTTTTCATCGGTTATTTTTTCAAGCGCTTTTAAACGCACGTCGCCATTATCGGTATTTAAAACAATATCAGCCAGCATATCTTGGTTATTTATTTTGTCGATGGCAGCTATTCGTTCGGCAGTTACTAAACCATGCCTGGCAAGATCGAACAATGCATCTACCGAATTAGCACTGCCCAGTTTTTGAAATGCTGCTTGACGCGCTTTTATGTTGCTGTCGTTTTTGGCAATTGATTCAAGCGTTTTATTATCGGACAGCTTCATTATTGCATCACAACGTACCCAGGCAGATAATTTTGTATCAGTGGCTATATTGGTCAACAAATCCTGCCAACGGTCAGCATCTAATTTGTAAATAATAGTTTTTAAAGCCCTATCATCTTTTTCGGTTTTAATAAGTTTGACCAATAAGTCTTGTTTTTCATTATCCAATTTTCCAATGGCATAACTTCTTGCAGAACTATCGGAAGCATATTGAGCTCTATCTACCCAATCATCCTGGTCTAATTCAAGGTTTAGTTTTGTTCTGGCCGATTGGCGGATAAAAAAAACATCGCCATTTTTTTTTAAAAACAACAGCGTATCTATATCTGTTATTTTTTCAACAGCATCTTCCCGAAGATCATTCTGTTTTGCATGTAATACAATATCCAGTAACTCTTTCTGGCTAATTTTATCTGAAATCATTTTATATGCTGCATGGCTTTCGCTATACTTATTGCTTTTAGCAATCTCAATCAATTCTTCTGTTTTTTTTCTGATTTCTCGTTCTTTAAGCCTCTGTTTTTCTTCTTTATCTTTCTGAATAGCTTGAGCAATAAGCGTGGGATCGTTAATTTTATCAGCTATAAACCTGCGGATATCGCTATCGTTTTCTTTTAACATTAAGCCAACTAACGTTTTCTTATCGTCAATTTTATCAACTGCATCCCACCGTGTTAATGGATCAATTGCACTACCTGCAATTTGAACAATTAATTTTTCATCAACCAATAGCGACAAAGCCAATCTTCCATTAATTTCATCGTTAATAGCAACCCAGGCAACATCTTCCTGGTTGCCAATTCTTTTTAATGCCTCAGCTCGCACTTCGGGCCAATCATCATTTTTTGCAAGAGCAATTATTATCTTTTGATTTTCGGGAGTATATGCATTTACTTTGCGAATCCAGTGTTTCCGTCGGAAGTAAAAGCTACTTTGATATGCAGGTTTAAATAGTCCCATTTTTATAAATATTTCAAATTATTGGTTCAACATCAATGTATGCTTATATTGTTGCAACTGCATGTGCTGCATTTTGCCCTGTAAATCGAACAGGCTATGGCGGTATGCCTCCGGATTATGCAAGCGAGCCATTACCATATCCTTGCGATTGTGTAATTCAATATATTTTTGCCATTCGGCCGATGTTTTAGGCAATAGTTCATAATTCGATTTTTTATCGACATACTGCATAACTTCTATGTAATCGGGGTTATCGGTATAAAACCAACCATTAGGCGAACCGGCATCGGGGGGGATTGTCCACATAAAACCATCGGGAATGGTAAACAGGGTAGCTATGCGCTCGCCGGTTTTATAATGTTCATCTTCAAACAAATTGTAATAATCAATGCGGTTTTGCTCACACACTATTATCAGGTGGTTACCGTCTAAATAAACATCATTGCGATTGAAAATGGGAAACTCAAAATCGAGTTCCATTCGTTTCATGTTAAAAGCGTAAACTTTGTTCTGGGTGATAAACAATTGAATGTCTTTTTCGGGCAATGCTATTTGAACGTAATTGGTACTATCGGTTTTTTCAAAACAGCCAATGTTTTTTATCCCATCGGAGCAATCGAAAATTAGGAATTTGGCCACATTAGTGCTTAAATGCAGAACAAACACCGAATGGTTGTACCTTGTAAGCGATAAGATATTGCCATTCCCACGGTCAAAGGTTATTTCATGGGGCACATTATCGGTAAACATTGAATAAACAGTTATTTTGTTATCATTAAGCACGGCAACCTTATTATTTAACAACACCACTTTATTATTATAGTTAACCGGAATGTTGAGTTGAAAAACCAATTGTCCAGTATTGTTTTTATATACCAGCACTTGGCCTTCGCCACAACATAACGAATATTCGGGATACGAGTAATCGCGGAAGTCATAATATTGCGGGCGTTTGATTATCGGAATTATTTTAGGCGCTGTCTGTAAGGTTTCGGTATCAACAATTTCGGTTTTGCAGGTAAGATACCGTTGGTTTTCAATGTAAGGGAATCCGCTGTCGGTACTAAATTTTATAGTTTCGCCAGTTTCGATATGATAGCATTTTAAACTACTATCTGACCTGCCATAGAACAGCCTTTTATTATTGAATAACATGAGATATGAAAATTCAAAATCGGGATTTATGTTTTTATAAACTATCGCACCGGTTTTTAAGTCGCGTATGTGCAGGTAATAATCCGAATCGACAACGGCCATCAATTTTAAATTTTCGTCGTAAGCTGAGTTTTTGATGGACGCGATTGGGGTGTTGTGTAATTTGAGTGTTTGCGTATTGTAAACAAAAAATTTTGGGGTTCGCGATATGATTACATTTTTACTATTAGCTGAAAATTCGAGTTTTGAATAATACGACCCCGGTAATTCGCCGTAATGCTCAAAGCTGCCAATATGATAAAACTCGAAAGGCTGGTCGGTTACATACACGGCCATTGTGCGCATATCGGGCGATATTTGCACCTGAACCGAAGGAATATTGTTATAAATTTTACTGAAAATAGGTTGCGGCTCGCCTTTGGGGTTATAAAGCTGGTTTAAATTATAAGCCACAATGCTATATTTATGATAATCAAGGCTGTAATAAAGTATCATGTAGGCTTTGCCATCGAATTCGGCAACAAAACATTCCATTAAGGCCGCGCTTGCTGGTAGTTCTTTATACAAATTAGTTTTAGGGTAAAACACATAAAAAGTGAACGAGTTAAAAATTACCCATCCCTGCGAAAAGGGCACATATAAAGCCTGATATAAATTGCACACCCGGCTTTGGCACTGCTGGCCGGTGTCGAGCAAATAAGTGTTCAACATGCCATCGCTTTTGCTTTTATTTGCCGGGTACATAAATGCCACAAAATAGGTGCTGTCAAGGCTCACCGAAACCTCATCAAAAATGTAATCGCTGTTTTTGATAAAAACCACCGAATTAGTTTCGATATCGCAAACCTGCAACTCATGCTTACGCATAACCACGTAATGTTTTTTATCGGGAGCTAAAAAAATTCCTTTTATTTTATCCTCGGTTACAGGTATCTCGAAAAGCCCGTTGGGGGGCAAATAAATAAATGGCCTATTGTTTATTTCAACTTTAAACATGGTAGAACCAATATTTTTTTCGCCATAATAATTCCCTTCAAACGCTTTAATCACTTCGCCCGACGAAATATCAATCAACATAATTTTGTCGGCATTGGTTGCATTTAGCAAAACCTGATTGGTAGGCAAAACTTCGAAATTTGAATATTCAAAACCGGTATAAATATAATAAAACAAGCATTTTGCCGATGGCAATTCGTAAATGGTAAGGTGCGTAGCCGTTCCCTGGTTCGAAAAGCCCAGCATATATTTACCATCGTTAGTAAATGCTTTATTTAAGTGATGTTCAATGCCTATTTGTAAGGCTTGCCCGGTTTTCTTTTGGGGCACAGCAATTTCAAACCGTTTAAAAAGGTCGAGACCTTGCTGTTTGTAAAGTTCAATATCCATAACGTTATTGTATTAACCAATCAATAATTTTTCCGGCATTTTCTAAGTTATTGCCCTGTTGAATGTGGTTATCGGTAAACATTCCGGAATACCAATCAAGCATATTTCCGGTATTTACGAATTCATTCAGAAACCAAACCTTTCCTTGTCCATATTTTGCCTGAAATGCAACAATATATTCTATCCCATTTTTTGCAATTGTACAGCTATTTATGATGTTTACCTGTGGCGATAATTTAAAATAAGTGTTCAACCCAAAAGCATCGGTTGGTTTATTGCCTTTAATGGTAATATTACCACCAAAACCTTGCAGCAACTTTTCTGTAGCTATTTTAAATTGCTCATTTTCGTCTGATTTATTGAGCTCAAATAAATCTTGTTTTAATACCGATATTTTAAAATTCCGCATTAACACATCGTTAAAGTCAACACCTTTTCGCAAAACTATAAACGCGCTGCCACCGGTCTCAATAAACTCGCGAATGTAAGCCCAGCTTGCATTGGCAAACCCGGGCATGGCAAAAACCAGTATGCCTGTATATTCGGGGAGGTAATTGAACGATTTGCGGATAATATCGGTTAACTCCTTTTTATCTATAATAACGTCTTTGTCAAGCGATAAACTCTGGAACATATCATACTTTTCGATATTATTATGAAAAATACAAAGCTTCCTTTGGTCTTGGGTTATCTCCTGTTTTTGAATGGTAAAATTCAATAATTGCTCATCAATAAGCACCCCGTTTTCTTTCAATTTAACATGATAATGAAAAATAGCTGGAGCCGATTCAAACTCAAGCAGGTATTCACCTGTTTTGCTGCGAACCGGCAACTTTATTTCGATGGGTTTAATGCCATTTTCAGGAAAACCTCCATATTCCAATGTTACTTCGTAGGTTCCGTCATCGGGCACTGGAATGATAATGCGGTATTTTTGCTTTTTACATGAACTCACCGCTATTTTTATATCTGTTGTTACCATAGCTTAAATCTTAATAATCGTAATCTTTCCTATCTTTTTGGTATTCTCAGGCGCTTGTAATTCTACCCTGATGTCGCCAATTTTTTCCGCCCCGGTTGAACCTGAAACTTTATCTTCATTAACCTGAACAGGGTTAGCTGCTGTTGGCGTTCTAATTTCACTAACCTGAATATGTGAAACACTCGTTTGTTCAGCAACCGCTGGTTCCTGAACTGGCACTGTATTGAATTCAGGGTTGCTCTCGATATTTGAAAATTCCGATTTAACAAGCAACAAAGGCTTTTCAGTTAGGTAATGAACCAGTCTTTGAATCGAGGCATCGTGATACTCGTGACTATAACCAACACTTTGGTAACGTGGCAAATCTTTCAGAACACCCGGCAACGATGTTTCGTTCGGAAACCTAAAACCCTGTCTGAAAACTGGAATTATTCTCCTATTGGTTTTAATTGCCTGTTCAATTTCCCTTCTTAACCAATCGTTAGGGTCATTGCAACGGTCGAAACTGTTATCGTTTAAAACCAGAATAAAGTTTGACGTATTGGCAATGCGCACCAGTAATTGCTCATCAAAGTACGATTGGTTCAGGTTATCAACATCGATAAAAGCATTTATTTTATGCTTTTCAAGCTCCGCTTTAAGCAGGCGGGCCAGCTCGGCCGAACCGTCGCGGCGGTAACTAATAAAAACATCGAATTGGGGTTTGCGGCTAAATAGTCCCATTATATATTTTAATTTATTCTTCTTTTTGATAAGGATATTCAATAAACTCAAATTTCAATCCCGAAAACAGTGCAAAATCCTCTCCATCATCTCGGTTGTCGGTATCTTCCTCCTCGGTAAACCAGCGGCACAAAAAAGCATTTGGGTTATCTTTAAAATGCTTTCCTATTAGTTTAAACCAATCGATAAATAAACCTCTTCGCGATTGAGGATATTGTCCCAGATAAACCTCCATGAGTGTATATGGTGCCGGATTTTTTAAATAATCAGCCAAGGCATCATATATTTTTGGTGCAACAACATCAATTTCCACAGTTAAATTACCTTTTATCAGGATATAGCCTTTCTCGCTATTGATAATTACCTGTGGGCTTTGTTTTGTCTGGTGCATTTCAAAAACCATGTTTTCCCACTTTAACTATTTAACATCAACGTATGTTTATAATGCTGCAACTGCATGTGTT
>CAZJCR010000165.1:0-8672 GCA_964544385.1 uncultured Bacteroidales bacterium
TTTTACCATGTGTACCTGCAATTGCAATACATTGTTTGTCTTTAACAATTAAGCCCAAAGCTATTGAACGTTTAATAACCGTGTAGGCGTTATTTTTAAAGTAAATAAAACCCTTATGATTTTGCGGTATGGCAGGTGTATACACCACAAGCACTTTGTTACAATTTGTTTTAAACCACTGTGGAATAATATCAGGTTCGTCGGTAAAAGCAATATCAATACCTAAAGCGGCAAGGCTTTGTGTAATTTCAGACGGGGCGCGGTCGTAACCGGCCACAATGTAACCTGCTTTGTGGAACCACCTGGCAAGTGCGCTCATACCAATGCCACCAATTCCCAAAAAGTAAACTTTACTATAATTATAAAGCTTCATTTAATTTCAATATTTTTTCAATTTCGTTAACAATTTCAATATCGGCATCGGGTTTAGCCAATTTGCCAATATTTGTGCCCAGTTCAACCTGTTTATTGTCGTTGTTTAAAATGTTTAAAAGCTCGTTAATAAGCGAGTTACGGGCATCTTTATCTTTAACCATAACAGCAGCACCTTTAACCACAAGTGCGTTAGCGTTTTTTGTCTGGTGGTCTTCGGCAACATTAGGGCTTGGTACTAAAATAACCGGTTTTGCAACAATGCAAAGTTCCGAAATTGTACCGGCACCAGCCCTTGAAATAATAATGTCGGCGGCCGAGTATGCCAAATCCATGCGCGAAATAAACTTATGCACCTGAACAAGGTGGGCGTTATAGCTTGCCACTTCGGTTTTAGCCTGTTCGTAATACGATTTACCTGTTTGCCAAATTAGCTGTATTTTTTTTCGTACAATATCTTCAAGTCCAAGCGTAATACTCTCGTTAACAGTAAGAGCGCCAAGGCTGCCGCCAACTACTAATACAGTTTTATAACCACTTTTTAGGTTAAAATAGTTTACAGCCTCGGAGTACTTTCCGTTAAGGTTTTTAACGTCGTTGCGCACGGGGTTACCAGTTAAAACAATTTTATTAGCCGGAAAATATCGTTCCATATCGGAATAAGCCACGCAAATTTTGGCAGCTTTTGCAGCTAAAAGCTTGTTGGTTACCCCGGCATACGAGTTTTGCTCTTGTATAATTGTAGGGTATCCCATTTTTTGAGCAGTTTTAAGCAAAGGGCCGCTTGCATATCCGCCTACACCAACAACAATGTCGGGTTTAAAAGTATTAATAATGGTACGGCACTTAAAAAGGCTTATAAAAAGTTTTGGAAAAAACGATAAGTTTTGCACACTTAACCGCCTTTGAAAACCGACAACAGGCAAGCCAATAATATTAAAACCGGCTTCGGGAACTTTCTCCATCTCCATACGTTTGTGCGCGCCAACAAACAAAATATTGCAATTTGTATAACGGCGCTGCAATGCCTGTGCTATTGACAAAGCAGGGAAAATATGGCCACCAGTGCCACCGCCACTAATTATTATTTTCAACGGTTTGTTCTCCATCATCAAAATTTTCTTGAGGTTCAACACTAACTTTTTCGGCATTAACCGACCTGCTAACACTTAAAATTATGCCTAAGGCAATACTCGAAAAAATAATTGAGGTGCCGCCCATGCTAACAAATGGCAAAGTTTGCCCCGTTACCGGGAAAATATTTACAGCTACCCCCATATTTATAAGAGCCTGAAAAACCAAACTAAAAGCAAGCCCGATAGACAGAAAAGCCGGGAAAGTACGTTCGCTTTTACGAACAATAATACCTACCCGGTAAAGTAAAAACAGGTATAACAACAATACAACAAAGCCGCCTATTAATCCATACTCTTCAACAATAATTGAGTAAATAAAATCGGAATACGGATGCGGTAAAAAATTACGTTGTATACTATTACCGGGGCCTTTACCAAACAAACCACCATTAACAATGGCAATTTTCGATTGGTTTGCCTGATAATTATCGTCGGCCGTGTTTTGCGAAATACCTATAAACGATTCGATACGCGATTTCCATGTTCCTAAACGGCCATATTGCGGAAAAAACCAAATTACCGATATAAATATTGCCAGCCCCACCAAACATATAGCACAAATTGCCAACAAATGTTTTAACCTTGCCCTGCCAATAAACAAAAGTATAATGCAAATAATAAACATCATGGCTGCGGTACTAAAGTTTGCAGGTAAAATAAGCAAACAAACTGCGCCTGTCCAAAAAAGTACCGGCCTTACAACGGCTTTAAAATCGGCAATATTCTCCTGGTTAGCAGCTAACAGGCGCGACACGTACATAATAAGGGCAAACTTGGCAAAATCGCTGGTTTGGAACGACAGCCCGGTACCTGGAATAGTAATCCACCGTGATGCCTCGTTAAGGCTAAGCCCATTAAATAAAGTGAACGCAAGCAGCGGTATACTAATTATGAGCAGTATTTTTGATAACGAAAAGTAAAACTTGTACGAAATATTGTGTACAACAAAAGTAATACCCATGCCAAAAACCAAAAAAGCCAAATGGCGCACTAAAAAGTACGATGTATTGCCACCCATTTTTTTGTAGGCAAGTGTTCCGGTAGCACTATAAACGGTTAACATCGATATTATCGATAAAATAATTATAATTAACCAAATAGCGGTATCGCCTTTAAAATATTTTACAAATCGTTCTTTCATTAAAAAATAAGCATCAACAAAAAATTATAAATTACGCACGCAGGCTTTAAACTGGCGTCCACGGTCTTCGTAGTTTTCAAACAAATCGAAACTGGCGCAGGCCGGCGACAAAAGTACAGTATCGCCGTCGCTTGCAAGGTAATACGATGCCCGCACAGCCTCTTCCATGCTAAGGGTATCAACAATATCTTTAACACGGCCGTCAAAAGCTGCATGTATTGCTTTATTATCGACACCAAGGCAAACAATGGCTTTAACTTTTTCGGCAACTAAACTAAAAAGCTGCGAGTAGTCGTTTCCTTTATCAATGCCGCCAACTATCCAAACTGTAGGTTTTTTCATACACTCGAGCGCGTACCATGTCGAGTTTATGTTTGTGGCTTTCGAATCGTTTATAAACTCAATTTTATGTACCTGAATAACAGGCTCGAGCCTATGTTCAACTCCTTTAAAGCTCATAAGGCTTTCGCGGATATCTTCTTTCTTAATTTTTAGCACGTTAGCTGTAATGGCCGCGGCCATCGAGTTATACAAATTGTGCTTTCCCTGTAGTGCCAGTTCGTTAATGTCCATAATAAATTCGGTATTAGTTTTAACTACCATTTTATTGTTGTCGATAAATGCGCCTTTTTGTGGTTTATTAATTATCGAGAAAGGAACAAAGTCGATATCGGGGTTTATTTGTGTTAGTTTATTGATAATAACATCGTCGTCTTGGCAAAATATTAGTTTTTGCTCGTTCGACATGTTTTGTAAAATTCGGAATTTTGAGGCTACATAATTATCAAAATTATAGTCGTAACGGTCTAAGTGGTCGGGTGTTATATTCATAATAACGGCAATATCGGCTTTAAAACCGTACATACCGTCGAGCTGAAAACTACTGAGTTCGAGCACGTAAAAATCGAAACTATTATTGGCAACCTGCCTTGCAAAGCTTGTGCCTACGTTACCTGCAAGGCCTACATTAAGGCCAGCGTTTTTTAAAATGTGGTAGGTTAACAAAGTTGTTGTGGTTTTGCCATTACTACCTGTAATACATATCATAAACGCATTTGTAAACCGGCCGGCAAACTCTATTTCGCTAATTATATCGATACCTTTTTCGTGTGCTTTTTTAATAATTGAGGCTTTATCGGGTATGCCGGGGCTTTTAATTATTATGCCGGCATTTAAAACAATATTTTCAGTATGTTTTCCTTGTTCCCAGTCAATACTGTTGCTGTCAAGCTCATCGCGATATTTATGGGCAATGTTTCCATAATCGGATACAAAAACATTAAAACCTTGTTTTTTTGCAAGTATTGCAGCTCCAACACCGCTCTCGCCGGCACCTAATACAACTATATTATTTAATTTGTCCACTGTTACCTGATTTTTAAAGTTACAATTGTTAAAACAGCCAGTATAATACCAACAATCCAAAACCGGGTAACAATTTTCGATTCGGGATACCCTTTCATCTGGAAATGATGGTGCAATGGCGACATGCGAAAAATACGCCTACCTTGGCCAAACCGCTTTTTTGTATATTTAAAGTACGATACCTGCATAACCACGCTAAGGTTCTCGACCAAAAAAATTCCACATAAAATAGGTATAAGCAGCTCTTTATGTATTAGTATAGCATACACAGCAATAATACCACCAAGGCTAAGGCTGCCTGTATCGCCCATAAAAACCTGAGCCGGGTACGAGTTGTACCACAAAAAACCAATTGTTGCACCCATAAAAGCAGCTGCAAAAACCACTAACTCGCCCGTGTGCGGAATATACATTATATTAAGATAATCGGCGTATATCATATTACCCGACACGTATGCCAATATGCCCAATGTTGCCCCAATAATTGCCGATGTGCCGGTTGCAAGCCCGTCGAGGCCATCGGTAAGGTTAGCACCGTTTGACACGGCAGTAATAATAAATATCGATATTATTATAAAAACTACCCATGCCCATTTTTTTGCTGCCTTATCGCCTAAAAATTTTACAAGCCCGGCATAGTCGGCCTCGTTATTTTTTAAAAAGGGTATAGTTGTTTTTGTCGATTTTATGTCGACAACCTGGTAGCCATTGTCGTTAATAATTTCGGTTTGGCCAACAATTTCAACTCCGTCGGCCAAACTAACCGCTACTTTTTCGCGTATTACAGCATCGTTGCTAAAATACAACGACATACCTATTATTAAACCCAGCCCTATTTGTCCTAAAATTTTAAAACGCCCCGACAATCCACGTTTATCTTTTTTATGAACTTTAATGTAGTCGTCCATAAAACCAATAATACCAAGCCAAACTGTTGTTACTATCATTAAAATAACATAAATATTGTTGAGCTTAGCAAACAATAATACCGGCAATAATATCGATACTAAGATAATTATGCCGCCCATTGTTGGTGTGCCTTTTTTTTGCATTTGCCCCTCGAGCCCAAGGTCGCGCACTTCTTCGCCAATTTGCATACGTTGTAGCAAGCAAATTATTTTTTTTCCATAAACAAGCGATATTAGTAACGAAAAAATAATTGCCATACCCGACCTGAACGATATGTATTGGAACATACCGGCACCAGGGAAATGTAACGAGTTTAAATATTCAAAAAAGTAGTATAACATGTTTATTCGTTTTCAAAAATTGTGTTAATAATTTCGCTATCGTCAAAATGGTATTTAACGCCATCAATTTCCTGATAGTTTTCGTGCCCTTTACCGGCAACCAAAATAAAATCGCCGGGGCCGGCCATTAAACAAGCTGTTTTTATTGCCTCGGCGCGGTCTGCAATACAAACTGTTTTTTTATTAAATGGCGGTAAAATACCTGCCATAATATCGTTAATAATGTCATGTGGCTTTTCGTTGCGCGGATTATCAGATGTTACAATAACTTTGCTACTTAATTTAGCCGCAATACTGCCCATAATTGGGCGTTTTGTTTTGTCGCGGTTGCCACCTGCACCAAACACTGTAATAATTTTATTGTTGTTTAATGCAAGGTTGTTAAGTGTTAACAAAACGTTTTGTAAAGCATCGGGGGTATGTGCGTAATCAACAACTGCGGTAACACCACTTTTCGACATTATAGTTTGGAACCGCCCGTTAACTGGTTTTAAACTGCTAAGTGCTGTTAACACCTCGTAACTATTTTGTCCTAAACACATTGCCGCGGCATAAACTGCAAGCAGGTTGCTGGCATTAAAATCGCCAATAAAACGCGTCCAAATTTCGGTTTGGTTAAAAGCTATAAGCATACCGTCGGCACTTTTTTCGATAACTTTTGCATGATAATTAGCCATATTTTTTAAGCCGTAGGTAAAAATACTGGCTTTTGTGTTTTGCACCATAACGCCTCCGTTTTTATCGTCGGCATTAGTAATTGCAAAAGCGGTGGGTGGTAAATTATCAAAAAACATTTTTTTTGCTTTCAGATATTCGGCAAAAGTAACATGGTAGTCCAGATGGTCTTGGGTAATGTTCGAAAAAATTCCGCCGGCAAATTGTAAGCCTGCAACCCGGTGTTGGTGAATAGCATGCGAGCTGGCTTCCATAAAGCAATAATCGCAACCTTGGGCAACCATTTGTGCAAGCAACTGGTTAAGCATTAATGGGTCGGGGGTTGTATGTGTTGCTTCAATTTTTTGATTATCGATAATATTACAAATTGTTGAAAACAAGCCGGTTTTGTAGCCTAATTTTTTAAATAAATTGTACAACAAGGTTACTGTGGTTGTTTTGCCATTTGTGCCGGTAATAGCAACAAGTTTAAGCTTACTTGACGGGTTGTCGTAAAAATTCGAAGCCATAATGCCTAAAGCCACGGCCGAATTACTTGTGGTTATACAAATAATATTGGCCGGCAAATTATCGGGCATTGTTTCGGCTACAATAGCAACCGCGCCAAGTTCAACAGCCTTGTTTATATAGTTATGCCCATCGGTAATTGTACCGCGCACGGCAACAAATACATCGTTTTTGCAAACCTTACGCGAATCAAAATGTATTTGGTTTATTTCAACATTTTGCGTATTTACATTAGTTTGTAAAACATCAACACCAGTTAATAAATTGGGCAATAGTTTCATAAAATCAATTATGTTAATTTTAAAACAATACGGTCGCCTTTACTAAATGCCGACCCTGGAAAAATACTTTGATCGGTAACGCTTCCACGGCCTTCGATAATAACGTCGAGGCCAATATTTTCGAGCAAAAAAAGAGCATCTTTAGCCCCCATTCCCCTAACATCGGGTACAAGTTTATCGGTAATATGCCTGTTGTTAAGTTTAATATTCGAGCTGGTTTTAGTAGTTGCAACCCACTCGCTTGTAACACTTGCATCGTTATAATTAATTGCAAACTCGTTTAACACGTTACAAAGCTCAATTTTATACCCGTTTTTAGTGTAAGGCACATTATCGTCAATATCGGCAGCGGGTTGTAAATCGTTAACTTGTATATCGATATTTGTTGAATAAACTTTGTCGGCAATCTCTTTAAAAACCGAACCGGCAACTAAATTGCCGTAATAAACTCCGTTCGACGGGGCGTTAACAACAACAATACAGGTATATTTTGGTTTTTGAGCCGGAAAATATCCAACAAATGATGCCTGGTAACTTTTAACATTTTGATACTTATAGCCATATTTTGAATTGGCAATTTGCGCTGTACCGGTTTTACCGGCAATTTTATAGTTACTGTTTTTAAGGTTTTGAGCTGTACCGTTTTCAACAACGCCCTCGAGCATTTTTTTAGCTTTATCGATAGTAGCCTTTGAGCAAATTGACGGGTTAATAACCTGAGGCTGTATTTTGTGTAGTGTTTGCCCATACTCGCGAATTTCTTTTACAAACCTGGGTTTCAACATTTTACCATTGTTTGCCACAGCGTTATAAAAGGTAAGTATCTGTAAAGGGGTTTGTTCAACCTCGTACCCATATGCCATTTGTGGCAACGATATACCCGACCACAGCGGGTCCGATGGATACTTAATATTTGGTTTTTGCTCGCCGGTAATGTCAATGTTAAGTGGCTGCATTAGCCCCATTTTTTCGAGCCTGCTAATAAACTGCTCGGGTTTTTGGGTGTAATACTGGGTTATAATTTTCGACACACCAACGTTCGACGACACCTCGAACACCTGTTGAACCGATATTTTACCGTACCCGTCTTCTTTCGAGTCGCGTACTATATGGTCAAAATACCTAACCCAACCTTTTTCAGTGTCAACAATATCGTCAATATCAATAAAATTATCTTCGATAGCAGCCATCAAAACAGGGAGCTTAAAAGTTGAACCGGGTTCGGTACGCTCGCCTATTGCATAATTATATTGCTCGGTATACATTCCGTTAATGTCGCGTTTTAAATTAACGATAGCTTTTATGTCGCCGGTTTTAACCTCCATAAGTATAGCCGTACCATGGCTTGCATTGTGTTTTAACAATTGCTTTTTAAGGGCATTTTGCGCTACGTCTTGCACGGTAATATCAATAGTTGTAATAACATCGCGGCCATTGCGTGGTTCTACTTCGTTTTCGTCGCTAACTGGCATCCAAAAGTTACCTGCTACTTTTTGAACCAACCTTACGCCTTTCTCGCCGCTAAGTTCATTATCGTACGCTCCCTCAATGCCAACCCTTGCACCGCCCTTACCTAAATAACCTATTGTGCGGTTAGCCATGTTAAAAGGCTGTATGCGTTTATTTTGCTGAACAACAATTAACCCGCCTTTGTATTGGCCATTGCGTAAAATTGGAAAAGTTTTTAATTTTTTAAGCTGTGTATAATCAACATTGCGTTGTAAAAGATAATAACGCTCGCCACGGTTTCGTGCTGTGGTAAGCTTTCGTCTATACTCGTGCTCGGTATAATCGTTAAATAAATGTGCCAGGCAAAAAGCCAACGAATCGATATTTTTATTAAATATATTTTTAGTTATTTCGGGGCATTTAAGGTCCATCCTAACCTCGTAAGTTGGTACCGATGTTGCAAGTATACGGCCATCGCAAGCATAAATATTGCCAC
>CAZJCR010000166.1:0-8603 GCA_964544385.1 uncultured Bacteroidales bacterium
TTGACATCATAATTATTTCAACCGATACATTATTTTTAAGCAAATTTTTCACTACCTCTATCTTTCCTTCTATCTTTCCCTCTTCTCTCGCGTTATCCAATGAATTTTTAATATCTCTGTAATACTTTAAGCTGTCTTCGTAGTCTTGGTATTCTTGATGGTTGAATTTGGCTATTTCAGCGGTTTCAAATAGTTTTAAAAATATATTTTCTTTCAGTTTTTCGGGTATCCTTTCAAGTTTGTGCAGGTTTTTAAGTATAAATAACCACTTGTCAAACTTGGTCTCAAGTTCATCTGCCGACTTACTGAACTTTGGCATCTCAAGATAAATGAAAGTAAGTTTGTCGTAAAATATTTCTTTTGTCTGAATGTCGGTGAGTTTTACATCATAACGCAATTTTTCAGGCTGGTTTTCGTCTTCGTCAAAAATAAAGTCTAAAATTGCTATTGTGTATACTTTTTTTAACTCAAAGCTCCATTCACTGCCCATAACGGCTTGTTCCCTTATCGGAAAAGTTGAATAATAAACAGTTCGGTCTTTAAAATATTTTTGTTTTGTTTTTTGTAATTCAACTATAAACTTTTCGCCCCTTTCATTTGTGCAGTATAGGTCAAAAATGGCTTTTCGGTTCAATTCAGTGGCCAAAAGGTTTTCGTTTTTCAAATAAGTCAACTCTTTAATTTCGCCTTGCTCTTCTCTCAAAAGTTCGTTTAAAAAATCAAGCAACAAGTCTTTGTTCGGCTCTTCGCCAAAAAGCCTCTTAAAACCATAATCAGTAAACGGATTAATATATTTTTCTCTAAATTCGTCCATATTGTTTTGATTTTGAACAAAGATACAAAATTATTTTTTGGTTGTTTTTTTTGGGCTCAATTGCCAGTTTTAATATATGGTAACGGTTTTTATATTAAAGTGCCGATTACCGGTTTTCAACTTATAAAGTTTTTATAATTTAAAGCAACTACATTTTAATTAGTGGTTTTTAGCCAGTTTTGTATATAATTGAGTGTATGTAATTTCAACAACTGTAAAATTTCAGTTAAAGGGCTAAACTATTTGTTATTATCTCGATATTATCGCCGTAAAATTACCACTGTTGATTCATTTTTTTACTTTTTGGTAACTTTTTATAATTGCAATTACTTTATAAATAAACTAAAATACCAAAAACGATACCTGTAACTGGCCTAAAACTTTATAGCCGGCCTGGTTCATATGAATTGCATCGTAATAGTATAAGTGCTTATTGTAAATATTAAAACCACCAAAAGCAAATTGGTCAAGATACCTTATACCATGTAAACAACAAACTTGCTTTTGTACATCGACATATTTTGCCATACTGTTAATACAAAAAGGGTCGTAAGCTCCACGGTTATTAAAAGCTTTGCTCGATGTAAAAAAATATATTTTTGCCTTAGCATTTTTTTCGTATATTTTTTTAATACAATAATTGATGCCGCCGGCTTGTGTAATTAGTTTTGTTGTATCATAGTTATCAAATTCAGTATAATCGGTATAGTTACCTATTTCGCGCTGGTTTGTGTAATCGTTGGTTGATGCCCACAAAATATAGACATCAAAAATACCGGCCTCGTTAACCTGTTGTTGTACCGATTTGCCTTGTAGCGACGAAAAGCCTGCTCCCGGAACACCATAATTGGTAATATTAAAACCAAGATACTGTTGCCACATATCTTTAGCAGCATTACTTTCGGGTATTACCGATACCGAGCCGCCAAAAACAGCAACCGATTTGCCATAATTTAACGACTGATAAAATGTACTATCAGCATTTTTTACCTGAGCAATAATATTGCCCGAAATAAATAGCAATATTAATAAATACCTTGATTGCAGATTCATAATATAAAATTTGAATTATACCCAAATTTGGCTATTCGCTAAATCATTACTTAAAATGCTTTACAAATCATCAAATATCCGGAAATTTATATTCCGTAATACACGCTGAAAATCTTCGCCACATTCGAGCATGTATTCGTCGTCCTCTTCGCAGTGCCATTGTATCTCAACAAGGTTAGGAACTGTAATTTTTTCGAAAGTTTTAAAAATGTGAAACAAAACTTTACTTGAGCTGGTGTTAAAGTAAATTAGTTTACATACTAATTGAGTACGTTCACGTGGCGATGCAACATATTCGTCAATCCATTCGAACACTGGTTGAAAAAACGCGCGCATATCGGTACCAATCGAACGTCCTTCCATCTCAAGTATACCTTTTTCAGCATCAAAATTTATATATGGCGTTCGCTCAGTTGCCTTAATTATCAACGGTTCCATGTTTATCATCAAAATTAATTACCCTTATAGTCAAAAAGTTGTGCAATTTATTTTTTTATTAATAAAACTCATAAAAAAATACCGAATACTTTTAAAATATTTTAAAATGTTTGTTAAATAGCTATTTAGCTTTGTATTTTTTATTGCTTTTTAAAATATGTAACATTATCTTTATTAAGCGAATAAGAAAAACCCAAATTGAGCTATTCGCCCAATCGGTTTAGGTTTTGTAAACATTTCACTCATATTTGGATAGTGAAACACTACAAACCATGCATCGGGGTTATACCAAAGTAAAGTTATTTTTGGCTTTACTTAAAAAGCTCAACTTATGTAAAAATTTGTTAATTAACACGCAAATAATTTTTATATGGACAAGCTGTTAAAAAAACAAGTAATTGCAATTTTAATTCCATTATTTGCAATGTTTACAAACTGTATTTATGGGCAATACGAACAAAAAATAACCCTACAGTTTTCGAGTGGCAGTACTTTTATTGTAAGCAACAACCCTGGCGAAGATGTATTTGGCCCGGGAATAGTTTTAAATGGCGGCCTACAGTACAATTTTACGCGTAAAATTAGTTTAACCGGAATGGTTGTTTACAGTACTTATTTTGCAACTGATAATGTTTTTTCGGGCATTAACCTAACATACTACAATTTAGGGTTAGGTGCAGGCTTAAAATACAAGTTTAATAGTAATAAAAAATTGACGCCATATTTATTGGGCGGCGCAACATTATGCTTTACAAAAATTGAATTTATGATAATGTCGAACACTCCTTTTACTAACAAACAACATGTAATACCCGGTATTGTTAGCGGTATTGGTTGCGAATACAAACTTACCGACAATTTTACATTATTTGCACAATCGGGTTTTAACATGATGTTACCGTCGAGTAACGATGGGGCGCCAAATACGCAGTCGGTTAACGTTATAATTGGAACAAATATTAATATTTTTAAATCGAAAAAGCTGTAAAAACCATTTTAGTTTTTACAGCTTTGCTTTATAGTAATGTACGAAAAAATTAGTATCCGTTCGTATTTTCTTCTAAATCAATATTATTATTGTTCATGCTTTCGCGATTAATTTTGTAGTTGTTAATTTTATAGCTTAATGTTAACATAACCATAGGTGTTTTTGGCGTGAAAGTAGTTGATTGGTAAATATTATCGTCAACAACTTGGAACTTGTGCCCCATTGTACCAAAAACATCGCGCACTTGTAATGTTGCCGAAAGTTTCCGTTTAAAAAAGTCTTGTTTTACAGCGGTATTAACAACAAAAAAGCTTTCGGTTTTACCTTGTGCCCTAACCGATGGGCTATTATACATTAAATCGAACTGTAAACGGGTAGTTTGAGTTATCCTGAACGAATTATTGAACCTTGCGCTCCAGCTAAAATTAGCTTGTGTATAGTTTAAAGCATCATAATCGACAACTAAATTATATTTATACATGTCCCACATAATATTAGCTGTATACCATTTTGTTGGCGAATAATTAGCCATAAGTTCAACACCAAGCGAGTAATCGGTACCAACATTTTGCTCGGTTTGTAAAATTATTTCGGGGTTTTGATCCCATTGGCTCATAATGCGCTCCGATTTGTTTTGGGTAATACGATAATAAACCTCGGCCGACACAAAGTTTTGTTTAAACTTTTTTTGGTAACCTAAATCGAACGAGTTTATGTACTCGGGTAAAAGTCCTGGGTTTCCTTTCCTTACATTGTTTGCATCGACATAGGTAATAAAAGGCTCGAGCGACCAGCCACGCGGGCGGTTTATACGACGGGTAAAGCTAACCATCGACTCCTGGTTTGCCGGTAATTTGTAACTAAAATGTAAAGTTGGAAAAAAATCGGGTTGGTCAATTTTAAAATCCTCGCCTGTTTTTAATAATTTTATATACCTGTAAGTATACTCCATGCGCAACCCTATTTGATAACCAAAATTGCCCGACTCGGCGGCAAACAATCCATATGCAGCATAAATATTGTCGGTATAATTTGTTTTATTGCTGTATTTATCGATAAATACAAATGCATTAGTAACTGTATCATAATCGAACATGTTATTATCCTCGTTGTTCGATGCCACGCGCATTTGCCCGCCAGCCTCAAGTTTACCACCAAAAGCAAATGGCTGAGCGTAATCAACATTAAAACGATAATTTATCGACGGTCCCGATTCGTCGGCCTGTTTACCTTCAATAATTTTGCCTAAACTGTTTATAGTAAAATTCTCGCTGTACGAATCAATATCGCGACTATTTATATCAATTTTTGCCTCCAAATAATGGTCTTTATTTTTACCAAAAGTATGTTTATAGTTAAGATTACCCGAATAAAAGTAGCCATCGCGGGTCGAATTATCGTCGGTTGTGTAAAAGCTGTGAATATTAATTGGTGAGTCCCACTGGTCGTACAACATATCAGAACTTTGCTGCATATCCATACGGCCAATACGCCCACTAAATCCAATAACATCGTTATCCGAAATTGAATAATCGATACCACCACGTGCGCCCCAACGGTTAAAAACACTTTCGTTGTCGCCCGAGTTTTGAATATGTCTTAAAGTATCGCCACTTATACGGCTCCAACGATAATATTCCATACTTCCAATTCGGTTATGCACATTATAATCGGCGGCAACATAATAGTGTAATTTATTGTTTCTGATATCAATAGTTGCATCGCCGCCAAATTGTCCAAAACGGCCTGCGCTGGCATTAACAATACCGCTCACACCGTCGAGTTTATTCTTTTTTGTAATAATATTTATTATACCACTTGTTCCTTCGGGCTCATATTTTGCCGATGGGTTGGTAATTATCTCGATATTATCGATAGCACCAGCCGGAATTTGTGCCAAAGCATCGCTGGCATCGAGTACCGATGGCCTTCCGTCAATTAATACAGTAAAATTTGTACTACCGCGCAAACTAACATTGCCATCGATATCAACTTTTACACTTGGCACATTCTCTAAAATATCGACAGCTGTACCCGATATTGCCGTTAGTTGCTGGCTAACGTTTACAACTTTTTTGTCGATTTTATATTGTACCGACGACTGGTCGGCCACAACATTAACAGCCTCAATTTCGGTGGTTGATGTATAAATTGAAATACGTCCCAGGTCTAAACCTTTATTTTGCTCGGCAACTTTAATATTGTCTATTCGTTTGGTTTTGTAACCCATAAAGGTAACTGTTAAATAATAGTTGCCAGCTGGTGCATTTTTTAATATAAAATAACCATCGTTGGCCGATATTCCACCGGTTATTAAGTTATCGCCAGGCAACGAGTATAGCGCAACTGTTGCGTATTCAACAGGCCGGCCGTCGGTTCCATCAACAATTATTCCGTAAATGTCGCCTTTTTTTAATGCATTGCTTGGCAGTTCAGATGCAGGTAAATACAATGTAATTAATAGTATAAACCAAGTTGTAGCTGTTTTTAACATTTTAAATTTTTAGTTTTTGAGTTCGTTTTTATTTGACGATTATCAAAATAAAAACTTGCGGGCAGGTTTTTATTTTTTTTATATCGTAAATCAACAAACAAAATTTAACCTAAATTGAGCTAATGGCTCAATCGATTTATATTTTGTATGTATTTCACTACACTTGGTTAGTGAAACACAACAAACTATGCATCGGGGTTAACCTAAGTAACGCGTTTTTTCGTATAGCTCCAAACGCTCAACTTAGTTTTAAGTATTTATAACTAAACTGAGCAATTCACTCAATTTAATAAAAAAATGCCTGATAATAATTAATGCAACACCCCTATTTATTAACTTAATTTTTTATTGATTTGGTAATTTAAACTTCGATTATTAACAATGCTGATTGAAAAAAAAAAAATTATTATTATCATAATTTATATAACCATGAATAGTTTTTTTTTAGCAAAAAATAATAATATAAAAGCAAAACAAATTGTATATATTTAATGCACAACCATTTACAACCAACAAGCAAAGTAATTAACACAAAATTGTTAATTATAAGTTAAATATAAATTACTAAAACATTTGCTGAAATAAAATAATGCACTATATTTGTAGTGCACTCTTCACTTCATTTTGTTACTTTTTCATGGGTTAATTAAACAAGTGCGAAATTCCTTTGGGCTGCCTCCCCGGCAGCCCAACTTGTTTATATAGGTATGCATTTTTAACAAACAGAACATTAAACAGGTTAAAACCAATATTGTTTAGCGGTTGTGGTAAAAAAATAAATATTTTTATCGACAAAACCATTTTTAAAAGTTAAAGCTGTTATTTTTGCTTCAAATAAATAAATATAATGCTAAAGCCAAAAAACAAAACAAAAAGTAAACAAGGGGTAAAAAACTACTTAACCGACGAGCGGACCAGGCTGCTCACAGGCATTTTTATGCTAATGTTGTCGGTTTATTTTTTCATTGCTTTTATATCGTATTTATTTACCTGGCAACACGACCAAAGTATTTTTAATATATCGATAATAAAACATTTTACCGATGTTAACATTGAGGTTGAAAACTGGACAGGCAAACTTGGAGCAGCAGTTTCATATTTACTAATAAATAATTTATTTGGAATAGCATCAATAAGTATAATTTTTTTAATGACAATAACAGGTTTCAGGCTAATGGGCTTTAAACTATTACCCTTGCGCAAGTCGTTAAAATACAGCATAATATATACAATATGGGTGTCAATTGCTTTAGGTTTTTTATTTAGTAATTGGGCATTTTTAACAGGTGGTGCGCATGGCTTTTTTGTAAGCCAATGGTTAAACTCGTTAATAGGCAAAGTTGGCACAGCTTTTTTATTGACAATATCGCTAATTACAATATTATCGTTCACTTTTTCCGGATTTTTGCCAGCTCTTATAAACTCACTAAAAACAATAACAAATTTTGCAAAACCTGATAACAAAAACTACGACAACAGTATTGAACAAAACATTAATACCGTATCGGCAATAAAACCAGAAAAAGAAAGCACTGAGACTAACCTACCCGATAATGAAACAGATATAGAAACAAACCAGCCTACTAACAACACTACAATAAATAATAAAACACCATTACCAACCGACAACCTTACATTTAAAATTGTAAAAATTGACGACACCCCTGATAATACTATTAATGAAAATTTTGAAGACGAAAATTATTTAAACAATATTGATATGGTTGAAGGTTCGTCGGCCGAGACAGTACAAATAAAACCAAACAGCGACGACACCTTTGAAGTTGAATTAGCTACCGAAACCGACGAAGACCCAATAACCGAACCCGTTGACGACGAAACTACCGAACCTTATTTTGCTATCGAAAAATTAACAACCGATGCCGACGAGCCTGCCGATGAATTTGACAACCAGGCAATGGGCGAATACGACCCCACACTTGAATTATCGAACTATAAACTGCCACCTATCGACCTTTTGGCCGAACACGATGCATCAAATGTAAGCGTATCGGAAGATGAGCTATTATCGAACAAAAACCGAATAGTTGAAACCTTAGGCAATTATAAAATACAAATAGATAAAATTAAAGCTATTGTTGGCCCTACAATTACACTGTACGAGATAGTACCTGCCCCCGGCGTACGAATATCGAAAATAAAAAACCTTGAAGACGATATTGCACTGAGCCTTGCCGCATTAGGAATACGCATAATTGCGCCTATACCCGGTCGTGGTACTATTGGTATTGAGGTACCAAACCTAAAACCCGAAATTGTATCGATGCGCTCAATTATTGCTTCAAAAAAGTTTCAAGAGTCGAAAATGGAACTGCCAATAGCAATGGGCAAAACAATATCGAACGAAACATTTGTTGTTGACCTTACCAAAATGCCCCACCTGCTTGTAGCAGGAGCAACAGGGCAAGGTAAATCGGTAGGTTTAAATGCAATATTAACATCGTTATTGTACAAAAAGCACCCATCGCAACTAAAACTTGTGCTGGTTGACCCTAAAAAAGTTGAACTTACACTTTACCAAAAACTTGAAAACTACTTTTTGGCCAAATTACCCGACGCTGAGGAGTCGATTATTACCGATACCCAAAAAGTTGTTAACACTTTAAACTCGCTTTGTGTTGAAATGGACAGCCGTTACGACCTGCTTAAAATGGCACAAACACGTAATATAAAAGAGTACAACGCAAAATTTATTTCGCGCAGGCTTAACCCAGAAAAAGGTCATAGGTTTTTACCATATATTGTGGTTGTTATCGACGAGTTTGCCGATTTAATAATGACAGCCGGCAAAGAAA
>CAZJCR010000167.1:0-8536 GCA_964544385.1 uncultured Bacteroidales bacterium
GAAATACTTACAAAATCTAAATCGATTGAGCGAATCGCTCAATTTGGGTTTTAATAGTTTCATACGTAAATAATTTTAAAGTTAAGGTACAATGGCTTGCCCCGGTTTATTGTGAAAACAATCGAATTAATTTTAGCTGCGCTAAATTCGCAAGCTCGGTTTATAAGTGTTTGTGTAAGCAATCTACTTGGGTGATTCATAAATAGAGTGGTTAGTTTCGAACCTATTAAAACAAACACGTTGCACAAAACATAAAATATTGGCTAATTTTTTTGACACTAATGTACAACTAAAACACAATTTTAATCGTTATATTATCAAAGTAAATATTCACCATAAAAACTCTTAATTATGACCGATTTAATTGAAAAAAGAAAAAAAAGGGAAAGGCTTGAAATTGCTGAACGTAAAGTTGACAAAGCCTGGTTGAGAGCAAGTAAATTGTCGAAAAAACTTAAAAGGGCAAAAAAAATTAACGACCCCGAAACTAAACACGAACTTAAAGAACAAATTCAAGATGCCTTTAAAAGGCTTAAGCGTAATAAAAAAGAACTACATAAATTCGAAAAAAAGGTATCATAAACCCCGCGAGCCGCTATTTAGCGGCTCTTTTATTTTAACTTGCCTATAATTTTACATTAATACAATCATTAAATATCATAACAAATAGCTATAACTTTAATACCTTGCAGTAAAACAATTTTACTATTTTTGTGGCGTTATGCAAACACTTAAAAACAAAATAAACCGGTTACTTTTAATTAGCTTTAGCATTTGCTTTATGCTAATTAACTCGGTATTTGCTTTGTTTGTACACCATTGCAGCCACCAACACACTAATTTGTACACCTTAACCGGTATTAGTAACTGCCATAATATTAATAATTTTGAACACCAATGCCACTCAGCTAATAACTGCTGTGAACATAATAACACCAAAAACCAAAACAATAACCCCGAATGTTGTAAAAACCACGTGGCTTTTTACAAAATTACAACCCCATGGGTAATTGTTAACAGTGGTTTTAAAATTATTGTTAACACTACCAACATTAAATACAATGCGCAAATTATGTTATTAAATTTGTGCGTTAATAAACCTTACAAAACAATTAAACCCCGCCAAAGCGATTATGTATTCAAGTCGCCACCACTTTGGGGACGAACCCTGATTACAACATTATGTTGCTATAAATTAGCATGTTAACTGCACCTCAATAACCTTGTTGTTTAGGTAAATTTATTACCAGCTATTACCTAAGTTAAGTAGTTTAAGTAAAGCAAACAAACGCTTTATTTAGGTATAACACCCATTTTGCAAATAGCTCAATTTGGGTATTAATTAACATTATCGGGGTTATTACTTATTACCAAAATTTTTAATTAACATAACTATTTATTTAGTATTAATAACCCTATTAGGTTAAACTACTCGATAACGGTTTATGGCTATGTTAATAAAAAAAAATTACCAAGATACAACATCAATGATAAGGAAATTTATCACACACGAACCCCGATAAAACGGGGCAAGCAATCTGACAATTAAAAAAAATAAAACAGATGAAAATATTAATTAACATAATATTATTGTTTACATTTATGTTTACAATAAATGCACAAAATATAACGGGCACAGTTTACGAAAAACAAACCAACACCCCGCTGCCCGGCGTAAATGTTTATTGGAGCCAAACAACATCGGGGGTTACCACCAACGCTAACGGCTGGTTTCAGATTTCGCCGGTAAACAAAACCAACAAGTTAGTATTTAGTTATGTTGGTTACACAAACGACACGCAAACAATTACTAATAACCAACCTTTAGCTGTTTACATTTTGGCCGGCAAAAAAATTGACGAGGTTACCGTTAACCAACGCCTAAGCAGCACGGTAATATCGCGCATTAACCCAATTCTTACGCAAAGTATAAACAGTAAAGAACTTCAAAAATGCGCATGTTGCAACCTTTCGGAGAGTTTTGAGACCAACGCGTCGGTTGATGTGGCTTACGCCGATGCTGTATCGGGTATAAAGCAAATTAAGCTTTTAGGGTTAAGCGGTAGTTACTCGCAACTTATGTTCGAAAATGTACCAATTTTACGAGGGTACGAGGGCGCGTTCGGGTTAGAGTATGTACCCGGAACCTGGATGCAAAGTATACAAGTGTCAAAAGGCTCGGCATCGGTAAAAAACGGGTACGAACCTGTAACCGGCCAAATAAATATTCAGTACAAAGAACCCGACAGCCCCGAAAAAATGAGCTTTTACGCTTTTGCTAACCAAGACGGTAAAGCCGAAACTAATTTTATTGTAAGTATGCCAATTAACAATAAACTAAGTACATCGGTTTTTTTTCATGCCGGCGGCCATTTTAAAGATATGGACATGAACAACGACAGCTTTTTAGACATGCCGCGCTCAAAGCAAATAAACGTGCTTAACAGGTGGAACTATAAAACCGAAAAAATGTCGGTTAAAGCTGCCATAAATTATTTAACCGACCACAGGCAAGGCGGACAAACAGGTTTTAACCACAACGAACCGTTAAACACCCCTGCCCTTTACGGCATTAATGTTAATGTTGAACGGCTTTTTGGTTTTGCAAAAATTGGCTTTATTTTTAACCGCCCGCAAACAAGTTTAGGCATAATTTTATCGGGCAACCACTTTAAACGCGAATCGTTTTACGGAACGAATGATTTTAATGCAAACCAAACTAATGCGTACGCTAATATTATTTACCAATCGTATTTGTTTAACCCTAACCACACTTTTAATACTGGAGTAAGTTTAGTGCACGACCATAATAAAACTACACTTAACATCAATAACTTAGGTTACACCGAAACCGTTCACGGGTTGTTTGCCGAGTATAATTATATACCTGGCCCAAAATTATCGTTAATGGCAGGGGTGCGATACGATTATAGTTCGCTAAACGGAAGTATGATATCGCCAAGGCTGCACGCTAAATATAATATTTGGCAACCCGTTACAGTAAGAGCATCGGTTGGTAAAGGCTATATTACTACATCGGCTTTAAGCCAGAATACAAATTTACTGGCATCGTCGCGTACACTGTTTTTTAATAACAAAGTTGTTACCGAGCAGGCATGGAACTACGGATTAAGTATAGTTAACGATATTGGCACTGGTGGCAAAAATGTACAACTGTCGGTTGAGTTTTTCAGGACAAATTTTACCGACCAGTTAATTGTTGATTTACAACAAAATACGCACGAGGCTCATTTTTATAGCCTTGCCGGAAAATCGTACTCGAACAGCGCGCAAATTGAGGCATTTACCGAGCTTTTTACAAGGTTCGAAATTACTACTGCCTTTCGGTTTAACGACGTTAAAGCTACTTATAAAAACGGGCTGCAAAATGTACCAATGGTTAGCCGTTATAAAGGGCTGTTATCGGGGCAATACCGTACCCGAATGGATAAATGGGTTTTTGATGCTACCATGCAACTGCACGGTACTCAAACTTTACCAAATACATTGGGCAACAACCCGCAAAACGTGCGGCCAAACACATCGGAACCTTATGTAATTGTATTGGCACAAATTACCAAAAATTACAAACGATGGAGCTTTTATGCCGGTGCCGAAAACCTTACTAATTACACGCAAAAAAACGCGGTTATTGATGCACAAAACCCTTTTGGCAGCGAGTTTGATGCCAGTATGGTTTGGGGCCCGCTGTACGGACGAATGTTTTACACGGGAATTAAGTACGTGGTAAATAAGTAATTTATAATTAACAATAAAATAACAAGTAAACTATTATAAACTAATTAAAATTTTATAACTATGAAAACAATAATTAAATTTTGGGTATTATTCCTTTTTGCAATGGTTACAATTACAACCAACGGGCAAACAAAAACAAAAAATGTAAAACAGGTAGTGTTCAAGTGCAGTATCGACTGCCATAGCTGCGAGTCGAAAATTATGCAAAACCTGCCATACCAAAAAGGTGTTAAAGACATTAAAGTATCGTTACCCGACCAACTTGTTACAATTTGGTATATCGACAGTAAAAGCAACCCCGAAGTGCTTAAACAAGCTATCGAAAAAATTGGGTTTACTGCCAGCATAATAAATACCGACAGTACTACAACTAACTAAATTTTACCAGTTTACTATTAATAGCTTTAAAGTTTAAAAAACTGTACTAACAAAAAAGCGACTAATTAAGCGAATCGCTCAATTAGCCGCTTTTTTTATCAAAATATGAATTTCTATTTTTTAAACAAAACTAAATAAGCCCGCAATAGCCAAACAACAACAAAAGCTAATATTAAACGTGGCATAATAAGCCATATAACCGGTACACCAATTGCAACAAAAAGTAAAGTATCTTCGAGCAACGAGTGCGAAATTGCAATATGATGGTTAAGAATATTGGCCTCGCGGCGCGAAATTTTACCTTCGCGGGTTTGCTCAATTAGCACCGCCGAACCCCACGTTAAACCAATTACATTGGCAATAAGCCATAAAAACGATGCTTGCAACGGCAAACCCATTGCACGCAAAAAAGGCGTTAAAAATTTCGACAACCATAAGGTTATCGAAAACTCGTCGAGTAATTTTTGTAAAAAATTTAGCGACACAATAATTATAACAACTTTACCTGTTAACTGTAAAGTGCCTGTTAACCATTGTACAATTGTTGGCCCAAACCCCGAACTTACGGTTTTTGTACTTGCATGTAATATTACGGCGTTGGCAGGTAAAACAATATTTAAAATTAAGCCGGCGGTAATAGCCGCAATTATTCGCAACAATAACATCCAGTAACCCGCCGAACCTGTTTTTTTTTGAACCGCAGTTTCAATAATAAGGTTGTGGGCTATTAATATCATTACCGACAATATTGTTAACTCGCGCATTGTTATATCAATTGTACTTATAACAGCCAATGCCGAGTAAATATTAATAAGCCCGCCCGACAATAAAACAAGCGCAGTTTGGCCACTTAAGCCAAAGTACGACATTAATGGGCCTGTGTAACCCGAAATAATTAACAAAACACCACTATAATCGAGCAACATTACAACAAACGATATTGGTATCATTAAGCTTAACAGCCACTTAATAGTTTTAACCGACGGGTTTATCGACTTTGTAAAACACGACTTAACACGGCTAATAAAACCGTTATTAACATTACTAACTAATGTTTGCATAAAAAACGTAACTTTTTTTAACTATTCCGAAAGTGTTTTATTAATAACCGTATCGGCAGTAATAGTATCGGCAAGTGTAACAAAACGGTTATAAACATTTGAACTTAACAAATGCCTGCCTTTGTTGCGGTTATACCCTGTTCGCTGTACAGTGTAGTTTTTTTTATCGATAATTATTGTATAAAGTGCGCAAATATTTTCGTTCTCGAACCCCGGTGCTTCACGCTGCCAACCCGGCAAATTGTTTACGCGGTTAACAATATCGAGTTTTTTGTCGCTTATGCGGCTTTTATTGGTATAACTAACACAACATACCTGATTAATTGTATCAATCATCATTTGAAACATAAATATCCCGACAAGTTTATCGAGATATTTAGGTTCAATATTTTGCAAAAAATCGACAACAAGTGCCGAGTCGTTTGGTTTATAATTAATGTATTGTTGCTGGTCTTCTAAAATAAATTTAAGCGGGCAGGCGTTTACATCGGTCTCGTACATTTTTTGGGCAAACAAGCTAAAAAAAGTTACTAAAAAAATAAATGTAAATATTGCTCGCATAAATTATTGTTTTAAATAATTATTTTATCGATGCAGCCTGCAATTTTAATTTGTTATATAAATTATCGCTAACCGGTACTAATGGTAAACGCAGGTTGTTCTCCATGTGTTTATAAATATTTAGTATTGCTTTAATACCTGCGGGGTTGCCTTCTTCAAAAAGCATATCAATAATATCGATAAGTTGATAATGAATAGTTTTAGCGGTTTCGTAATCGCCTTTAAGAGCTGCATGTACAAGTTTACCAAACTGCGCCGGGTAAACATTTTGGGCTACCGAAATAACTCCGTCGAAACCTAATGATATTAACGGCAGTGATAATCCATCGTCGCCCGACAGAACAAGGAAATTTTTTGGGCGGCGTTTAACAATTTGCATACATTGCGACATATTGCCCGATGCCTCTTTTGTTGCAATAATATTTTTAAATTTTGATGCTAATTCAATAGTAGTATCGGCCGATATGTTGCTGGCTGTGCGCCCAGGCACGTTATAAATAATTACCGGCAATGTTGTTGAATTTGCAATAGCTTTAAAATGTTCAAAAATACCACGTTGCGACGGTTTATTGTAATATGGTGCTACCGATAAAATTGCATCGATACCTGGTTTTTCGTACTTTTTGCATTGTGCTACAACACTCGATGTATTATTGCCCCCGCAACCTACAACTAATGGTAAACGGCCATTGTTAATGTCGATAATAAAATCGACAACAGCGTTTTTTTCGTCGCAGGTAAGTGTTGCAGCCTCGCTTGTAGTGCCTAATGCAACAAGGTAATCGGTTTTGTTTTGTATTTGGAAGTTTATGAATTTTTCGAGGGCACTAAAATCGATACTTCCATCGGTTCTGAACGGGGTAACCAAGGCAACCCCTACTCCTTTAAATTTGTTAATGTCCATGTAGCTGTTATGTTTGTTATGTTAGTTGTGTCAAATAGTGTATTACCTGATCAAAATAGTATTGAGAGCCTTTTTGTTTATCAATTTGCATCATAAAATCGAATGCCCCGTTTGGATTAAACCACCCAACTTTAAAACTTGCTTCCGATACGTTTAAAATATATTCCATCGGAAAATAATTGTCGGAACCTAAATCGATTAATATATCGAATTTTGTATTAACAAACTCAATAACAGCCTCGTTAGTTGGGCGTAATTTAAAATCGAGGTCGTTATCGCTAAAAAAATTAAAACCTTTTTGGCTTAAATAAAAGCCGTCGGGCTTTTTTACAGGCAAATAGCACAAAACATGCGTTTTAATACCAAGTGCAACTAATTGGCGTGCAGCATTTTTAACAGTATCAATATCGGTGGGTGTTTTAATAACATATGTTAACCCTACCGAACCTGCTTTTTTTAGTGGACACAGGTTAACAACACGGTTTTGATGCTTAATTTTTTTATTAAGCGCGCGCCTGCCGAGCCAAAGCTTTAACGAGTTATATTTTTTTTGTTTTGGCATTATTGCTCCAAATCTTTACCGTGGCAATGTTTAAATTTTTTACCGCTGCCGCAAGGACATGGGTCGTTACGTCCAACTTTTTTTTCAACGCGTACTGGTTGAGCAACAGGTTTATCTTTATCGGGGGCACCGCTCTCGGAGCGCGATGTATTATACTTGCTCATGTCTAAACCCCGGCGTTGTTCGGCTTGTTTAACCTGATCGGCATCTTGTACAGGTATGTTCCCTTTCATTAATATTGATGCAATGTCGCGGTTTATTTGCGATATCATTGTTTTAAAAAGCTCGAACGATTCGAATTTGTATATCAACAGCGGGTCTTTTTGCTCATAAGTTGCATTTTGAACGCTTTGTTTCAAGTCGTCCATCTCGCGTAAATGCTCTTTCCATGCGTTATCAATTGTAAGCAGGCTTATCGATTTTTCGATAGAGCGGACAAGGTCTTTACCTTGCGATTGGTATGCTTTTTCGAGGTTTGTAACAATGTTGTATTGTTTTTGACCGTCGGTAATTGGAATAACAATGTTTGTATAAATTTTTCCCTGGTGTTCGTACACGTTTTTAACAACCGGGTAAACGCGTTGTTGTATAACCTGCGACTTGCGTTTATACGAATCAACTGCGGCTTTATAAAGGTCGTTCGATAATTTTTGCGATGGTTCTTTGTTAAATGCCTGCTCGTTAAAAGGTACTTCAACCGACAATGTCCTTATTGTATCGAGTTTCATACTTTCGTAATCGGCAGTATCAAGGTTTTGTTCAACTAAGCCTTCGCAAACGTCGTAAATATTATTTGCAATATCAACTTGCAACCGTTCGCCAAACAATGCATGGCGGCGGCGTTTATAAATAACTTCGCGTTGGTTGTTCATAACATCGTCGTACTCAAGTAGTCGTTTACGTATGCCAAAGTTATTCTCTTCAACTTTCTTTTGGGCACGTTCAATCGATTTCGATATCATTGAGTGTTGAATAACTTCGCCCTCTTTGAGTCCCATTCGGTCCATCAGGCCGGCAATACGGTCCGAGCCAAAAAGTCGCATAAGGTTATCTTCGAGCGAAACGTAGAATTGCGATGAGCCGGGGTCGCCTTGTCGTCCGGCACGGCCGCGCAACTGGCGGTCAACGCGCCTCGACTCGTGGCGTTCGGTACCTAAAATGGCCAAACCACCGGCTTGGCGTACTTCGGGTGTAAGTTTAATGTCGGTACCCACACGTAGCAGTATTTCCTGAAAGCGGACACATCCATTAATATCCGTAAATGTATATTTGAAAGTGTGATAACCAATACCGGCGGTTGATGGACTGAAT
>CAZJCR010000168.1:0-8489 GCA_964544385.1 uncultured Bacteroidales bacterium
TTATAATTTTGCTTTATATCTTAATATGGGTTACCACAACTAATTCATATAGTTCAAGGCTGTTTAAATTGTACCCAAAATCTGCAAGCATATTTTTCTAACCACATATAGCACAGAGAAAAACATCACTGTTTTAAATGAGTCAAACCTAAATTGAGCGATTCGCTTTTTTTTGACAACCTATTATAATGGCTAAATTTGATTAAACCTAAGTAAGTTTTTTACTATGTTCAAACAGCTTAATTTATGTTGAATTTTAAAATATTGTACATACAGTTGGGTATTTAATAGTATTTAATTAACACCGCGGTTTTGTATATTGCCAACATTAAACATCTATTGATAAGGAAATATCGCACACGAACCCAGATAAACCGTGGCAAGCAATTTGGCCTTTAAAAATAAAATTATAAACAGATGAATAAAGTTTTTATTATTATATTATTTTTTACTCCACTTATTATTAATGCTGCAAGGCCTGTAAAGGTTATATGCCCCGATTCGGTTTTAATAATTATCGACTCGTTAAAAAAAAACATGGGCATAAACAAACAAGTCGATAACAATTTACAAACTGCATTTTATGCCGCGTTAATGTATTATAACGAGTTGTCGGGCCATAAAATAAAGGTTAAGTATGGCAATATTAAAACAACAATGCAATGCAGGCCTTTAATTTGCTCGGTTTTTAGGCAAAAAAACAAACGTGGTTATAAAATTATTGTCGACAATAAAAAAATACTAAACAATGGTGTGTTGTTTTCCGATTTGCTTTTTAATGCCCAGGTAGGGGTTTTTGGGCACGAGCTTGCACATATTGTTGATTACAGCCAAAAAAATAATTGTCAGATAATAATTTTTGGTATCCAGTATTTATTTCCGCTCAAGCGGCAGGCTGTTGAGCATAAAATTGATAAAATTGCAATAGAGCATGGCCTTGGGTTTCAGGTTTCCGATTTTGCCGAGTATGTTTTTAACAGTTCAAATGTTGATAAAAAATACAGGCAGTATAAAAGACAGTTTTATTATAACCCCGGGCAAATACGCCAAATAATATTCGACACTCCACTATATAGTAATTTTTATGTCCGATAGTAATTATAACTATAAATTATAATGTATATTTGCAGCCACGTAAACACACGTTTTGGGGTTGATTTGGTTTTGACAGCAAGACGAGGTGGTATGTAAGCATGTCGGGCGCAGTGAAACCGGCCCGTTAATCCCGGACGCACACTTTTTAAATGGCGAATCTAATTACGCTCTTGCTGCTTAGTCGAAGTTTAGTAAACTAAGCCCCCTTTATAGGGATTTTCCGGCTCAAGGTAGCTGGAACAAGACATCTCCCGGAAGCCGCTGTCCTGAGGCGAACCGAACCGGAGGTGCAGTAAAATCAGGGCTGGCCAGGGTTATGCCCCGTTTCCCAGGCAAGATAAAGGGGCTAAGGTACAGTTCGGTGGCTTTGATCCAGGTTGTACTCTAAAATTAAGTCGAAGCTAAACATGTAGAAAGCGTATGGCTTCCTTGTTTGGACCCCGGTTCGAGTCCGGGCAGCTCCACTTTTAATGCCCCATTTGGGGCATTTTTTTTGCCCATAATTATTATCGGTGGTAATTATTACAAAACATAATATTACTATCAAAATATTTATGCAAACATTAAAAAAAAGAGGCTGCAATGCAACCCCTTTAATTTGTAATACTTATTATGTTGGTTCAAACAAAAATTAGCGAATTTTTTGTCATAAATTCATTGGCAACAACCTTATCGGCATCGTTATCGTGTATCCACTTTTGCCCATCAATTATAAACTTATACTGGTATTGCTTATCTTTTTCAAGCTCAATGGTTGTAGTAAACTCGCCCTTTTTAACTTTGCGCATTGGTAAGCTTTGTGTATCCCAATTGTTAAAATCGCCGGTAAGGTTTACTTTGCCCGCATCAGCAACTGCCTGGTCGCTTAATTGGAATGTTACTTTACATATTGGTTTCGATTTTAAATACTGTTTTTTTAAGCTCATGTGTTTTAATTTTTAGTTAGTTATTTAAATATTTTCATTATTTGGCTACTTTATATGTAGTACACAAATATTATAACAAAATTTACCAAAACTGGTTTAAACTTTTTTGTTTTGTTGGTAATAATTTTATCCATCTAATTAATTCTTTAACAATTGTGCCATTTGGTTGATAACAAAATGGCATAAGTTGATTTATTTTTTTACCCACCTGCCGGCTAAATACTTTTGGTTAGTAATTTAAACCTTTTACACCAAAATATTATTAAACTATGGTTAATTATTTTAAAAGTACAATTGTAATAATTGCGGCAGCAATTGTTATATCGTGCAACCCCGACAACGATGTTATTACTAACAATGGAACAACTGATACTAATACCGAAACTGTTGACCAGGAGCAGTTTACCACATCGGTTAGCGAGGCTATGCTTGCTAATAAAAATTGTCATGGTAACGACACCGATTATGATTATGACTTAATGTCAGTAGTTAACATTGCACTGGCCGATAATAATATTGTTGTTGATAGTGAGGGGGCAACTGTTAACGGCAATATTGTTACAATTAATAGCGGCGGTACTTATAGCATATCGGGCACGCTTACAAATGGGCAAATTATTGTTAATACCGACAAAGCAGTTGTTAAATTAATTTTTAATAATGTTAACATTACTAACACAGTTAGTTCGGCTATTTATGTTGTTAATGCAAAACGTACTATTTTTTACCTGCCTGCTAACACAAATAATTATTTTACCGATGCGCAAGAATATATTTACGACAGTGTTGGAGCCGACGAACCAAATGCAACTATTTTTAGTAACGATAATATAACATTTTACGGAGCCGGCAATATTACAATAAAAGGTAATTATAACGATGCTATTAACAGTAACGATGGTTTGTTGATAAAAAGCGGAAATATGTTTATTAACGCTGTCGACGATGGTATTAGAGGTAAAGATTATGTAGTGGCCGAAACCGGGTATTTATCAATAGTGTCGGGTGGCGACGGTATAAAATCGGACAATAGTGCCGACTCAACAAGAGGTTATATATTTATTAACGATGCACAAATTGATGTAACATCGGGTGGCGATGCAATATCGGCTCAAACCGACTTTTTAGTATTGAACGCGAACATTAACATAAAAGCCGGAGGCGGAAGTTCGGCATCAGTAAACAGTAACATATCGACAAAAGGTATTAAAGCAGGGGTAAACCTTATTATCGAAAATGGCACGTTTAATATAAACTCAAGCGACGATGCTTTGCATACAAATGGTAATTTAATTATTGGTGATGGTAATTATACATTGTTGTCAAACGACGATGGTATACACGCCGATATTTTATTAACTGTAAACTATGGCAATATAAACATAACAAAATCGTACGAGGGTATCGAGAGTAAAACAATAAACATAAACTCGGGCACAATAAATTTAGTATCGTCCGACGATGGCATAAATGCAGCATCGGGAGCTACAACAACAGGTGGTGGCGGTTGGGGTATGCCAATGTCGGCCGGCGACAGTTATTTTACAGTTAATGGTGGCACTTTATATATAAATGCCGGTGGCGATGGTGTTGATGCAAATGGTGCAATAGTTATGACAGGTGGTACATTGCTTGTTAGTGGCCCTACAAATAATGGAAATGCCGCGCTCGATTACGACACATCGTTTAAACTCGATGGTGGTTTATTTGTAGCCGCTGGCAGCTCGGGAATGGCAATGGCACCCAGTACATCGTCGGTACAAAATTCGGTGCTTGTTAATTTTAACTCGGCGCAGGCTGCTGGTACACTTTTTCATGTGTGTAACACCGAAGGTGAAAATGTACTTACCTTTATGCCCGAAAAAAAATACCAGTCGGTAGCTTTTTCGTCGCCACTTTTAATAAGCGGGGCAACATACAATATTTACACCGGTGGCTCTCATAGTGGGGTTTTATCGGGGCAGTTATATACCAATGGGGTTTACACCGGTGGTACAAAATATTCGAGCTTTACAATATCGTCAGTAGTAACAAAATTAGGGGCTACAGGCGGAATGGGCCATTAACAAAAACAAAAAAAGTGTTTTATCGCAAACAAAATTATGGCAATAAATGTTATATAAAAGCAGCATAAAAATAGCTGATTGCTGCATAAGTTTACTATAGGTTAATTTTGTGGGGAGGAAGGTATAAGTTGGCTGTGTAGATTGAATTTGTTTGAAGGTGATTGTTGAGCCAACTTATACCCTTCCTTTTTTATATAACCTAATCGAATTTTTTAGCTTGTTGCCAAATCTCTTCCATTTGTGCCAGTGTAAGGCTTTTTAAATCGACACCTTTTTTAATAGTTTGCTCCTCAAGGTAATTAAAACGCTTAATAAATTTACGGTTAGTAAGTTCTAAAGCATTCTCGGGGTTTATTTTGTAAAGCCTTGCAGCATTAATAAGGCTAAAAAACAAGTCGCCAAATTCTTGTTCGGTTTCGGCTGAGTTTGGGTTTTTAATTAGCTCTTGTTTAAGTTCATTAACCTCTTCATTAACCTTGTCCCAAACCTGTTCGCGTTTGTCCCAGTCAAAGCCTACGCCTCTAACTTTGTCTTGAATACGTAAAGCTTTTATCATAGCCGGTAACGATTTTGGCACACCTTGTAAAACGGTTTTGTTACCGTCTTTTTCTTTAAGTTTAAGCCTTTCCCAGTTTTCGAGCACCTCGGTTGAATTTTCGACTTTTTGATTGCCAAAAATATGCGGGTGCCGATAAATGAGTTTATTGTTAATATTATTAATTACATCGGTAATATTAAAGGCATTGTTTTCGGCTCCAATTTTGGCATAAAAAACAATATGTAATAAAATATCGCCCAGTTCTTTTTTAATATCGTCAAGGTTATTGTCAATAATTGCGTCGGTAAGTTCGTAGGTTTCTTCAATAGTTAAAGTTCGTAAGCTTTCAAGGGTTTGTTCGCGGTCCCATGGGCATTGCTCGCGTAGTTTGTCCATAATGTCGAGCAATTGACCAAAAGCTTGTTTTGCAGTTTCGTTCATATTAAAAAATGTTTTCAATTGTCCAGGCCGAGTATTGGGCACTGCACCAATTATTCAGGTTTTGTTTAAAAATTAAATTTGTATCGCTTTTGCGGAATTTGTTAAGGGCACTCTCGGTTTTCCAAATAGTATAAATATGGAAATTTAAAGGGTCGTCGTTGTCGGCAAAAAAATCGACATGGTGAATGTTTTGAAATTGTTTTGCCTGTGCCACAAATTCGTGCATAAATGCAATAAAGACATCAAGGTTTTCGGGTTTTAGCTTTGCTTTTACAATACGTGTAATCATTTAAAAGTAATTGTTACGGGTGAGTTAATTTTAATATCCATTAAGTCGGCCATTTTAACATTGCGCATAGCAATTTCGAGCAGGCCAAGCGAGTTAAACAAAGCTACCATGTCGCTAATGTCAACATCGCTATAGGTATTGCTTATTTTAGTTATAGTATAACTGTCGCTTTTTACTTTTATGGTAAAAGTACGGTTTTGTGCAACACGGTAAAACAAGCTTTTGTTAATATTTGTAATTAAATTTCGGTACGAGTCAATATAAACTACTGAACCTGTAATTGAGTTTTGGTCGTATGGGGCAATAAAGCCGCCTGGTTTAAGTTTGGCATTTAGCAATGGCCCTAAATTGGTAATAATACCGCCATTTGCTAAAAATGCTGCTGCTTTAGCAAAAACAGTAAGCTCAGGAAATAAACTATTTTTGTATTGTAAGGTGTCAATTTTTACAATCTGTTCGGGGTTTTCGTCGAACAACATGTTAAAAACCCTGTTTGCCGAGCCAATAAAATAGTGGCCACCAAACAAAATGCAAACAGGTGGTTGCTCGTTGGTAAGTTCGCTATTAATACAAACAATATGTATTGTCGAAACCGGGAAACTGTTATACGCATTTTTTAAAACAAATGCTGCCTGCGTGTATTTATGTGGCTCAATACGGTGTGTTATATCAACAACATTAACATTAGGGCATTGCGAGTATAAATAGCCCTTAATTGAACTAACATAAAAGTCGTCGGTTTGCCAATCAGATGTTAACGTAATTATTTGCATATAATAAATAAACTAAGTGGCAAAAGTAATGCAAATTTTAAAACTTAGGCAAAGTACCAAATTTAGGTAAACATGCATTTTTTTGATTAAACTAATTTAATAAACCCGATAGCTAAAATATAAAGCCGAAAATAAGTACTTTTGTTGGGCATTAATATTTGATTTTTACAATTAATGGGCGAAAAAATTTTGCATCTTGAGGCGGTACACCCGCTCGAATTATTTGGGGTAAACAACAATAAGCTTGAGCTAATAAAAAAAGCATTCCCAAAAATTAAAATAATAGTACGCGGGCACGAGATAAAAATACTTGGTAACACTGCCGATATTGAGGAGTTTGAAGCTCGTTTGTCGGTTATTATCGACAGGGTTGCAAAATACAACCACATTACTGACGATGAGCTTTTACAAATTTTAGCCTTATCAGATATTGAAAACAAAATTGACGACAATGAACTTACCGACGTTATAGTTTTTGGCAATAACGGTAAACCGGTAAAAGCCCGTACAATTAACCAGCAACGAATGGTAAAGGCTATCGAAAAAAACGACTTGCTGTTTGCTTTAGGCCCGGCTGGTACCGGTAAAACATATACTGCAATTGCATTGGCAGTAAGGGCATTACGCAACCGCGAGGTTAAACGCATTGTACTTAGCCGCCCGGCTGTTGAGGCGGGTGAGCGTTTAGGTTTTTTACCCGGCGACCTTAAAGAAAAAATTGACCCATACTTGCAACCTTTATACGATGCACTTAACGACATGGTGCCGGCTAAAAAACTCGAAACATATATTGACGAAGGCGTTATACAAATTGCTCCACTGGCTTTTATGAGAGGGCGTACACTGTCAAACTCGTTTGTTATTTTAGACGAAGCCCAAAACACTACCCATAACCAAATGAAAATGTTTTTAACACGTATGGGGCTTAACTCGCAATTTATTGTTACAGGCGATATTACTCAAATTGATTTACCAAAAGTTACCGATAGCGGCCTGTTACATAGTTTAAAAATTTTAGAAAACATTAACGGCATTAGTTTTATTGAATTCGACGACCGCGATATTGTACGCCATAAATTAGTTAAAGATATTGTTAAAGCTTACAATAAACACTCAAAGTAATTTGTTAATTAAAAACAATTAAATAATAAACCATATGGACAAAGCTGTTATCCAGACAAATTTTAGTTTCCCGGGCCAAAAAAGCTTTTACAAAGGTAAAGTGCGCGATGTTTACAACATTAACAATAACTATTTAGTTATGATTGCCAGCGACCGAATCTCAGCTTTCGATGTTGTTCTACCTAAAGGTATTCCTTACAAAGGCCAGGTGCTTAACCAAATTGCCTCGAAATTTTTAGACGCTACCGCCGACATTGTACCAAATTGGAAAATTGCAACCCCCGACCCTAATGTTACAGTAGGCCACCGTTGCGAAGCTTTCCCTGTCGAGATGATTGTTCGCGGTTACCTTACCGGCAGTTCGTGGCGGTTATATAAAGACGGAGGCCGCGAAATTTGCGGCGTTACACTGCCCGATGGCATGAAAGAACACCAGGCATTTGAACAACCATTGCTTACACCAACAACCAAAGCCGAGTTAGGTGCCCACGACGAGAATATATCGCGCACCGAAATACTCGAAAAAGGAATAGTGAGCGAACACGATTACCTGCAACTTGAAAAATTCGCACTCGAACTATTTAAACGGGGTTCTAAAATAGCCAGCAAAATGGGTCTTATACTTGTCGACACAAAATACGAATTTGGAAAAAAAGACGGTAAAATTTATCTAATCGACGAAATACACACCCCCGACTCGTCGCGATATTTTTATGCCGACGGTTACCAAGAAAGGTTCGACAAAGGCGAAAACCAAAAACAGCTGAGTAAAGAGTTTGTACGCGAGTGGTTAATGGAAAACAATTTTCAGGGCCGTAAAGGCGACATTTTGCCCGATATGCCCGACATTTTTGTTACTCAAATATCAGACAGGTATATTGAACTTTATGAAAATATAACCGGCGAAAAATTTGTGAAAGCCGATGTTTCCAAAGTTATTGACCGCATTGAAGCTAATGTTAACAGCTTTTTAAAAACACTATAAAACCCAAATTTAGCTAATGGCTCAATCGATTTAGATCCAAATTGAGCTAATGGCTCAATCGATTTAGATCCAAATTGCTCAACTTAGGTAATAATTTAAATAACGTTATAAAAAACCGTTGTAAACTATATACAGCGGTTTTTTTTGTTTTTTTTATTTCGTGAAAATCAAATATATAGGCAGAACAAGCTCAAAAAAATGCAAATTTATTTAACATCGCTATTGCACCATAATAAATTTCTTATACTTTTGCA
>CAZJCR010000169.1:0-8428 GCA_964544385.1 uncultured Bacteroidales bacterium
ATTGAGCGAATCGCTCAATTTGGGTTACAATCAATAACAACATTTATATAAACATTAATTATAAAATGAAACATATATTTGCTAAATAAAATTATTTATTAACTTTGTAGGCTTTAATACTATTAATATGATATTAAATCAAGGTATAAATTAATAAAATGTAAATATATGTGTGGAATAGTTTGCGCCTTAAACATAAAGCAAAAATCAGAAGAGCTTAGGCCTCAAATATTACAAATGGCAAAAAAAGTAAGGCATCGTGGTCCCGACTGGAGCGGGGTTTATACTAACTCAAAAGCAATATTGGCGCACGAACGTCTTGCAATTGTTGACCCAATATCGGGCAAACAACCTTTATTTAGCGACGACAAAAATCTTGTACTTGCTGTAAATGGCGAAATTTATAACCATCGCGAGTTACGCCAACAGTTTAATGGTGTATATAACTTTTATACCGAGTCGGATTGCGAAGTTTTGCTCGCGCTTTATAAAAAACATGGCCCGGGTTTTATCGAAAATCTTAACGGTATATTTGGATTTGTTTTGTACGACATCGAAAACGATGAGTACCTTATTGCCCGCGACCATATTGGCATTATACCTTTATATATTGGATGGGACAAATTTGGCACTTTTTACGTAGCCTCTGAGCTTAAAGCCCTTGAAGGAGTGTGTAATAAAATTGAGCTATTTCCCCCGGGGCACTATTTTTGGAGCCGCACCGGCGAGTATGTTAAATGGTACAACCGCGAGTGGACAAATTACGACAACGTTAAAAACAATAGCACCAGTATCGATGAGCTGCACGACGCGCTCGATGCTGCAGTAAAACGACAACTTATGTCCGATGTGCCTTACGGTGTATTGTTATCGGGCGGGCTCGACTCATCTATTACATCGGCAATAGCAAAAAAATACTCCAAACGACGTATCGAAAACAACGGCGAAACCGGTGCCTGGTGGCCTCAATTACATTCTTTTGCCGTTGGTTTACAAGGTTCGCCCGATTTAATTGCCGCACGCAAAGTAGCCGAACATATTGGTACTGTTCACCACGAAATTCTGTTTACAATACAAGAAGGGCTCGATGCTATTAAAGATGTAATTTACCATCTCGAAACCTACGATGTTACTACAATAAGGGCATCAACACCTATGTACCTCATGGCACGGAGCATTAAATCGCTTGGCATAAAAATGGTACTGTCGGGCGAGGGTTCCGACGAGCTTTTTGGCGGTTATCTTTACTTTCATAAAGCACCAAACGCAACCGAGTTCCACAACGAAACCGTGCGTAAACTTAGCAAACTACACCAATACGATTGTTTGCGCGCCAACAAATCGCTCGCAGCATGGGGTATCGAGGGCCGCGTGCCTTTTCTCGACAAAGAGTTTATTGACGTGGCTATGCGGCTTAACCCAAACGATAAAATGATAACTAACGAACGAATGGAAAAATGGGTATTGCGCAAAGCTTTTGAACAATATTTACCACATAGCGTTACTTGGCGGCAAAAAGAACAATTTTCAGATGGAGTTGGATACAGTTGGATTGACACGCTTAAAGCTTTGGTGGCCGATAAAGTTACCGACGATATGATGGCAAATGCTAAATACCGGTTCCCGCTCCAAACCCCTCAAAACAAAGAAGAATACTATTACCGCAGCTTATTTACCGAACTTTTTCCAAGCGACGCCGCTGCATTAAGCGTACCATCAGAGGCTTCAATAGCCTGTAGTACACCTACTGCCCTGGCATGGGACGAAGCTTTCCGTAACCGAGCCGACCCATCGGGCAGGGCTGTGGCATCGGTACACAACAACGCAGTTTAAAATATATTTTTATTTTTTGCCTGTAAAGCCTGTTGGTTTTACAGGTTTTTTTTGCCCTTACTCTAAACTAATTTTAACACTTAGCTCAATAAATCCATAATTTGTTACCGCTCAATTAAAAATGGTTACTGATATTTGGGTTTAATACAATTTTGTTTGCATAAATTTTAATTTGTTACAATTGTTAAACTAAAGTGTTATTTTGTTATTGATTTGTTATTTTTACAACCTCAAAAAAAAACATAAAATTATGCAACACTTTACATCGGTACACGATTTGCCAAATTTAGATTTAGCATTAAAAACAGCTTTCGAGGTTAAAAAAAATCCATTTGCCCACCAACACCTTGGCAAAAATAAAACAATGATAATGTTGTTTTTTAACTCGAGCCTGCGTACCCGTTTAAGTACGCAAAAAGCCGCTATGAATTTAGGAATGAACACTATGGTGCTCGATGTAAACGAGGGAGCCTGGAAACTCGAAACCGAACGCGGCGTTATTATGGACGGCGATAAACCCGAACATTTGCTCGAGGCTATACCTGTTATTGGTTCGTATGCCGATGTTATTGGCGTAAGGGCTTTTGCCGGCTTAAAAAACCGTACCGACGATTACAGCGAAAAAATTTTAACACAATTTATTAAATACTCGGGTGTACCTGTTGTTAGCATGGAGGCAGCTACACGCCACCCGCTGCAAAGCTTTGCCGACCTTATTACAATTGAGGAACACAAAACCGTTGCAAAACCAAAAATAGTACTTACATGGGCTCCACACCCACGGGCTTTGCCTCAGGCTGTTGCAAACTCGTTTGCCGAGTGGATAAACCATGCCGGCTATCAACTTGTTGTTACTCACCCAAAAGGATACGAGCTTGCCCCCGAATTTATGGAAAACTTAAAACCCGAGTACAACCAAATGAAAGCTTTTGAAGGTGCCGATTTTATTTACGCAAAAAACTGGTCGTCTTATTCAAATTACGGCCAAATACTTAGCAACGATATTGACTGGTGCGTGAGCGACCGCCAAATGGCAATTACAAACAATGCAAAATTTATGCATTGTTTGCCGGTTAGGCGAAATATGATAGTTACCGACAACGTTATCGAAAGCAAAAACTCAATTGTTATACCGCAAGCCGCTAACCGTGTTGTATCGGCGCAAGCGGTTCTTAAATTAATACTCGAAAACCTGTAAACAACCTGCCCTTTTGCAACATTTTTGAGTGGTTTGGTGTTTTGTTTTTAGTTGTTTAGGTTTAGCAAAACAGGGTATTGTTATGCGTTTATTTTATCGATATTTTATTGGTTTTTTAATTTGTAGTTTACTCCAGGGTATTGTTAGCAAAGCTTTTGCAAACAACCCCGATGACGATATGAGTAAGCTTGTAAACTACAAAAAAATGAACCCTAAAATGCAAGCCATTTACAAAAAACAAAGGCAGGCACAATATCTGTCGTGGCAAAAAAACCAAATTCCCGAAAATTTTCGTATTCCTCCCGAACTACAAAGTTACCGTACAGGTAATTTTACCCGATATTATGCCCTTTACAGTCCGGCTTTTAAAACTGGCGTTGGTTATATACCGTCAAATTTAGCCCAACTATACGAGGAAGAGGCATGGCAGGCTTTTAAACAATTTGGCAGTAACGCGCCAAGCCTTAGCATTGTTTTGGCCCAACAATTTACCGAATCGGCTTTTAACCCTTTTGCTATTGGCGACAAAGGAAAAAGTATAGGCCTGCCCCAACTATACAGGCAAACTGCTAAATTTTTATTTAAAACCGACAAAAAAACTTGGGAAAAACTTTTTTACTTTAACAAAAATGGCAAACACATTTTTAAAAATACACGAATGCAGGTTAAATTCCCGTTCATGTTTTTGCCTTTAGTTAAACAATATACATCGCAAAACAAATTCGACGGAGTTAAACGTTACAATGGCTCGGGCGACGACGCTGTTAAATATGCCGAGCTTGTTATAAAACGAAGCCTGTTTTACGAAGAGCTTTTTGCAAAATACAACAAAACTAAACTCGACACCACTAATTTTAAACATAACCTTTTTGGTATTATTAACTACACGCTCCAGTGGCGCGAGTTTGAACCTTTGTCGGACATGGTGCTTAACCAATTGTTTAATAACGTAATTGCCGACTTTGCTACCGGTTATGTGCATAACACTTACCTTAACACCCAGGTTGTTTTAACTATGGAATCGAAACCAATGCAGGTTGCTACACCACAAGATTACATTACCCCGGTTGACGGTAAGGACTATTACTTAGTTATTGAAGACGGCTTTTATTTGTACGATTATTTTAAAGATGCAAATGTTATGCTCGATATTGTGAACCACCCAAAAAACAGCGACTTTTATCTGTACTACAAAAAAGGTTCAAAAATTGTTAAAATAACTAATTACAAAGGTATTGGCAATAAAACCGTATTTGCCAATGTTAAACCTGGCGACAAACTTTACATTCCACCCGGTACGGTTATTTACTCAACAAAATCGAATATTGCTGTTATGATGCAATAATACCTGCCAAAATTCCACGTATAATAAACTCTAACTCGCTTAATATCATCGCGGTTGCACCCCAAACTTTTTGTTCGTTAAGTTTATAATATGGCACATTAAGCATTTGGTTATTAAACGGTTGTTGTTCAAGTTTTTTATTAGCAGGGTTTAATAGCTCGTTAAGGCTTACGCTAAATAAACCGGCAACTTCGTTAGCATTAATTTTAAAATTTAAACATTGGCTACTTATTGCCACAACCGGCAAAACCTCCATATTGGTAATTGGTATTTTTATGCCCGATAATGTACCTATTACTTGCTCAGGCTTAATTATTACACCTACCTCTTCGTAACATTCGCGTAAAGCAGTATCGATTAAACTGTTGTCGGTTGGGTCAAATTTACCACCCGGCAAAGCCATTTCGCCACTATGGTGGCCATTGTACCACGGGCGACGAATTATCGGGAAAAATATTTGCTCATTGTTTTGGTACATTAATATTATTACCGCGCTTTTTGTTGGTTGGGTGGTTGGCCAGTCAATAATTTTTCTAAAAGCCGGCATCATCATTTCATGCGCTAAATTGCCTGGCAATGGCTGCAACAATGTTTTTTTTAATTGTTGGCTTAATAATTTAGTATTTATATTTTTTGTAAAGTTGTGCATAAAAAAAGCAGTAAACGCGTAAATGTGTTACCGCTAAATTATACCTAAGTTGAGCGGTTGTAGCTATGCGAACAAACGCTTTACTTAGGTATAACCCCGATGTAGAGTTTGTTGTATTTCACTACACTTCGTTAGTGAAATACTTACAAAATCTAAATCGATTGAGCCATTAGCTCAATTTGGGTTATATTTTGTTTTAAATTATTTTGCGGTAAGTAAAAAATAATTTTTTTTACCCTTTTGTATCAATAAATACTTATTGTTAATAAGGTTCCCGGTATTAATTACAGTGTCGGCCGAACTGGTTTTTTCTTTATTAATGCTTAAACCGCCACCTTGCAGCGTGCGCCTAAGTTCGCCTTTCGACGGAAAAACAGCAGCATGTTCGGTTAAAAGGTCAATAATATTAATGCCAGCGGCAAGTTTGTTTTTATCGATATTAAAAGCAGGTACACCCTCAAAAACAGCCAAAAAAGTATCCTCGTCGAGTTTTGCCAAAGCCTGACCTGTTGCATTACCAAACAATATCTGGCTTGCTTCAACAGCTGCATCGTAGTCGGCTTGCGAGTGTACCATAACAGTTACCTCGCGTGCAAGCTGTTTTTGTAGTTCGCGTTCGTGCGGTGCCTGTTTGTGTTTTTCAATTAAACTATCAATAGTTTGTTTATCTAAAATTGTAAAAATTTTTATGTAGCGTTCAGCATCACTGTCCGATGTGTTAAGCCAAAACTGGTAAAATTTGTATGGCGATGTAAGTTTAGCGTCGAGCCATACATTGCCTTGTTCGGTTTTGCCAAATTTTCCGCCATCGGCTTTTGTAATAAGTGGGCAGGTTAGCGCAAAAGCCTCGCCACCGGTTTTACGGCGTATAAGTTCGGTGCCCGTTGTAATATTGCCCCATTGGTCGGAGCCACCCATTTGCAGCTTGCAGCCAAGGGTTTCGTAAAGGTGTAAAAAATCGGTGCCTTGTACAAGCTGGTATGTAAACTCGGTAAACGACAAGCCAACGCCGTTCTCGGCATTTATGCGTTTTTTTACCGAATCTTTTGCCATCATATAGTTAACAGTAATGTGTTTACCAATGTCGCGTATAAATTCCAAAAAGCTGAATTGCTTCATCCAATCGTAATTGTTTACTAATAAAGCCCCGTTAGATTTATCCGAGCTAAAATCGAGAAACCTTGCAAGTTGGTTTTTTATACAATCCTGGTTATGGCGCAGGGTAGGTTCGTCTAACAGGTTACGCTCCTGCGATTTTCCCGACGGGTCGCCAATCATACCGGTAGCACCACCAACCAAAGCTACAGGCCTGTGCCCGCATAATTGCAAATGTTTTAGCATCATTACCGATACCAAATGACCAATGTGCAGCGAGTCGGCTGTAGGGTCGATACCAACGTAGGCGGTAACAACCTCTTTTTTCATAAGCTCTTCGGTCCCGGGCATAATATCGTGTATCATGCCACGCCATTTTAATTCTTCAACAAAATTCATAACATATATTGATTTTATGAGGTGTGCAAAAATAATAAAATAAGTTTTAATTACCTTTGTGCCAAACGAAAATAGATAAATAATGGAATCATCGAGCCCAAGGCAGCTAAAAGTGGCACGCCTGATACAAAAAGAACTGGCTGTTTTACTACAAAAAATGAGCAAAGAACATATTCCCGGAACTCTGCTTAGCGTGTCGAGCGTTAGGGTTAGCCCCGATTTTGCACTGGCAAAGGTTTATGTAAGTATATTTCCGGTCGATAAAACTAAGGTTACAATGGAGTTTTTATCGCTTAGCAACAAAGAGATTAGGTTTAGGCTTGGCAACCTTATCCGTAACCAGGTAAGGCACATTCCCGAGCTCGCTTTTTTTATCGACGACTCGCTCGATTATATCGAGAACATTGACCGTTTACTAAAAAACGATTAATATTATCATGTTTTTTATTATTAAATATGCATAACATAAACTTATAGCATGTAAGCATTATTACCTATGTTACAATAGTTTTACTGCCTTTGCTATTGAGCCTTATATTAAAACCTTTTTACCTATAAAACCAGCCATGATAATGAATTATCACAAAAAACAGCGAGTTACATTTTACAATTAAAAAACATATTATACGCCTGAAAATACATGATAAGGAAATTTATCATGCACAAACATTATTATTAATTGATGTTTATCAAATAAACCGGGGCAAACAATTAAACCATAATAAAAAAATAAAATTGAACAGATGAAATTTATTATAGCTTTTTTTAGCCGTTATATTCCGCGGCATTATCAGCAACGTATAGCCCATGTTATATTGCGCGCAATATCGCCCTTTTATAAAGGCAACAATTTTGAAGACCCCATTGACGGCAACACATACCGCAAATTATTACCTTACGGACAAAACCGTAAACGCCCAAATGCGCTGGCACCATTAAGTATGTCGCTTGAGCGGCACAGGCTTATTTGGCTCTACCTGCACGAGCAAACAAATTTTTTTACCCAACCAATAAAAATGCTGCACGTGGCTCCCGAGTATTGTTTTATCCGTCGCTTTAAACGCTTGGCAAATATCGATTATATTACCGGCGACCTTATTTCGCCCTGGGCCGATATAAAAATGAACGTGCTCAACATACCATTTGACGATAATACTTTTGATGTTGCTATGTGCAACCACGTTTTTGAACATGTTGACGACGATAAAAAAGCTATGTCGGAATTTTTTAGAGTATTAAAACCCGGTGGCTGGGGAATTTTTCAGGTACCTATCGATTATACCCGCCAAAATACTTACGAAGACAGCTCGATTACCGACCCTAAACAACGCGAGTTACATTTTTGGCAACACGACCACCTGCGGCTTTACGGGCTCGATTATGGCAAACGCCTTGCCCAAGCCGGTTTTGTTGTTACCGAAAATAACTACGTGCAGGCCATTGGCCCTCAAAAAGCAAAACGTTATGCTTTACCTGCCAACGAATTTTTATATATTTGCCATAAACCAAAACCCATATAAACAACTAATTTTAAAATAAACCAAAACATGAACTTCCCGGTATTTGTTGCCCGCCGATATCTTTTTTCAAAAAAATCGCACAATGTTATTAATATTATTAGTTTAATATCGGTAATTGGCGTTGCTACAGGTACAATGGCTTTAATTATTGTTTTGTCGGTTATGAACGGTTTCGACGGGTTAATGAAAAGCGTTTTTAGCTCGTTCGACCCCGATATTAAAATTAACATAACTCAAGGTAAAGTTTTTGACCCCAATACCCCCGCTTTTGATACACTTAAAAACCTAAGCTTTGTTGACGATGTTTGCTTTACTTTAGAAGAAAACGTGCTGCTCGAGTACGAGGGCCGTATGCACGCCGCAACTGTTAAAGGCGTACCACAAAACTA
>CAZJCR010000170.1:0-8392 GCA_964544385.1 uncultured Bacteroidales bacterium
GGGTTAACCTAAGTAAAGCGTTTGTTCGCATAGCTCCAACCGCTCAACTTAGGTTAAACTTAACGTAAATACTTTAACCTAAAACAATTATTATGTTACACAAAATTATTTTAACAGCTGCATCAATAATTACAGTATTAATAATGCCAGCTCAACAAATAACCGGAACCTGGGCCGGAACATTACAAATTAAAAAAAACACGCTAAACATAGTTTTTAATATTAGTAAAAACGAACAGACCTTAGTATCGACAATGGACAGCCCCGACCAAAAATCGTATGGTAACCCGGTAACAAGTACTACTTTTATTGATAATGTATTAACACTTGAAATTGCAAATGCAAAAATCACATATAAAGGCGAGCTAAAAAACGACACTATTTATGGAACATTTAGTCAACATGGTTTGAGTTTACCATTAAATATTGCAAAAACAACTGTAAAACAATGTGTTACAAAACGCGCACAAGAGCCTTCACTGCCTTATCCATATATATCGAAAGATGTTACGTTTAAAAATAATCATGCGGGCATAACTTTGTCGGGAACATTAACATTACCAACAAAAAAAGGAAAATTTGCTGCAGTAGTTTTAGTTAGCGGCAGTGGACCACAAAACCGCGACGAAGAGCTTTTGGGACACAAACCTTTTTTAATACTTTCGGACTATTTAACTCGCCAAGGCATTGCTGTATTAAGATACGACGACCGTGGGGTTGCAAAATCGGAAGGCGATTTTGATTCGGCAACAACTTTCGACCTGGCAACCGATGCAAAAGCTGCTGTTGATTTTCTTAAGTCGCAAAAAAATATCGATAATAACCTTATTGGTATTGCCGGCCATAGCGAAGGTGGTATTATTGCGCCAATAGTTGCATCGCAATATCCAAACGATATTGCGTTTGTGGTTATGCTGGCAGGTACCGGAATACGGGGCGATAAACTTTTACTTATGCAACAAGAACTAATTAACCGTGCATCGGGAATGTCTGATGATATTGTTGAAAAAAGCAAAAATGTTAATTCAACAATATTTAACCTTGTTTTGCAAAACAATAATAACGACAGTTTACGTCAGGTTTTAACACAAATTGTTACAAGAGCTTTTATAACCGATAGTATTCCGGTTCCCGATGGTATAAGCTCCGACGAGTATGTTAAAGTACAGATTGACCAAATTTTAAAACCATGGATGTATAACTTTTTAAAATACGACCCGGCACCAACATTAAAAAATGTTAAATGCCCGATACTTGCCATTAATGGTACAAAAGACTTACAAGTGCCGGCAACCGAGAACCTTGAGGCTATAAAAAATGCTCTTGAGAGTGGCGGTAACAAACAGTTTAGTATAAAAAAGTTTGATGGTTTAAACCACTTGTTTCAGGAGTGCGAAACTGGTTTGCCTACTGAATATGCACAAATTGAACAAACAATTTCGCCAGTAGTTTTAAGCGAAATAAGCAATTGGATAAAGCAACTAAATAAATAAAATACTTTAATAAAAAAAGCCCTGTTACAAAAAATGTAACAGGGCTTTTTTTTGTTTATCTATTTTATCAGTATCCAAACCTGATCGTTTGTTTGCCTGTATTTGCGGTAAGCTTGTAAAGCCTCTTGCTTGGTCTCAAACTGGTCGTAACTTACAGTATGGAAACCATTTTTACGTATTACAATTTGCGATTGGTATCCTTCGGCAATAAGTTTTTGGTTAAAACGTTCGGCGTTTGATGGTACTTTAAAACTACCGGCAATTATAAAGAAACGTTTTTCAACCTGTTCAACAGGGGCTTCTTCAACAATTTCGGGTTCGGGCAATGTGTCGGCAACAAGCATTGCCGAGTCAACCACTGGTGCCGGTTCGTTAATAACTATCTCGGTTTTTTGGCTTTTACCAAGCCCAAACCAACCAAAAATAAACGAGGCAGCAACAAAACCGCCTACAACAACCACAATGGCTGCTACAATAATTAATGCATTTTTACTGTTGCCCGAATTGGGCGACGATGCTGGATATGAACCCGAAGGTTTTGATAACGGCTTTGTTGTATTCACTTTTTCAGTTTTTTTTGTGTCGCTAATTTTATTTTTATTCTCAACTTTTTGTTCAGTTTTTATTGTAGGTGTTTCAACCCGACTACTGTTTTTTATTTCGTTATCGGTAACAGGCTTATCTTCTAAAACAATTTGAGGAGCTGTTTTATCAGAATTTTCGGTAGCTACCTGCCCTATTTGTTCAAGCTTTATATTACCCTGGCTGTCTTTTATAAGCTGGCCTACAGTATCTACAACAAATGGTTTACCCAACGAGAAACACGATTCAATTGTTTTAATGTATTCTTTTATTTTTTCAGAAGCTTCAGCTTTACCAATTTTTTCGGCTTTTATAATTTGGTTAATAAGTAAACCGTCATTAAACTTTAAAAAATCGTTAAATGATATTTGCTTACCGGTTGATGTGTCTTGCACCATAAAAGCCCCAAAATCGGGTATTATAACCCGGTTATTAGCTTCAACAAGTTCTTTAATATATTTATTTAACATGCTACAAGTATTAAATTGAGGTAAATTTACAATAAATATTATTTTTTAATATAGCCTTTAGTTTTTTTTGGTAAAAAAAGCAATAAATAATATAACTAAGTATATTAAACAAGCCTTAAGTTTAAATTACTAAATGTTTAGTAAATTAAACAATTTACCCGATATATCAAAAGCCGATAGTTTGGTCGATAAAATTGGTATACCCTCTTCGTTGGCTTTATCAACTGTATCGTTATCGGGTAGCAGGCCTTGTACAATAATAACTGCGCTAACCTCGCGCAACGATGCTATGGCCATAACATTTTTGTGTGTTTGTAATGTTATCCAAATAAATTTATCGGTAATGTTTCCCATAACATCGCTCAACAAATCGGATGTGTAACCGCCTGTAACCTGGTTATTTAAACCCGATTTACCTGCAAGCACGGTTAATTGTAAGTTTTCAACAACATTGTTAACTGTCATAAACAAATTTTTTACAAATTTAAACAATTGTTTAAGTATTGCGCTGTTTTGGTGGTAAAACGCATTTTACAACCTTGTCGCCCCATATTTTATCAATAATCGAGAATGCTGTGTTCATGTCGATATCGCCATTTTTAACAAGCACTTTTTGCATAAAAACGCAATGCGATAAAGTTGCGTTATCTTTAACAATATCTTCGGCTAAAGCCCTGCACGACGGAGCGCCACAAGCTCCGCAATCAATGCCTGGCAGTTTTGATTCAATGCGGTTTGCCAGGTTCATTTTTGTCATAGCTTTTGCCATATCAACGTCGAGCATCATCATTGGACGTGGTTCAATTTTACCAGTAACCATGCATTTATTAAGGTAGCCCGCGTATTTTCCTATATCGGTATTAGTATTATTTGGTTTTGTTTTTAATGTTTCAATTCTTTTTTTTAGCCGTTCAACTGTAAGAAACCTGTTTTGAGGGTTTAATATTCCCCCGGCACAGCTCTCTTTACAAGCACGACATTCAAGGTAATCGATATGGCCAACCTCTTCGTTTTCAACCATTTCTAAAAATTCCATAACATCAAATATTCCATCAATAGCAAGAGTACGGCCTTTAACCCGCGACGACTCGCCGCGCGTTAGTGTCCATTGTATTTCGTAGTTTTTAATATTTTGTGTTAGTGGTGTATTATCAGTTTTTGGTAATCCTTGTTTTATAATTCGGTAAACTTTGTTATATATTGTGTTAACGTTAAACACACCATTAACCAACGAACCGGTTTCACCAACAGGGCATTTTATGGCAGCAATTTTTGCGGCACAGGGTGTTATGTAAAATATGCCGATATCGGATTCGGGTATACCTGTGATAGTCAGCTTTTTTTTTAGGTATGCTGCGGCTATATCGCTTGGGGTACTTAGTTTAAGTATGTTATCGGCCAATAAAGGGAACTTTACTTGTATAAGCCTTACTATTGCCGGGCAAAACGACGATATTACCGGCAACTCGTTACCAGTTTGTTTTTGGTATTTAACAATTTTTTTATTAAGAATTTTTACAGCCTGTTCAACTTCAAAAAAATGTGTGAACCCTATTTGTGCCATTGCCTGAAAAATTTGTGGTTCGGTAATGTCGTCGCCAAACTGGCCAATAAAAACCGATGGGAACAATGCTACACGGTATTTATATTTTTCAATAATTTCGATATTGTCTTGTTTAATATAAATTGCATTAACCGGGCAAACTTTATAACACTGTCCACAGTCAACGCATTTATTTTCATCAATACAAGCTTTACCGTTCCATATGCGTATAGCCTCAGTAGGGCATGCATTCATGCAGTGCGAGCAACCAACGCAAAGTTCGTCGTTTACTGCAATAGCATGAAAAAAATATGGGTTTTCGATAATCATTCAGTGTTATTAATAATAGTTGTTATTTCAACAGTTGTACCGGTGCCAACAATTGATTTGATATTTAAACTGTCGGAATTTTTTTTTATGTTCGAAAGGCCCATTCCGGCACCAAAACCCATTTCGCGCACTTTAGCCGATGCTGTTGAGTATCCTTCTTGCATAGCAAGTTCAATGTTTTCGATACCTGGGCCATTGTCGACAAGCTTTATGTTTATTTTTTCAGTATCAATATTTACTATTATATTACCATTATATGCATGGGCTACAATATTAACTTCGGCTTCGTAAAGTGCAACAACAACCCGTCGTATTATTTTTGGTTCGACATTAAGTTTTTTAAGCACTTTTTTAACTTCGCTCGAAGCAAAACCGGCATTTGTAAAATCGCCACCTTCTATTTTATATTGTAATAACATATTAAATTAGTATTGTGGTTTAATACCGTTTGAGTACAAAATACCCGAAACTCTGTACATTGCGTATGGTGTTTCAACTATAACAATACCGTTGAGCCCGGCTAATGTAACCATCTCGGGGGTAGCTTTTTTGTTGCGGGCAAGTATAACACAATGCACGTCGCTCATTTCGGCTGTACGTATTGTTTGTATGTTGGCCAACCCTGTAATAAGCAATGTTTTTACTGTGTCTAAAGTTAACACATCGCTCATTAAGTCGCTGGCCATTGCATAGTCAATATCTAATTCAAGGTTTGGTTCTTCGGTTACAATACGGCCATCAATAAGTTCGATAATTTTTCGTAGTTCCAAGTTTTGTATGTGTATGTAAATAATTTGTTAAATATACAATTATTGCAATATTATGCAAATGTTACCAATAACAGTTATTGTTTTTTATCACTTTTAAGTTTTAAATTACTTTTTGTGGCGGGCTTGTTTGTTTTACTTTTTGTTTCGATAATGGCAGTTTTATATAAAACTTACTGCCAACACCGGGGTTACTATCTACATTTATAAAACCGTTACTTTTGTCAATAAGTTCTTTACATAATACTAAGCCAAGGCCTGTGCCTTTTTCGTTGGCGGTACCTTTTGTTGCATGGCTGGCCTCTATTGAGAATAGCTGGTCAATTTTAACTTTATCCATGCCTATACCCTGGTCAATTACTACAATTGTTGCGTAATAGCTGTCGAAATATGATTCGATAATAATTTTTGAATTTGGAAATGAAAATTTTATTGAATTAGTAATAATATTCCGCAGAACTGTTGATACTATTGCAATGTCGGCAAACCATGTTATATTATTTTCGACTTTTGATATTAGTTCAATATTTTTTTGGTTTGCTGCTGGTTCAATTAATGTAAAAGTTTCAGAAACCAATTCGGTGATTAAAATTTTTTCGGGTTTTATTGTCATGGCACCGGTTTGTGTACGCGCCCAGTCTAAAAGGTTTTGTAATAATTTATAGGTATTTTCGCTTGTATTTAGCATTTCGTTTAGTAGTATTTTCATTTCGTCGGGCGAAAACTCGTTACGGTTTGTAACCAATAACTGCGAGAAACCTATTAATGTATTGAACGCGCTTTTTAAATCGTGTGCTAAAATTGAAAAGAACCTATCTTTCGATTTAATTGCCAATTCTGCATTATGTTTTGCTGTTATTAATTCGTTATTAAGATTTGTTAACTCGTTATTTCGGTCTTGTAGTTTTCGTGTACGTTCGTTTATTATGGTCTCGAGCCTTGTTTTTTCGCGGTTGTTTTTCCATCGTATATAATAAATGTATGCAAACAAAATGGCAATAACCAAAACATAAAACAATACTAATACCCAAACGCGCGTGTACCAAACTTTAACTATGTTAAATTTGTAGATATATGGCTGGCTCCAAGTATAATTTCCATGGTATTTAGCTCTTACTTTAAGCGTGTATTTTGCTGGTTTTAAATTATTTAAAACCACGGCCGGCAAATAATTTGGCAATGCAATATAATTATCGTTATTGTTTTGCGACAACGAGTATTCAATTTGCGAGTATTTGGCTGGGTAAACTGGTACTGCAAAAACAAAACTAAGCAGGTTTTTGGGGTAAAATTTATTTTTTTTGTAAGGGTCGATAATTTGCCCCGACAATAAACAACTTGACAATACAGGTTTTGGGGTTATTTTTTGTTCAAACTCAATTTTACTTTTAGCCACACCCGATATTGTACCAGCCCACAATGTTTGGTTCTTGTCGATTATTAATGAATTATAGATTATTGCTTTTGAGGGCATGCCGTCGTTATTATTATAAACCACTTCAATTTGTCCATTGTAAACAACAAGCCCGTCGGCTGTGGCACACCATAATCGTTGTTGGCTGTCGAAACTAATTGCCGACACCATTTGGTTGTTGTATTTACCTATGTTAATTTGGGTGTACAACCCTGTTTTTTTTTCATAAACACCTTTATCGGTAGCAATAAATGTGTTACCATTTGGCCCAACTATAAAATCGTGTACTTTAAAAAAATGGTCGTCGTAGTTATCGATATAAATACTATTGTTGTTAAAAGTTTGGTTATTATAATCGAACTCGTAAATATTTGCACCGTTATTATTACCAGCTAAAACTAATGTTCCGTTCGACAAACATTTTACAATACGTGCGCCATAAAAGCTTTCGTTGTAAGCTGGGGTATAGTCAACAACAATACCGTTTGGTTTTAGGCACAATACTGCTGTTTTTTGCTGACGCGATTGTAAAAACCATAAATTATTGTTTGTATCAATTGTAATTGAAAAAATTGCTGAACCATTATTGCTAAAATCATGTTTTTTTGTTTGCATGTTATTAGCCAAATAATATAAAATACCCTTATTTGTAGCCACATAAACGCCATTTTTAAATGGTTCAATTTGTAAAATTATTCCTTTATCAATCTTAAAAATTGATTTTGTAGTATCAGTATCGATATTATGAAAGTAAACATGTTGGCCATCGGTAAAGTATAAATTATTGTTTTGGGCAGTATCAATATCTTGAATATATTTTGTTGTTATTTTAGCAAACGGGTTGTAAAATGGCACTGTACGTAACATAATAACCCCACTGTTTGTTGCAAACCAAAGTTCGTTGCTTTTTCCAAAGGTTAAATCAATAATACTTTCGGCGTTTAAATTTGGTATTAAGTTATAGGTTTGCTTAGTGTTTTTTAAATCGAAAAAATATGCATCGCCGTCCCAGGTAGCTAGAACAAACCCGCCATTGTTGTCGGGCTTAACAACCGACACTGGCTCGTAAAAATCAAGGTTTTTAGAAATAACCGAATCGTTATTATCAATTGTTAACATAAATAGCCCGTTGTTGTTACCTAAAAGCATCGAACTATTATTTAAATAGTGTAAGTTAAAAGCATCGATACCGCTTTGTCCGAATGTTAGTTCAACAAAGCTATCGTCGGTTTTATTTAGTTTGTATAAATAACCTTTTTGCGACATTGCAAATAATTGGTTGTTTTTTGTTTCAATAAAGCTGAACGAGCGCGAGTAATGGTCGGCAAAGTTTTTAACCGGCATAATATATTTTTTGATGCCATTTTTATCAAAACGATAAATGTTTTGGATATCGGCAATCCAAATTGCACTGTCGGACGAATTGAATAAAGTTTTAGGATAAAAAAACGATGTTGTTTTTGGCAGGTTATATTTATCGATTATGTTTTCGGCGTAAATACTGTCGAATGTTTGTGTAATTTCAAAAACGCCATTGTCGCTGGTTACAAATATTTTGTTGTTTTTAGTAACCAATATTTGTTTAAAGTTATTTGCTTTTGATGGTTGCGCGTTAACTTGTAAAAAGTTATGTCCTTCGAGTTTAGCAACCCCGTCGTCGGTGGTTACCCACAAAAAACCATTATTATCGGTTATTACTGATTTTACTAAATCGTTAGGCAAGCCATCTTCCTGATGGTAACGGTCGATTTTTAACCCTTGTGCATTGCTTTTTATGCATAAAAGAGATAAAA
>CAZJCR010000171.1:0-6678 GCA_964544385.1 uncultured Bacteroidales bacterium
AATTTGAGATACTTAAATTTCTTCTCACTTTTTTTATTCGTTTAGGACGCTATTGATAAAACAACAATTATAAATTTTGAGCTAACTAAATAACAACTTGTTATAAAAGCATTTAGCCAAGGTTGTTTATTAGTTTGCTATACACCTCAATAGTATTTGGCACTGGTATTTTAAGTGTTTTAGCATAATTAATAATAGTACCGCCAAAAATATCCGACTCGTTAAGTTTACCTTTAGTTTCAACATCGCGTTGTAACGATGTTTTAGTTTCGAAAGGGAACTGTTTTGCTTTTAAAATTGAATTATCGACAATATTATTAGGCAGGTTTATGTTAAGTTTATTTGCTATTGAAAAAATTTCGATCATAATACATCGAGCTAAACTAACCAAATTATTATTACCAGTAACCTGGCCTAAAGTTTGGTTATATGCAGCCGTAACTAAACCATAAGCTGCAATAAACATAAATTTTGACCAAATTGACACATTAATATCGGTTTGCCACGAAAATTCTATACCAGAGGTTTCGAAAATATTTATTAACGTTTGTGGAAAAAAATCAGGATTAAGCGGGTCGGGGCCTAACAAAATTTTACCATTGCCCCCATTTTGGCAAATAACCCCGTCAGTTTCGATATGCGTGCCTACGTATACGCAAGCCGGTAAAACAAAAGCCGTTTTTAAACTATGCCTTACACGCTGATAAATATCGACACCATTAAGCAATGGTACAACAACCGATTGGCTGTTAGTAATTGATTTAATTGAGATTACAGCATTTTGAAGGTCGTAACTTTTAACTGCTAAAATTACAATATCGCAAACAGGTAAATTATTAATATTATTTGTACACAATTTAGGCTTTACATTAATAACTTTTTGGCCATTGTTAATTTTTAAAGTTAATCCGTTTTGGTTAATAGCCATATTATGTTTACCCCGAGCTACAAAATAAATATTATGGTTATTACTATGAGCGTGAGCAACTAACGCCCCAAAATAACCGCCAACACCACCAACGCCATAAAAACAAATGTTCATTTATAATAATTATTAAATAATTAAAACCCAAATTGAGCTATTCGCACAATAAAATATCAAATTTATGATAAATTATTAATTTAAGCTAACTGCATAAACAACACCATTGGCATCGGCAAAATAAATAATATTATTATCGATAACCGGAGTTGTAAGTATTGAACCTAATTGCAGAATTTTGTTTTCCGATAAATTTAAATCGTTTCCGTAAAGTTTAAACCCATCGGCAAATGTTGAATCGTTTTTAAAAACCTTGTAATAGTTATTTACACTGCCATTTGTTTGGAATAGTTGGTTAACCGTATTATTTGAACTGTTTAAACTGTAGAGTTTACCATTAAAACAACCAAATAATATATTATTATTAAAAGCAACAGCCTGCGCGTAAACACGCATATTTAAAGGTTTGTATAATTTAACGCTGCCATTATTGGCATCAACAGCATAAAATTTATGAGTATCGGATGTGCCAAAGTAAATATTATTGTTTACAACCAAAGGAGTAGCAATAATCCAGCTCCCGTTTTCGACATAATTCCATAAACATTTGCCGGTTTTGGCATTAATTGAATACATATTATAGTCGCGGCTGCCAAAAATAACCGAATTGTTATATACAGTAGCTGCACATTGAATTTCGCCATTCGGGAAATATTTGTTTCCTATAGTTTTAAATTTCCATAAAATTTTACCAGTAATGTAATCGAGTGCATAAAAATAACCATCGAAACTACCAATAAATACAACATTATTGTCAACAACAGGTGTTGCATGAACAATACCGCCGGTTTTAAAGCTCCAAACAAGTTTGCCCGACAAAGGGTTAATTGCATAAACCAACGAATCGGCTGAACCAAAAAAAATAATATTTTTATAGATAACCGGCGACGATAAATAATAGTCCCACAAGTCGAGTTGTTTTTCGCCACCGGTAAAAAATTTCCACTCCAAATTTGCGTAAGTTTTGTTAACCGAATAAATTGCACCGTCGGTACTGTTAAAAATAATACTTTGGTTATAAATTAAAGGTTTCGACCTAATTTGACCATTAGATTTAAATTTCCAGTTTAGTTTTCCATCGGTTTTATTAATAGCATACAGGCACGAGTCGTTACTACCAATATAAACACAATTACTGTCGACAGTTGGCGACGAGTAAACGCCGGCACCGGTTACAAAACTCCAAACAACAGGCTTTTGCCCGCATACTACATTTGCAAAAAGCAACAAAACAGAGCACAAAAAAACCAAACTTATACCTATATGCATAACTAAAATGTTAACAATTATTAGCAAATATATTAATGAACGAGTTTAAAAGTAAAAATGTATTTAATAACAATAAAATTTTTATAAGCCAATTACTTTAACACTTTTACCTAAGTTGAGCGGTTGGAGCTAAGCGAACAAACGCTTTACATAGGTATAACCCCGATTTTAATAAAGCATTTATAATAATAGCCAAATTTAGCATTTTGCAAAACTAATTGATAACATGAAAGTATTTAACTATACCCTGTTAATAAAAACAATAAACTTTACATAATTATACCAAAATAAAGCAGGTTTTTACTTTGTTTAAGCCGCTTTGTTTAGGCAAAAAATTAATGCAAAAGCAATTAATAATTAAGTTTTACTTAATATATTAATTAATTCGATATATTTGCATAAAAAAACATATGAATCTAATAGGCGAACGCATAAAACAAAAAAGAAAACTTTTAAACATGTACCTTAACGAACTTGCTGCCAAAGTTGATGTTAGCCCAAGCGCGCTTTCGCAGATTGAAAAAGGCAAGTCGTACCCGTCGGTATTAACCTTAAAAGCAATAGCCGAAGCCTTGCACACCACAATAGGTGAGCTTGTTGGCGAAAACGACACCATGACAAACAACCCCGTAGTTTTAAAAACCGACATAAAATATGTTGAACAAAACAGTACCGGCACAATAATATTTTTGTTGTCGAACCACGACACCAATAAATTAATGGATACTTATTTAGTAAGGTTTGCAAATGGCGGGGGACTTGACGGGCTTATAAAAACCAACCACGGACAAATTTTTTGCCATGTAATTTCGGGGCAGGTAAGGTTCGACCTTGCCGATAAAAGCCACATTTTAAACCAAGGCGACAATATTTACTTTAATGCAAAAACACAATTTAACGCCATTAACAGCAACAACGGGCTTAGCGAGCTTATTTGGGTACAATCGCCACCTAACTATTAAAATATATTAAGTATTACTTAATTTATTAAGTAATTAGTGTTATATTTGTCGCATAAAAGTACGACAATGAAAAAAGCAGTGTTTTTAGACCGCGACGGAACAATTATTAACGATGTTGGTTATATAAACAAAATAACAGATGTTGAGTTTTACCCATTTACATACACTGCACTGCAACAACTTAGCGAATATTTTTTATTGTTTATAATAACAAACCAAAGTGGCGTAGCAAAAGGTTTTATAACCAAAAGCCAGGTAAAAGCAGTAAATAAACATATTGAATTTATGCTAAACAAAAACAGTATTAAAATAAATAAAACCTATTGCTGTACACACAAGCCCGGCGACAACTGCAAATGCATGAAACCAAGTGGTTACTTTATAAACCAGGCTGCCCGTTATTACGATATTGATTTATCAAAATCGTTTATTATTGGCGACCACCCAACAGACATAATTTGCGGCATTAACTCCGGAGTTACCCCGTTATACCTGCTTAGCGGCCATGGTTTAAAACATTTAAACGAGCTAAAATATGATGTAAAAATTTGCGATAATATTTTAAGTGCATCGAAATACATTTTATCAACAATTAAAAATTAAAAAAATGGATGATTTATTTAAAAAGCTTGAAAAAAAACGGATTAGCTTACCCGACGATGCACTAATTGTGCTTAGCGGATGTAAATCGTACAAAACCTATAACACAGTTAACCAACTGGCAACAGCCGCAGTTAATGGCAACAACAACAGTTTTGATGTAAAATATACTATCGAGGGTAAAGGCGAAATTACCGAAGCCGTTGTGCATAAAGTTACAAATGGCATATCGGCAAATTATACCGAAGCATACATGCGCCGCCGCGACCCCGACACAATGGTAATTGCCGACGATTTACCCAGCGATAAAGAACGCTTTGCCGACAAATTTGGCTATAGCTTTGAGACCCTGCGAAAAGAGACAGTTGACTGGTTAAAAAAACAGGATTTAGCAGTATTTTTTTACTTTGCCGGCCGCGATAACATTGGAACCGGCGGTATAGCAATTGCACCTGCCAACGCCGGATTTTTTGCCATGGGGCTTGCTATGCTACAAAGTATAATAGATGTTGACAAATTACCCGACGATTTTGCAATTGAATCGGCAATATATGTAGCCCCAACATTTAGGCACACGCATTTTAACGGCAAACAAATTGTAGTACACAAACGCAACTACAACTGCCACGAAATATATGCCTACAACCTTTACCCTGGCCCAAGTGCTAAAAAAGGTTTATATGGGGCACTTTTAACCAAAGGCGAACGCGAAGGCTGGATAACAGCACATTGCTCAACAGTTCAGGTAGTTAGCCCTTACGATAATATAACAACTTTTATGCACGAGGGAGCCAGCGGAGGCGGAAAAAGCGAAATGCTACAAAACATTGTACGCGAGCCCAACGGACAGGTACTTATTGGCGAAAATATAATTACAAACGAAAAACGGCTTATTAACTTTCCGTTATTCTGCTCGTTTAACCCCGTTACCGACGACATGGCTCTATGCCACCCCACGGTACAAAAAAACAATGGCAAACTTACAGTTTTAGATGCCGAAAACGCGTGGTTTATTAGAGTTGACAGCATTAACGATTATGGCGACGACCCGTTTTTAGAAAAACTGACAATTAAACCCAAAGAGCCATTGTTATTTTTAAACATACAGTCGAAACCCGAATGTACAGCATTAGTATGGGACCATACCGAAGACAGCCCTGGCAAAAAGTGCCCTAACCCACGCGTAATTGTACCACGTAACATAGTACCAAACGTGGTAAACAAACCAGTAACAATTGATGTACGCAGTTTTGGTGTACGCACCCCACCCTGCACTGCCGAAAACCCAACATATGGTATAGTTGGGCTTTTCCATATTTTACCACCAGCTCTTGCATGGCTGTGGCGGTTGGTGTCGCCACGCGGGCATGCAAACCCAAGTATTGTTGATGCCGGCGGAATGGGCAGCGAGGGTGTGGGATCGTATTGGCCATTTGCTACCGGTAAGATGATAACACACGCAAATTTACTTTTAGACCAAATTATTAACACCCCGCGTATGCGCTACACGCTTGTGCCTAATCAACATATTGGTGCATGGCGCGTAGGTTTTAAACCACAATTACTGATGCGCGAGTATTTAACCCGACGTGGTAATGCAAAACTACGCAGCGACCAATACCAGGTTGCCCGCTGCCCATTGTTGGGTTTCGAACTTAATTACCTTACTATTGATGGTGCTAAAATACCATCACGGTTTTTGCAGGTACATAAACAAACCGAAGTTGGAACAGCCGGTTATGACGCCGGAGCCAAAATATTATTCGACTTTTTTAAAGCCGAACTGCCAAAATATTTAACTCCCGAATTATCGGCAACCGGCCGTAAAATTATTGATGCATGCTTAGCTGGCGCAACTGTTGACGAGTACCTGTCGATAATACCTATGGATTATCAATACTCGTTTTTAAAAAACGACGAAAACGACTATCACCCAAATTAAGCGGTTGGAGCTATGCTAACTAATGATTAATGTAGGATTAATAAAAACCCGGACAAAAGCCGGGTTTTTATTTAAACAAATTTTTAAGTGTGGTAACAATAAACCAACAAGTATAAATTACTAACATATAAAATTAATTAACAACCAAATTGAGCGATTCGCTCAATCGATTTAGACCCAAATTGAGCTAATCACTCAATCGATTTAGATTTTGTAAGTATTTCACTATACTCCGTTAGTGAAACACAACAAACTCTACATCGGGGTTAACCTAAGTAAAGCGTTTATTTACTAAGCTTTAACCGCTCAACTTAGGTAACAATAAGTAACTCAGTTTGTATTAATTGTCCTTTAATAACTTTAACAATATAACTGCCAGCTTTAATACCCTTTAATAAAACAACCTGATTATTATTAGTAACAGCCTGTTCAATAATAACTTTACCCGTAATATTACAAATTTGTAAAATTGCACCATTGGCATTACTTACAGTTACAACATTGTTAGCAGGATTGGGAAAGATTTTTAAAATGTTAATTTTTTTTTTATCGTCGATAACCTTAGTTGAGTTTGTATCGACAAAAACATCGAGAGCTTTAAACTCGAAAGTACCGTTACTTTTATACCCCTCGACCACGAATGAAACCTCGTACATTTTACCCATTGGCAACCCAATAGATTCCCACATTTTAAAATGATCGGATATATTAATGGTACCACTGTCGCGTTTATCGCGGCGTATGCTGAAATATTGTTTAAAAGTTGCTGTACCTAAAATCGAAGGTTGATTTTGGCGTATTGTTTCATAAATGTCATACACACCACCGTTAGCAGTAATTGTGCCTTTTAAAACAGAGCCCGC
>CAZJCR010000171.1:6688-8374 GCA_964544385.1 uncultured Bacteroidales bacterium
GGTATCCAATTACGCCAATCTTCGACAATATAAAACTCTATTAACGGGTCAACAGTCCATCCGTAAATTGATAAGTATGAATTACCCGATTCGCTTGATGGCTGGTAAAGGCAGTCGTATGTAGCATAAAAAGTACCAATTTGGCTGTGTAGTTGAGTTTTATTATAACCTAAACCCCTACGGGCAAGATAGTTAAGAATACCATTCCACTCGCCACTAAACAACGCTCCCGAGCCAATAGTCATACATGCTGTTCCTTGCGAATTTTGATTCCAAAGCTCGTACCTAAACCCGTCTTTAGTACCTGTCTTTTGATCCGAACCTGCCTCGATACATATTGTTTGCGAACTTAAACTTAAAGTGCAAAAAAACAGGAACAAAAAAAGAATTTTAGTTTTTAAGAAATAAATTACAGTCATAAAATTAAATATTAGTTAAGTGTTTATTTTTAATTTATATAATTAAAATATTATTAATCATGTTTTTGCAATTATAATAATAATAAAATTGTTTTTGCTTATATGCAAAAAAAAGGTAATTGTTACAAAAATTGAAATATTCTACTACCAGTGCCTCGCCCCTTGTTGAATTTAAAGTGTTATGAAAACGGTTGACCAATGCTGCCAATTACCCAAATTGAGCGATTCGCTCAATCGATTTAGACCCAAATTGAGCGAATCGCTCAATCGATTTATATTTTGTAAGTATTTCACTACACTTGGTTAGTGAAATACAACAAACTCTATATCGGGGTTATACCTAAGTAAAGCATTTGTTCGCATAGCTCCAACCGCTCAACTTAGGAATTAGTTACATTAAACTTTGCGTAAGTAATAATGGCCGCCAATTTTATTTTTGTGCAAAAAAAATTATTAAATTGTGCAAAACAATAAAATTGCCTTGTTAGTATCTGAAACAGAACAATAATAATTACTAACTCAGTTTATGCTTGAGCTATGCGCAAGTGTAAAAAATAGCACAGCGGACAATTTACTACTTATAAAGACAGAATTGAAAAATGAAAAATGCCAACCCACAAAACAACACATTAGGCATGCCCCGACACATCCCGATTTTTCATCGGGACAAAAGAGCAGTTTTCGTGCCGACGCACCCAAGCCCACCCACCACCATTTATAACTGGTTGACAAGAATTAAATTACAAAAAATGATTAACGAATATAAATTGGTATTTTAGCGACTTAAATTTTTGAGAAATTAAATGACGACAAAAACAGAAACAAAACAGTTTCAATATGAAATACAAGCCTATCAGGAAGACTGTGTAAATAATATTATCAGTCTTTTTGAAAGCCTACGCCAAAAAGAAAAATTTGACGATGTGCTGACGGCACATCATAATAAAAACAAATACAAATTCCCAGTTCAAAACAACAATAACATTGATATAATGATGGAAACGGGAACGGGAAAAACGTTCACGTTTATCAAAACCATTTTTGAACTGAGCAAAAACTTTGGCTACAAAAAATTTATCGTTCTTATTCCAACCGTTCCAATTCGTGAGGGAACAAAAACAAACTTAGAAGACACCAAAAATTACTTTAAGAGCTTTTACGCCAACGAAAGAGAAAAGGAAATTGAGACTTTTGTTTATGAAGGCGGAAATCTTTCTGCGGTAAAACAATTTATTGGCACTTCGCATTTATCGGTTTTGGTAATGAC
>CAZJCR010000172.1:0-5788 GCA_964544385.1 uncultured Bacteroidales bacterium
AATAATCTTAATAAAAATTATTTAGGACAGTATTGTTGTTTTATTAAAATATTTAATAATTTTAAAAGCATTTTTAAGTTGTTAGTAATTATCATTAAAAAGTAAGCATGATATATTTGGTAACTAATTATTATTATTTTGCTTAATCCGTATGAAAAATGCAATTACCCGAAAAGATTTTTTGAAAAAAGCATGCCTTGCAGGCTTTTGTTTTTGCGGTTTTAATAAGTTTGGTTTTGCAAATGTTAATATAACAGGGCAAAATAGTAATACTAATAATAGTAACAATATAAAAACCGATTGGTTAATGTTATTGTTATCAAATTTAGACTCGGGTGTTGATAATGAAACTAAGCGTAATATACTTAGTAACTGCGCGTTGGCTCATTACAATAATTTAAATATGGACACTGTTTTAGCACCTTATAAAAATAATATTGATGCTTTTATCGGGTTTTTACAAAACAATTGGAATTGGAAAGTTGAATATAACCCGTTAACAAAAACAATAATTGCCGACGAAAATAAAGACTATTGTGTTTGCCCTATTGTAAATAGTAACGCGCAAAATGGTTTTAAGGTAATGCGTTATTGCTCCGAGGGTTTTGCCAGGCTTATGTTCTCGTTTGTTTTACAGCAAAATGTCGATGCAAAGGTGGTTTCGTCGATATGTAATGGCGATAGCCGTTGTGTTTATAAAATTACTATTGTTTAATATAATTATAATTATATTAATATTTATATGGAAAATTATGAACAAATATTAGCTTTTGTAAAAAGCCTGCGTACCTATTTTATTAGTAAATACAATGCTGGATATGTTATTGGTGCTTTGTACACAAATATTAGTACAATTACATATTTCCCGTTTACGCCCGAGTGTTTAAAACAACAAAAATTAAAAATTGCAATAGTATTTAACCACATAAACAACCGGTTCGAAATATGGCTTGCAGCTCAAAACAAACAAATTCAAAAAAAATATTGGCAAATGTTTGTCGATACTAATTATAACAAATATACCATACCAGTATCGTGTAATAATGGTTTTGCAATTGTTGAACATGTATTGGCCAATGGTTTTGTTATTAATAACCCAAACCAGTTAACTACCCAAATTGAGCAAAACGCGCTATTGTTTATTAACGATATGGTACAGGTTTTTGAATAGTTTTTTTTCTTTTACCTAAGTTAAGCGGGTAAAAAAAAGCAATTTAAATGCATTTTTTATAACGCATTTTCAGGACGGTTCAGTGAATTGAAAAATAATTAATCAAATGATTAAATAATTTGCTTAAATCAAATAATTGTTTTTATATTTGTACGCTTTATATAAACAATATGGCCAACAGTAAAAATATTGATACAACAACCGAGCAAAAAATAAAAGATGCCGCGCGTACTGTTTTCCTTAAAAAAGGTTATTCGGCAACCCGCACCCGCGACATTGCCGAACATGCCGGTATTAACCTTGCTTTGTTAAATTATTATTTTCGTAGTAAAGAAAAACTATTCGAAATTATAATGATAGAAACCCTGCAAAGCTTTATTGCCAACATGGCCAAAGCATCGAACGATACTAATACTACTTTGCAACAAAAGGTTGAAATATTTGCCAGTAACTATATCGATTTTATTTGTAACGACCCCGATATACCTTTTTTTATTTTAAGCGAAATTCGCAACAATAGTGCCCACCAGTTATTGCAAAAAATACCTTTGCATACATTGGTTTCGGGTTCGGTTTTTTTGCAGCAATACAACCAGGCTGTTAGTTTGGGTATTATTAAAAACATTAACTGGGCACATTTTTTAATGAACATTATGGGCCTTGTTATTTTCCCGTTTGTTGGTATGCCTTTGCTAAAACAAATTGCAGGTTTAAACCAACAACAATTTTACAATATGATGCAAGAACGCAAAAAGCTTATTCCTATTTGGATTAAAGCCGAAATGACTGCTACATAATTTTTTTTCATATAAATTAATCAAATGACTAAAACAAAATATTAAAAACAATGATTAAATATCGTATTTTATTCATGGCGTGCTGTATGTTGTTTATTTACAGCTTAAATGCACAAATATTAAGTATCGACAGTTGTTTGGCAATGGCTCGTCGTAATTATCCTTTAGTTAATCAATACGAGCTTATAAATAAAACCAAACAATACTCAATTAACAATGTAAACAAAGGTTATTTGCCGCAAGTAAATTTTGCCGCCCAGGCTACCTGGCAATCCGATGTTACTTCGCTGCCAATAAATATGCCTGGTTTAAACATTGAGCAATTAAGCCAATACCAAAGTAAAATATACGGCGAACTTACACAGAGTGTAACCAACATGTTTACACTTAAATACAACAAAAAATTGGTCCAAACAAATTCGTTAATCGATAAACAAAAAATCGAGGTCGAAATATACAGTCTGCGGCAGCGGGTTAACAACCTGTTTTTTGGTATTTTGCTTATCGATGCACAAATAAAACAAACCGAATTGCTTAAAGCCGATATACAAATTGGTATCGACAATATTAATACCGCTATTGCCAATGGCCTGGCTCTTAACAGCGATGCGAATAACCTTATGGCACAATTGCTTAAAAACAGCCAACACTTAATTGAGTTAAAGGCTACGCGCGTTGGTTATGTGCAAATGCTTGAACTTTTTATTGGCCAAAACATTACCGACACAGCCAGGTTTATTTTACCCGGTAATGTGGTTTTCACCGATACTATTGCCCGTCCCGAGCTCGATTTGTATAATTATCAAAAACAATTAACCTTAGTAAATAGCAAACTGGTTACTGTTAAAAATATACCTCGCTTAAATTTATTTTTGCAAGCTGGTTATGGCCGCCCAGGGCTTAACATGCTAAGTAATAATTATAGTAATTACTTAATTGGTGGCGTTAAGCTGGTTTGGAATTTCTCGGGCCTTTATACTTATAAAACCGAACGCAAAATGTTAATGGTTAATCACGATATTGTAAACACGCAACAGCAAACTTTTTTGTTTAATACTAACATTACCGCAAGCCAACAAAATACCGAAATACTTAAAATAAAAGAACTATTAGTTTTAGATTCCGAAATTGTTGATTTGCACAGCCAAATTAAAAATACAGCTCAAAACCAGCTAAAGTTTGGTACTGTTACTACAAACGATTATTTATTAGCAATTAACAATTTCGACAAGGCTAATCAAACTTACATTTTACACCAAATTCAACTGTTAATGGCTCAGTATAACCTGAGCACAACTATCGGAAAATATTAACTTAAAACATTATAAACATGTACTTTATAAAATTTTTACCGGCAATTGTTATTATTGCTTTTACAATTGGTTGCAACAATAATACTCAAACATTTGATGCGCAGGGTACATTCGAGTCCGACGAAATTATTGTATCGTCGCAGGCCAATGGCGAAATTTTGCAGTTAAACATTATGCAGGGGCAAAAACTTACTGCCGGTTTACAGGTGGGATTTGTCGATAGTGTACAACTGCAACTTAAAAAACGCCAGGTTATGGCTCAAATTAAAGCACTTTTATCGCGTAAGCCTGTTATTGAATTACAGTTAGCACCATTGCACGAGCAACTTAAAAACGCCGAAACCGAAAAAATAAGGCTACAAAATTTAGTGGCCGCAAATGCCGCAACTACAAAACAACTCGACGATATTAACGCTCAAATATTGATAATTAAAAAACAAATTGATGCCCAACAATCGGCACTACAATTGTCGTGTCAGTCAATTAATAACGAGTCGGCCGCTTTGCAAGCACAGGTTGACCAACTAAACGACCAACTTTTTAAGTGTAAAATTATAAATAAAGTTAACGGCATAGTGATAGAAAAATATGCTTATGCTAACGAAATTACTGCCGCCGGAAAACCTTTATACCGCGTTGCAAACCTCGACACGGTTTATTTACGGGCTTATATTACCGGCAACCAGCTTGCGCAAATAAAAATAAACCAAAAGGTTAATGTTTTTACCGACAACGGCTTGGGCTCGTTCCACAAAGCAATTGGTACTGTTGTTTGGGTTAGCAGCAAAGCCGAGTTTACTCCTAAAACTATCCAAACTAAAAACGAGCGTGCTAACCTTGTTTATGCTGTTAAGGTAATGGTGCCAAACAATGGTTTGTACAAAATTGGAATGTATGGTCAACTAAATTTTTAAAACAATGGGCAGTGTTATTTTAAACAATATTAGTAAAACATATAAAAAAGTTGCCACGCCTGCGGTTAACAACGTGTCGTTGCAAGTTAACAGTGGCGAGCTGTTTGGCCTTATTGGCCCCGACGGTGCTGGTAAAACAACTATCTTTAGGATACTTACAACTTTACTTTTGCCCGATAACGGTTCGGCGTATGTAGATGGTTTAGATATAATTAACGATTATAAAAAAATACGCCGCAACGTTGGATATATGCCTGGCAGGTTCTCGCTTTATCAGGATTTAACTGTGGCCGAAAACTTAAATTTTTTTGCTACCGTGTTTAATACTACTGTTAATAAAAATTATAATTTAATTAAAGATATTTATGTACAGCTCGAGCCGTTTAAAAACCGGCGCGCCGGAAAACTTTCGGGCGGAATGAAACAAAAACTCGCACTTTGCTGCGCTTTAATACACAGGCCAAAAATTCTGTTTCTCGACGAGCCTACTACCGGTGTCGATGCTGTTTCGCGCAAAGAGTTTTGGGAAATGCTTAAACAACTTAAACAAAGCGGGATAACAATTATGGTATCAACGCCATACATGGACGAAGCCGCTTTGTGCGAGCGTATCGCGCTTATCCAGGACGGTAAAATTTTGTCGGTTGGTACGCCTAAAAGTATTGTTGACCAATTTCCACATAAACTTTTTGCTATTAAAGCACAAAACATGGCCATGTTATTAACCCACTTGCGCCAGTGTAACTTAATTAAAAGCTGCAACTCGTTTGGTGGCTATCATCATGTTGTTTTTAACATTGATGGACAACAACTACAACTTGTAAAACAAATGGAATTATTGCAACATGAAAATATTGTTATTAATAATATTGAACCAACTATCGAAGATTGTTTTATTAACCTGATGACTTAAAATGACTAACGAAATTGTTATACAAACTAACCAGCTTACTAAGCAATTCGGAAACTTTGTGGCTGTTGACAATATAACTTTTAATGTTTTTAAAGGCGAAATATTTGGCTTTTTGGGAGCCAACGGTGCCGGTAAAACTACAGCAATGCGCATGTTGTGCGGGTTACTGTTACCTACATCGGGGCAGGGTAGTATTGCCGGTTTTAATATTTACAAGCAAACCGAGCTTATTAAACAAAATATTGGATACATGAGCCAAAAATTTTCGCTGTACGAAGACTTAACTGTTATTGAAAATATCAGGTTTTTTGGCGGAATTTACGGATTATCGAACCTGCAAATTGCTCAAAAAACCGACATGCTGGTTGAAAACCTTGGGTTAAAAAACCATACAAAAAAACTTACTGGCTCGCTGCCTTTGGGCTGGAAACAAAAACTGGCTTTTATGGTAGCTATAGTGCATAACCCAAAAATTGTTTTTCTCGACGAACCTACCGGCGGTGTCGACCCGGTTACTCGCCGACAGTTTTGGGATTTAATTTACAACGCCGCTCAAAATGGTATTACTGTTTTTGTTACTACTCATTACATGGACGAGGCCGAGTATTGTAACCGCGTTTCAATTATGGTTGATGGTAAAATTGTTGCTATTGGCACACCCGAAAATTTAAAACAACAAT
>CAZJCR010000172.1:5798-8355 GCA_964544385.1 uncultured Bacteroidales bacterium
AGTGTTTTTTATCAGCTTGCAAGGGGCACAAAACCAATTGCAACATAACTATAATTATTTACGGTGCTTCAAATATTCATTTGGGCAGGCTATCAATTGAGCAAATAGCTCAATTTGGGTTTTAACAACAAAATATAAACCGATGAAACAGTTTTTAGTATTTATTCGCAAAGAGTTTTATCATGTTTTTCGCGACCGTAAAACACTTTTACTGCTTATTGGCTTGCCAATAATGCAAATTCTACTTTTTGGGTTCGCGTTAACCAACGAGATAAAAAATGCCCGTATAGTTATTTGCGACTACGCTAACGATAACGCGTCGCACCAAATTATTGACAAACTTGCCGCTAACAGTAATTTTATTGTCGATAAAATATTGCTTAATCATCAACAAATTGAGCATGAACTAAAAAATAATAATGCTAAACTGGCCATTATTTTTCCGGCAAATTTTTATCATAATTTGTCGCATTTAAACCAAGCTAATGTACAAATAATTGCCGACGCGTCGGACCCCAATACCGCAAACACGTTAACAAATTTTGCATCGGCAATAATACACGATTATAAAATACAGCCAAACGCGCAAAAACTAACGCCTTATTCAATAACTATTGAACAAAAAATGCTTTATAACCCCGAACTAAAAGGGGCGGCCAATTTTGTGCCTGGTGTTATGGCTTTGGTTTTGTTGCTAATTTGTGTAATGATGACCGCCGTGTCGATAGTTAAAGAAAAAGAAACAGGTACTATGGAGGTTCTTTTGGTTTCGCCATTTAGCCCAATGCTGGTAATTATTTCGAAAGCAATACCGTATTTAGTATTATCGATAATTAATCTTACAATAATACTTTTATTGAGTATTTATTTATTGAATGTACCTTTTAATGGTAGCATTGCATTACTGTTTGCCGAAAGTATTTTGCTTATCATTACATCGTTATCGCTTGGTTTGTTAATATCAAATATTGCAAATTCGCAGCAATCGGCAATGCTTGTATCGCTTATGGGTATGATGGTGCCCGCTATTTTGCTTACCGGCTTTATGTTCCCGCTCGAAAATATGCCGGTGTTTTTGCAATTGCTGGCTAATTTATTGCCCTCAAAATGGTACTATATTATAGTTAAATCGGTTATGATAAAAGGTATGGGTTTTTCGGCAATTATAACCGAAACACTTATTTTGTTATTTATGGCTGTTATTTTATTGTTTTTAAGTTTAAAAAATTTTAAAACCCGCTTAGCATGAGAACCCTTCGTTTTTTGCTACAAAAAGAATTTAAACAAATATTCCGCAACAAATCGTTGTTACCATTAATATTTGTTGCACCTGTTTTTCAGTTGTTAATTTTGCCATTAGCTGCCGATTACCAGGTGCGCAACATTAATATTGCAATTGTCGACAACGATAAATCGGGTTACTCGCAAAATCTTGTTTCGCAAATTACTGCATCGGGGTATTTTAATTTGGCGGGTTACTGTAATAATTATAACCAGGCAATTGTAAAAATTGAAAACGGGCAGGCCGATATTGTTTTAGAGGTTCCAGCAGGTTTTGAACGCGAATTAATTAGGCGTAACCCGCAAAAACTTTTTGTTGCAATTAATGCAATTAATGGTGTAAAAGCCAATTTGGGTGGTGTTTATTTAAGTAAAATTATTGCCGGTTTTAATACTAATATTATTATCGAAATGTTGCAGCCTGAAAAATTCGTTCAAAAACCACAAATATCAATAACTTTTACTAATTGGTTTAACCCTTTTATGAATTACCGGCTATTTATGGTTCCCGGCATTTTGGTTTTGCTTGTTACAATGGTTGGGGCATACATGTGTGCCTTAAATATTGTTAAAGAAAAAGAGCTTGGTACAATTGAACAAATAAACGTTACACCAATAAAAAAATACCAGTTTATACTTGGTAAGCTTATACCATTTTTAATAATAGGTTTATTTGTTTTTACCGTGGGGCTTTTTTTAGTTGGCCGGCTTGTTTTTGGAGTAGTTACTGCCGGTAGCGTTTTATTGCTTTACACTTACTTAATAATATATTTAGTGGCTTTGCTGGGTTTTGGTTTACTGGTATCAACATACTCGCAAACACAGCAGCAGGCAATGTCGGTGGCATTTTTTTTTATGATGGTTTTTATATTAATGAGCGGCTTGTTTACACCTATCGACAGTATGCCGCGTTGGGCATACATTGTGGCTAAATTTAATCCGGTAACTTATTTTATCGATGTGGTGCGCATGGTAATAATTAAAGGCAGCGGTTTTATTGCAATAAAAAACCATTTTTTAATTACAGCCATATTTGCCATTGTGTTAAATGCATGGGCTATTTTAAACTATAAAAAAACCAGTTAATTAATGCGTATGGTTGAGCGGTTTGGGCTTAGTTTAAACAAACGCAGTGGAGTGAAAGGTTTACAAAATCTAAATCGATTGAGCGATTCGCTAAATATAGGTTTCTGTCTTTGTGTCTTTGTGGGCGATAATCATTTTTACTAAAGTAGAACGGTTGCACTAAAGTGAACAAACGCTTTACTTAGGTTTA
>CAZJCR010000173.1:0-8345 GCA_964544385.1 uncultured Bacteroidales bacterium
GTGAAATACTTACAAAATCTAAATCGATTGAGCGAATCGCTCAATTTGGGTAAAAGCCATTTGTTTTAGTGTTATACAAATAACCCAAATTAATTTATATTTGCTTAAAAGTAAACACAAAATGAATTTTGCGCGTACCTTTTTTACTACATTACTTTTAAACTTTTTGTTAGCAGCAAACGCCACTAATATCGACTCGATAATTAAACTAACCACAATTGTACACGATACAGCTAAACCCGCATTGTTTAATAATATTGCTAAGTTATACTACTCGTTGTCGCCCGATACTGGTTTATTTTATTGCGATTCGGCAATATTTTTTGCATCAAAATTTAATAACAAGACACAAAAAGCATTATCGTTAAAAACAAAAGGCGTATTATATTATTTTATGGGCAACTATGTAAATGCTTTAAATAATTACTCGCAAGCCATTGATATTTGCCAAAACATAGGCGACTCGGCCACAATTGCTGCTTTGCTCAATAACCAGGCTATTGTTTACGAGCTTATTGCCGATTACGAAAAAGCAATATCGGCACACCTAAAAGCCCTAAAATACTACGAAAAACATGGCACAAATGCCGAAATTGCCCGAAGCCTTTCAAATATTGGTAATGTTTACAGCGCGGTTAACAGTTACCAAAAATCGCTTGGTTTTCAAAAGCTGGCTCTAAACCAATACCAAAAAGCCAACGACAGTATTGGTATTGCCGTTAGCTACAGCAACATTGCCGTAAACTACTCCGAGATGTCAAATACCGACTCAGCTTTGTTTTATCATAAAAAAGCACTCGAAATACGGCAACGCAAAAACGACAAAAGGGGAACAATTATAAGCCTTTTTAATATTGGCAATTGCTATAAAACTTTGGGCCAATACGCCCAAGCCGATAAACATTACAAACTTGCAAAACAAAATGTTACAAACCTTAACGATAAACGTACCGAAACAAATATATTAATTTCACAGGCGTCGTTGCTAATACAGCTTAAAAACCATAACACCGCGTTACAATACCTTAACCAGGCTCTTTTTATTGCAAATCAATATAATTTTATCGATTTAAGAAGCGATATTTATCAAAACTTTGCAAATGTTTACGCCTTTTTAAACGACAATAAAAATGCTTACAAATATTTACTAAATTATGTTATTGTAAACGACAGTATACAAAAAAACCAACATGCAAATTATATTGCCCAGCTCGAATCGAAATACCAATTCGAAAAAAAGGATCAACAAATAAAATATCAACAAGAAAAACTGCTACAACAAAAAAGCGAGCTTAATAAAAACCGTGCAATATTTTTACTTGTACTTATAATTCTAACGGTTGCAGTTATATTTATTATATATATAAGCTTTACACTGCGTAACAAAAAACGGACAAATAAAAATATTGAAGAAAAAAACCTTTTGCTTACACAACAGCAACGCTCAATAACCGACAGTATAAAATACGCCCAAAAAATTCAACAGGCAGTTGTACCAACCGATACAATGGCATTGCAAATACTTAAAAACTATTTTTTATTATGGATGCCCCGCGATATTGTTAGCGGCGACTTTTGGTGGCTTGCACAAAAAAACAACTTAGTAGTAGTAGCTGTTGCCGATTGCACCGGCCACGGTATACCCGGCGCATTTATGAGCATGCTTGGAGTTGCTTTTTTAAACGAAATTGTTAACAGCCAAAAAACTATAAAATCGAACATTATACTTAACCAACTTAGAATAAAAGTTAAAAACACTTTACAACAAACCGGCAAAACCTACGAAGCCAAAGACGGTATGGACATTGCCCTGCTGGTTATTGACTACCAAAACATGACACTTCAGTACTCGGGGGCACATAACCCGCTTTACATTTGTCGTAACAATAATATTATTGTTTATAAAGCCGACCGTAACCCCATTGGCATATATATTAAAGAGAAAGAATCGTTTACACTAAACACTATTGAACTACAACCAAACGACACTCTTTACATTTTTACCGATGGCTTTATTGACCAGTTTGCCAGCCAAACAAACGAAAAATTCGGCTCGGCAAGGTTTACGTCGCTAATAAAAAGTGTACAACAACACAACATTGAACAACAAAAAATTATTTTTGCCGATACACTAAACCAATGGCGCGGCAACCAACAACAAACCGACGACATTCTGATACTCGGTATTAAAATTTAAACCTACATTTTTTAGCATCAAATACAAGCGTAAAACCACATACAACACCCTTTCAAATATTTTTTAAATATTAATTGTACTTTTTACAAATATTAATACCTTTGTTAAAAAAATACAAAAAATGGTGTTTCAAAAATCATACGACCAGCCAAAATACCACGTTGCAGTTGACTGTGTTATATTTGGTTACCAAAACGACGAACTAAAACTATTGGTATACCCCCGCAGGTTTACCCCGTCAAAAGGCGATTGGTCGCTTATGGGCGGGTTTTTACAAGAAGACGAAACCATGGACCAGGCCGCCCAACGAGTACTGCACCTTACAGTTGGGCTCGATAATATTTTTATGGAACAGGTTGGCGGCTTTTCGGCACTCGACCGCGACCCCGGCGGCCGCGTTGTAAGTATGGCATATTACGCCCTTATACGCATCGACGAGCATTATAGCGACTTTGTTTCACAACACGGTGGCCGTTGGTATTCAATTACCGCGCTGCCACAATTAGTTTTCGACCACAACAAAATGGTTACTATGGCCTTAGAAAAACTACAACAAAAAGCATCGTTCCAACTTATTGGCCGCGAACTTTTACCCGAGATGTTTACCCTTACCCAACTACACAACCTTTACAATGCAATTTTCCAACGCACTTTCGATGCCGGAAACTTTCGCAAAAAACTATCATCACTAAACATGCTCGAAAAACTCGACATTAAAGACACATCAACATCGAAACGAGGGGCTTACTACTATAAGTTTTGTAAAGATAATACCGAAACAGAACATGAACGAATTGTAAAATTATAAACTAACATTTAATTAATATGAGCAACAAAATTGCAGAACACCAAATTTGGTTTGTTACAGGAAGCCAACACCTGTACGGTACCGAAACCTTAAAACAAGTTGACCAACATTCGGCTATTATTGCCAAAGCTCTCGACGAATCGGAAATAATTCCTGTTAAAGTTGTATTTAAACCCGTTGTTACCACCCCCGACGAAATTTACAACATTTGCCTTGCCGCGAATACCGAAAAAAATTGCATTGGCGTTATTACCTGGATGCACACATTTTCGCCGGCAAAAATGTGGATTGGCGGCCTTAGCATTTTAAACAAACCATTGCTACACCTGCACACCCAATTTAACCGCGATATACCGTGGAACGACATTGACATGGATTTTATGAACCTTAATCAAAGTGCCCACGGCGACCGCGAGTTTGGTTTTATATGCACACGTTTGCGCCTTAACCGCAAAGTAGTTGTTGGCCATTGGCAAGACAAAAATGTTGTCGAAAAAATTGCCGTTTGGACACGCGCCGCTTTAGGTTATAACGAATCGAAAAACCTGCGCATTTGCCGTTTTGGCGATAACATGCGCGATGTTGCTGTTACCGAAGGCGATAAAGTTGAAGCACAAAAAGTTTTGGGCTGGCAAATTAATTATCATGGCGTTGGCGACCTGGTTGAAGCCGTTAACGCGGTTACCGAACAACAAGTTGACAATATTATTGCCGAGTACCAACAAAAATACAATGTAGCATCGACAAACAACGACAGCATACGCTACCAGGCTAAAATTGAAATTGGCCTTAAAACTTTTCTCGATGCCAACAACTACAAAGCATTTACAACCAATTTTCAGGATTTGCACGGCCTAAAACAATTACCAGGTTTAGCATCGCAACGCCTTATGGAACAAGGTTACGGTTTTGGTGCCGAGGGCGACTGGAAACAATCGGCATTAGTACGAATTATGAAAGTTATGCAACAAGGCCTTAAAGGCGGTTGCTCGTTTATGGAAGACTATACTTACCACCTTGACCCCACACAACCTGCAGTATTAAGTGCACACATGCTCGAAATTTGCCCAACCGTTGCCGAAAGCAAACCAAATATTGAGGTACACCCGTTAGGAATTGGCGGCAAAGATGCCCCTGCCCGCTTAGTTTTTAACGTTCCAACAGGTAAAGGCATAAATGCAACATTAGTTGATATGGGCGGGCGCATGCGCATGATTGTTAACCCGGTTACAGTTATTAAACCTAATAACCTGCCAAAACTACCAGTTGCACGTGCTTTATGGGTTCCCGAGCCAAACCTCGAAATAGGTGCACACGCATGGATTTTGGCTGGTGGCGCACACCATACAAGCTTTAGCATGGCCCTTAACACCGAGTATATGGAAGATTTTGCCGAAATGGTTGGTTTTGAGTTTGTTATTATAGACAATGACACAAACATACGCGAATTTAAAAAAGAATTACGTTTTAACGACGTGTACTACAAATAGTTAACTTAATAGAAATTTAATTAATTAATTTATGAATGCAGGATTTACAACCGTCGACTATATAATTTTTGCAGTATATGCAATAGTTATTGTTGGCCTTGGCCTTTGGCTCTCGAGAACCAAAAAAGGTGAAGAAAAAGACTCGAAAGATTACTTTTTGGCTGGTGGTACCCTTTCGTGGTGGGCAATTGGCGCATCGCTAATTGCAGCAAACATTTCGGCCGAACATTTTATTGGCATGTCGGGCTCGGGTTTCCGTATTGGACTTGGCATTGCTGCTTACGAATGGATAGCCGCGATAACATTAATTTTTGTGGCAAAATTTTTATTGCCTCAAATGATTGAAAAGAAAATTTTTACAATGCCCCAATTAGCTAAAGAACGTTACGGGCAAGGTGTAAGTTTCTTTTTCTCGTTTTTTTGGCTGTTAGTTTACGTGTTTGTTAACTTAACATCGGTAGCATGGCTTGGTGCTATTGCTATGAAACAAATTTTAGGTATACCAATGGCCTGGGGCGTTCCATGCTTACTTTTATTTGCCGGTATTTACTCAATTTACGGCGGCCTTAAAGCTGTTGCCTGGACCGATGTTATACAAGTTGTTTTTTTAGTTGGCGGTGGTTTAATAACCGCGTTTTTTGCCCTTGCCGCTGTTGGCGATGGTAACGCCTTTAATGGTTTTGCAACCATACTTCAAAAAGTTCGCGAAATGCCTGGCGATTTGCATTTTAACATGATTATTGACGGAAGTATTAACCCCACCCTTTTTAAAGACTTGCCCGGCCTTGCTGTAATTTTTGGCGCAATGTGGTTAACAAATATAGGCTATTGGGGTTTTAACCAATACATTATCCAAAAAGGCCTTGCCGCTAAAAACCTTAACGAGGCAAAACGCGGTTTAATATTTGCCGGATATTTAAAAATCCTTATCCCTATAATTGTTATTGTACCTGGTATTACAGCTTACGTTTTGTTTAACCACCCCGAACTACAACACAACTTAGTTGGCCTTAGCGGTACAATACAAATTGCCGACGATGCATACCCTTGGCTGTTACGTAACTTTGCCCCTGTTGGTATCCGCGGCCTTGCTTTTGCTGCTTTGGTTGCTGCTGTAGTGTCGTCGCTGGCATCAATGCTTAACTCAACATCGACAATTTTTACCTTAGACATTTACAAACCACTTATAAACAAAGCTGCCAGCGAAAAACAACTTGTAAAAGTTGGGCGTATATCGGCATTAGTGGCATTAATTATTGCAATGTTTGCTGCTAAACCATTATTGGGTGGCCTCGACCAGGCTTTTCAATATATACAGGAGTATACCGGCTTTATTTACCCTGGTGTTGTTGTTGTTTTTGGTATGGGTATTTTATGGAAACGCGCAACAAACCGCGCTGCCCTTTGGACAACAATTGCTACATTGCCTTTAGGTATAGCAATGAAAATGGCTTTGCCCGATTTGCCTTTTATTATTCGAATGGGCTATGTTTGTATGATACTTATATCGATGGCCGTTGTTTTAACTCTAACCGACAAACACCATGTTAAAGCCGAACCTGTTAGCGATAAAAACCGCAAACGCTTTAATACAGCTGGTTGGGCTTTTGCAATTATTGGCGGTGTTACTTTACTTGCCGGTATAATTTGGGGTACAACTATATTTGGCTGTAGCATGCGCCATTTAGGTTTCCACTCAATTTTTATGATGACATTTATGATGGCGTTCCTGTCGATTATTATGTTTAGCAACGCCAACTCGGGACAAAAAGATGCCAATTCGTACGAACTTAACCCCGCGTTGTTCGAAACCGACAAAAAATTCCTTGTTGGAGCAATTGGTATTGTAATTATTATTGTTGCACTTTATGCATATTTTTGGTAATTAAATATTTAACAACAGTTGGCAAAGCCAACTGTTGTTTTTTAAAAAACACATTATGCTCGAACAACTTAAACAAAATGTTTTTAACGCCAACCTTGACCTTGTAAAACACGGGCTTGTGCTATTTACATGGGGAAACGTTAGTGGTATCGATCGCGAAAGCGGCCTTGTTGTAATTAAACCCAGCGGGGTAAGCTATAATAACATGAAAGCCAGCGATATGGTTGTTGTTGACCTAAACGGCAATATTGTTGAAGGCAACATGCGCCCATCGTCGGACACACCAACCCACATTGAATTATATAAAGCTTTTAAAAATATTGGCGGTGTTGTGCACACCCACTCAACTTATGCAACAGCATGGGCTCAGGCTGGTAAAAATATACCAATTATTGGTACAACACATGCCGACTATTTTGCAAACGATATACCTTGTACCCCCGATATGCCCGAAAAATGGGTAATGGGCGATTACGAAAAAGAAACAGGCTCTGCTATTATCGAAACATTTAAAAACATTAACCCTAACGAGATACCGGCTGTTTTAGTAAAAAACCACGGCCCTTTTGCCTGGGGCAATAACCCCGACAACGCTGTTTATAATGCAGTTGTGCTCGAAGAGGTTGCCCGTATGGCACAAATTGCATACACAATTAACCCTGCGCTTACTATGAACCCCGCGCTTGTTAAAAAACACTATGAGCGTAAGCATGGTAAAAATGCTTACTATGGACAAAAATAATTAGTAACAAAATAAAATTAAAAATATGAGCAAATACGTTATAGGTATCGATTATGGCAGCGATTCGGCCCGCTCACTTATTGTTGATGCAATTACAGGCGATGAGCTGGCAACATCGGTAATGTATTACCCGCGCTGGAAAGCCGGAAAATACTGCGACCCTGCAAAAAACCAATATCGCCAGCACCCGCAAGATTATATTGATGTACTTGAATTTACTGTTAAAGATGCTTTGGCAAAATGCCCACCTCAAGTAGCTAATAACGTTGTAGGAATATCGATTGACACTACCGGCAGTACCCCGGTTTTTACCGACTCGAACGGCACACCACTGGCACTTACTCCGGGCTTTGCCGAAAACCCCGATGCTATGTTTGTGCTTTGGAAAGACCATACCGCGGTAAAAGAAGCCGAAGAGATTAACACCCTTGCACGCAAATGGGACGTTGATTATACAAAATACGAGGGTGGAGTTTACTCGTCGGAATGGGTTTGGGCAAAAGTTTTACATATTTTACGCAAAAATACCGACGTAAAAACTGCAGCTTTTTCGTGGATTGAACATTGCGACTGGCTACCCGGGCTATTATGCGGCCAATTGTTGCCAAACAAAGTAATGCGCAGCCGTTGTGCTGCAGGGCATAAAGCATTATGGCACCCCGACTGGAACGGCCTTCCACCGGCCGATTTTTTTAACGCACTTGACCCCGTACTTCTACCATTGTTAAACAACCTGTTTACCGAAACATTTACCAGCGATAAAAAAGTTGGCAACCTTACACCCGAATGGGCAAAACGTTTAGGCTTAACAACAAATGTAGCTGTTGGTGTTGGTGCTTTTGATTGCCACATGGGTGCTGTTGGTGGCGAAGTTACACCAAATGTATTGGCTCGTGCCATTGGCACCTCAACATGCGATATTATGACCGCCCGCTACCAAGATGTTAACAATAAACTAATTGCCGGCATTTGTGGCCAGGTTGACGGCTCGGTTATACCAGGCTATGTTGGTTTAGAGGCCGGCCAAAGTGCTTTTGGCGATATTTATGCATGGTTTAAAAACTTAGTTGCTTGGCCTGTTGAAAACTTATTGGCAAACACAAAACTTATTGATGATAAAACAAAAGAAAAACTGCAAGACGAACTTTTAAACCAAATAATACCCCAGCTTAGTGAAGCTGCAATGCAAATACCTGTTGAAGAGTCGACAATAATTGCCGTTG
>CAZJCR010000174.1:0-8332 GCA_964544385.1 uncultured Bacteroidales bacterium
TTTAGATTTTGTAAGTATTTCACTACACTTTGTTGGTGAAACACAACAAAATCTACATCGGGATTATACCTAAGTAAAGCGTTTGTTCGCATAGCTCCAACCGCTCAACTTAGGTAAAACTGAATAGCAAAAATTAGCCAACGTAAAAGCCTATCGGTAAAAATTGAGCGAATCGCTCAATTTGGGTTAAATAAAAATAGTTGTAATAATAATTAAACCATGTTAATTAGGTTTTGTAATATACACAAAATAAACGTATTACAGTTATTTTGGTGTTTAATATAAAATAAATACAATTTTATTTGTTAAAGTAATTTGTTTTTTTTTTTTTGTATAGTTTTTTGATAAAAAGAAATATTCGGCCAAATATTATTATTAAGTTATTTAAAATAGAAAAATACGGCTGTTTAATTTTACAGGGCAAAAATATTTAAAAATACGAGGCATAGCATAGCGAAAATTCTATGCCATTATTATAAACATAAAAATTTTAACAAAAAATGAGAAAAGTATTTTTATTAGTTTTTGTAGCGGTGATGACCGTTTTTACAGTAAATGCACAATTAAACATGAATAGTGCTGGTGGTGTTACAATAGGTAAAAGTCCTTTACAGGGAGCTTCTACATCATGGTTAGAAATTTATGGAGGAAGAGGTTCTGCCGGCCAACGTAATTTTAGAGTAACATATCCAAGTGGTTTTAATTTAGCAAATACTGAATTGGCAGGGCTTGCACAAATTGGCAGCCCTGCATGGGTTTGGACAGCACTATATGCTAAACAAGGTTCTTCAACATTTGCTGGATATTTCGATGGTTATTGTTATGTAAATGGTAATTTTTACTTTACATCTGATTCAAAATTGAAAAACAATTTTAGAAATATTGAAAGCCCATTACAGAATGTCTTGAAATTGAAAGGAGTAAAGTACGATTTTCTTTCCGATACAACTTCTAATATAAGAGAGGTAAAGGAGTTTAAGGAAAAAGTAAGAAAGGATAATTTAGGATTTATTGCTCAAGATGTTATGAAAATTGCTCCGGAATTGGTAATAACTGACCCTGCATCGGGGAATTATGCAATAAACTATAATGGTTTTATACCAATGCTCGTTGAAGCATTGAAAGAACAACAAATAATTATAGAAAGTCTTCAAACAGAAATTCAAGTTTTAAAAAAAGGTAGTAACAGCAGCAAATTAAAAAGTGCAACTACAACTGAAACTCAAACCTTGTATCCAAATACAAATAGCGCATTATATCAAAATGCCCCAAATCCATTTTCACAAAGTACAACAATTGAGTATTCAATTGCAGATAATGTTCAAAAAGCAATGATTTGTATTTACGACATGAACGGAACGCAACTAAAATGTATACCTTTGAACGTTATAGGAGATGGTAATATTATCATTAATGGAAATGAACTAAAGGCAGGCATGTATATGTACTCCTTACTTGCTGATGGGCAATTGATTGATACAAAACGAATGGTGCTAACAGATTAATATTAATTGATATGAAAACAAAAAAAATAATTGACAATAGTAACAAATGTTTAATTAGTAGATTCATAAAGTTATGAGATATTATATTTTAAGTACCATAATGGCAATGACTTTTGGCATTTTAAATGCACAAGTAAGACCGACTGTTTCTCAAAAAAATCTTTCAGTATCAGAGAAAAATTTGTTAGATAAGCATTTCAAGAAATACAAGACATTTTCAATTGACAAAAAGGAATTGCTGTACAGTCTTAAAAACTATGGTAAATGTCATTTTCAACTGACCGTTGATAAAGAAAATGATTGGTCATTTAATCTTCGATTGAATGACATAAGAGCCTCTGATTTTACGGCATCATATACTTCTGATTCAGGGACTTTTAATTACAAGTCATTTGTACCCAATACTTATAAAGGAAAGACATCTGAGAATATGATTGTTCGTTTTTCAATAGATGAAGATGAATTCTGGGGTATAATTTCAAGCAAAGATAAGCAAGTAATGATTAGACAAACTGTATAAAACAATAAAACCCAAATTGAGCGATTCGCTCAATTTGGGTTTTATTATCATTTATATATAAGTTATTCATCTTGTCAATATTGTAAAATATATAGTAATGATGGTGTCATTAATGAATGGAAATAAGAGGAAGAATTTAATGATTGCCTTAATAACAGAAAAGATGAAAAAATTATATGGAGATATCAACTTAAAAAAGATTAATAATGAAAATAATTTTTTGTATTTTATTTAGTTTTTTTGTTTCCTTAGTAGGATGCCAAAAAAACAATGATTCAAATCCCAAAATTGATAAACAGATTCTTATCGGAAAATGGGTGAATCAATCAGAAAATAAAGATACATTGTATTTTACTGATACAATACTTTATAGAACAAATATAGCAACAAATACTCTATCTCATTTTTATTCATACGAATTAAATGATGATGTAGTGAACCTGACATATTTAGGTATGGATAAAGTAACATTTATTAAACCATTTATTCATGCTTTAACTTTAAATACTGCCAAAGATATTTTGACAATACAAAATTTTCAAAATGCTTATCCTGGATACAATGGACAAATTTTTAGAAGAATAAAAATGTAGCTATTATGAGACACGTAAATATACTCATCATAACAATTTTCTTATTAAACATTGCAAATATTTCATATTCGCAAATTAGTAAAGGGGGTAAACCGTTAAGTTTAAAAAAGGAATTGAATAATTGTGATAAAATACCAGTTATTGAAATGCCATCTTTTGATGTTGCTAAACAAATAAATGATTCTAAGAAACTATATGAAAACAATAAGTTTCTTTATTTTGCTAAAAGTTTTGATGTAACAATTGACATCAAAAAAGAAGGTTTAATTGAGAAAATTGATAGCCTGGGGACAATTTGGACTTTGGCAATTAAATCAAAAGATGCATATTCATTGAATTTATTGTTTTCAAAATATACTATGCCACAAGGTGGTGAGTTATTTATTTATAGTGCTGATAAGTATCATATAATTGGAGCATTTACAAACGATAATAATAATTTAAATTTAAGCTTGGCTACATCTCCAGTTAAAGGGGATAATATTGTAATAGAATTGTTTGAGCCAGATAATGTGGAATTTTCAAGTGAAATTATTATTGGTAGTGTAAATCATGATTATCTTAACATTTTTAAATTACTTAAAGATGGTCAATTTGGAGCTTCAGGTGATTGTAACATAGATATAAACTGTATAGAAGGTAACAACTGGCAGAATGAGAAACAGTCAGTTTGTCGTATGATTATATCTGGAAATGGCTTGTGTTCTGGCGCATTGATAAATAACACTAATAATGATGGTACTCCTTATTTCCTAACTGCAAACCACTGTTATAGTAGTTACAGTAATTATGTTAGTGCCGTTAATAATACTGTATTCTATTTTAATTATGAAAGTCCAACTTGTGGAGGAGGTGATGGGTCTACAGCCCAAACTATTTCTGGTGCAACTTTAAGGTCAAACTCGGCAAGTTCAGATTTTTGTTTAGTACAGCTTAGTTCTACTCCTCAGTTTACATACAATCCATATTATTCTGGTTGGTTTAGGAATAATAATAGTGCTACATCTGCAACAGGTATTCATCATCCTGTTGGTGATGTAAAGAAAATTTGCGTGGAAAATAATGCATTATCATCTACCTCTTATTTGAGTAATACTGTTGATAATAATTCTGATCATTGGCGGGTGGCAGATTGGGATGCTGGCGTAACTGAAGGCGGGTCATCAGGCTCACCATTATATAATCAAAACCATCGAATAGTTGGTCAACTTCATGGTGGAGGTGCCGGTTGTAGTGGTTCAAATGATAATGGCGATCCAGATTGGTACGGTAAATTTTCAAGTTCTTGGACAGGAGGTGGTACAAACGCAACTCGTTTACAAAATTGGTTAGACCCATCAAACACAACAACTGAATTAGCAGGGTTACGATTAATCAGAAATACAACAATTAATGCAAAAACACCAGCATCTGGTGATATAGTAAGACTTGAAAATGTTTCTGTTCAAGGAGGAGAAAATGTCGTGATTAATATAAATGAGCGATTTGAAGCAATAGGAACTTTCAATGCACCAGTAGGTGCAACATTAGAAATAAGACCTTAACGAATTGACAGTCAATATCAATATTGCATAACAACGGGTCATACACCAAAGGGGGGGTAGTGGTATATCATAAGTTTCGTCCCGCATCAAGGTTCGTAACGGGTGATACAGACGCAGCTCCGCAATCCGGCACGTTTCACACCCGCGAACGATAGGCGATACCCGCAGCGACAGTGCTAAATTTGAAAGAACAATATGTAGAATGGATAAAAGAGAATTTACATCTGCCGAATAAATAAGGAAAGAATTTGTAATAATATGGATAACATGAAGAAAATATTAAGAAAATCGATATGTTTCTTAGCAATAAAAACGAGTTGTTTGATTGTTATTATGTTCTTTACTGGCATCAGTTGCGACAAGGCTGATAAACCAAACAATGAAGAGGTGTTAAATATTAATGCTAAAGTCGAAAATGCCATAGAATACAGCAATGTTGTTGCTGTTAAACTTATGATGAGAGATAAAAGTGGTAACGATATCGAACTCGCCCGTAGTGATTGGAATGATAACGGTTTCGCAATTTCACTTCCAAAAATAAATCGAGATAATTATAGTGAGTTAATCACTTTGCCATTTTTGCCTGTAGTTATATATGAAAATTTAGTTACCATAACTACTAACAACAAAAACGCAAGGAATAGAATTGCTGAATTTTGGGGCGTTGATAAAGAAGGCAATAAGGTTACTGAGTTTTTTCCTCACAAAATAGATGAAGATAGTAACGAGGTTAGAGTTCAATTTATATATGTTAACTCTGATGTTATTATTTCAGGTTACATTGAGGCAGGAACAGTAATTATTGATTATTTTGACGAGGAGACTTTATTTACCTCTAATTGGATATGGGAAAATCATACGATTTATTTGATTGAATATAAGGAAGGGTGGAATGCTTCAAGTCATTCAATTTTTCAATCTTCTGATGGGAAAATAGTAAGTAAGTTGTCAACCATTCCTACAGGTAGCAATTTTAAATGGTATGGTAGTAATAGTTATAAATAAAACAATGTCAAATTATTAAAATTAAAAAAGTTGAATATGTGTCAGTATTTATATAGATTAAATGGGAGATTAATTTTACTCCTTTTTATAAGCAATTCAACGAGATTTACAAAACTGCCCTGAAATACGATGCCATAGAATGGAACAGGAGAAAACCTATGGGTGATGGTACGTACAGTGTTCCAGTAAATTTATATAAAACAAATCTTGACCTTGGGCTTGCATTTGGCAGAGCTACAATGTATATAAAAGTGACCGAGAATGGCATTACACCAACAGGTTTTTATGATTACTGGGATTTAGATACAAAGCCATGGGGTATCCGTTCCTACCCTGCCGAAATTATAACTCGATATTTTGATTGGCAGTTAAACGGAACAAATTTTAAAATAACTTATCCTTAAATTGATACCGACATGAGAAGAAAATATTTTTTTATAATCCTTACAGTTTTTGTTTTAGCTATTTTCAGTGTTTATTGGTTTAAACTTAGGCGTACCCCATATAGTATAGCTGAAGTCTTAACAGGTATAGAATTAAAAAAGGAACTTAAAATATCAACATTTAAAGATGATTGGGGGCCAAACGGTGATGGAGAAAGTCTTATTATCTTTTCTCTATCCTCCGAACAACAAGCAGGGTTGCAAGATATTTGTATTCAAAAAGGTTATCAAAAATTACCTATAAAAGAGGATTTGCCTGATTATCTAATTTATAATTATATCGCCAAGTCAGATTCGCTAGGATATTACTCAATTACTATTGATAAGAACGATGAACGTAATTATAACATATCAATTTTAAGTTTACGCAAAAGAGTTTTTCTCGTATATAACGTAATTAATTGAATAAAGCCCGAGCAATCGGGCTTTTTTAATGCTTTATAATCTCAAAAAGTTTATCGATAACTTTTTCAAACACTTCGGGTTTAACAGTTCCAATTTTACGGGTAATGATACTTTTTTCTGCAGTAAACAACCTATTCGGCCTAATATTGCTGGGTTTGTTCAGAGAACCTTTTATAAAATCGGAGCTATCAAGCGCAATGGCGTAATTATCTTTAACAAACCGGCTGGTATCTGGCAAAGTATAATATCATCGCCTTTCAAGTCAGCCAGAACCATTGCAGGCCTTTTCTTAGAACTTGACAAATCGGAATACGGGAACGGGAGTACAACAATATCGCCTTTTACAAATCTTTCCATGCTTCATCTTCTTCAGGTAACAGCCAGTCTTTGGCCAATACTTTTTCACTTGCAAAATGGGTCAATATGTTATCATTCTCCGTTTTTTGCTTTGTCTCTTTTTTCAATACTTCGCTTAATTTAAGTTTTTCTTTATAAGGTAATTGCCTTACAAGGTCAACAACCTGATTGAAATTAAGCGGTAAGTTTATGTTTAAATTTGATGCTTCCATAATTTTACATTTTAAGAACCATAAGCCAATCTGGTTTTAGCATCTCTTAAGTAGGCATCAATTAAAGCAAATAAATGACCTTTGTCGGCATCTTTTAAGGTCTCAATATCCATAAGCCGTTGTATAGTCTGCTTGTCAAAAGAGGGCTTTGTTTTATCATTTACGAGATAATCAAGGGTAACGTCAAAAATATCTGCAATCTTTTTTGCTACTTCTACCGAAGGTACAACTTCGTTACGCTTATATTTACCAATAGCCTCCCTTGAAGCTTCAATAGCTTTTGCCAAATCAGATTGCGACCAGCTTTTAGTTTTCTTAGCTGCGCTATTTTATCACCTATTTTAAGCATGATTAAACCTTATTATGTATGATGATGCATTGATTTTACAAATATAAGGTAAAATAATGCAAAATTAAATAATATAATTGTTTGTTCAAAGAGTACTATTTTATAGATTTATGTAGTATAATCCACAGATAAAATTTTTAAACTTTTTTCATTACGTGAATAAGCGAGATAAAACAAAAGCTGAAAATAGAAACTGTACTGAATCATTACGGCTTACCGCCCGTACCGAAACCATTGAAGGCGTTGATTATACTTTTGAATACTTGTACGATAGTTTTGGAAGGCTTTATCAAACTACATACCCCGATGGTTTAAAAATAAGGTACACGTATAATGGAAATTTTTTGAAAACAATTACCGATGTTGCCACGGGTATAAACCTTGTAAGCAATGTAAATTATAACGCCCGTGGCCAGGTTATTTCGTATACACAGGGCAATGGTAATATTGTTAACAATAGTTTCAATAATTATGGTTATATAACTAACAAAACTTATGGGCCAACAAACTCGCGTATGCAGTTTACTTATTGTTTTGACCCACAAACACAGAACTTAGATAGCCGGTCGTTTAAAAATTTTGCCACAAATACCACCCAAACCGAATATTTTAGCTACGATAATTTAGACAGGCTTACCGCATGGACAGTTAATGGTACTACATTTAATACTAACTATAACGCCAATGGTAACATTGCGCAAAAAACCGACATGGGCTTTTATAGTTACAACAGCCAAAAGCCTTATGCTGTATCGGCAATAAGCGAGCTTAGTGGTAGTGCAATATCGTCGCGCGACTGCCATGTAACCTACAACATGTTTAACAAAGTAAAGCAAATAACGTTAAAAAATGATTTAACACAATTACACAACAACACCATTGTATATGGCCCCGACAACCAACGGCGGGTAATGTACTCAACCAATACCGACAGGCCAAAAACCGTTTACTGTGGTTTGTACGAGGTAATAAAAAACAATAAAAAACTGCATTATATACCCGGTCCCGATGGTTTAGCTGCTTTAATAATAACACGTACAAATAGTAACGAGCGGTTAACATATTACCTGCAAACCGATTATCAGGGTTCGTTAGTAGCTGTATACAACAGCAATGGTAGTTTACACAAACAATTTAATTACGACCCATGGGGTCGCCGCCGTAACCCAACAAACTGGGCCGATTATACTGTGGCAACCGAGCACTTGTTTACCCGTGGTTATACAGGGCATGAGCATTTAGACGATTTTGGCCTTATAAACATGAACGGCAGGGTTTACGACCCCCGCTTAGGCCGCTTTTTAAGCCCCGACCCATTTGTACAAGCCCCCAGTTTAACCCAAAGCTACAACCGTTACAGCTATTGCCTTAACAACCCGCTAAAATATACCGACCCAGA
>CAZJCR010000175.1:0-8286 GCA_964544385.1 uncultured Bacteroidales bacterium
AAACGGCATACGATATAAATTTAAACCCGCGGGTTTCGTCAAATTTTTCGGCAGCTTTAATTAAACCCAGGTTGCCTTCGTTAATTAAGTCGGGCAGGCTTAACCCCTGGTTTTGATATTGTTTTGCTACTGATACCACGAACCTAAGGTTTGCTTTTGTAAGTTTTTCTAAAGCAATACGGTCGCCTTTCCTAATGCGTTGTGCTAACTCAACCTCCTCTTCTACTGTTATCAACTCTTCTTTACCTATCTCCTGAAGGTACTTGTCCAACGACGCGCTTTCGCGGTTAGTAATCGATTTTGTTATCTTAAGCTGCCTCATATAAAATTTTTATATATGTACTGATATTTAATTCGAAACACCCAAAAAATATACCGAACCAACCTAAATCGGTTCGGTTTTGCTTTAAAACCCAACTTTAAAACGTTTTGTTTTACGTAAGCTTTAAAAAAGGGTTACAAAATTAATAAAAATTTATTTCAAATTAAATACCAAAAGCATAATAAGCTGTAATACCATTAGGGTAAACGCCTTCAACATAAATCCCTCCTGTCGAGTTTTGAATAATAAATTGTAAATCGTCGAGCGTATTAATTTGTTTACGGTTAATTGCTACTATTATAAACCCATCTTTAATACCGGCGCTTGCAAACTTTCCTTGGTTAACCGATACTATCTGAACACCACCTTTAATACGTAATTTTGATGCGGTTGAAGGGTCCACTATTTTAAACTCGGCACCCAGCAGTTCTATTTTATCCATGGCTTTTACCCGCTCAACGCTACCGTTTATGTTACGCAAAGTTAATAACATGGTTTTTTTATTGTTTTGACGCAAAACTGTAACATTAATTTGGTCGCCGGGTCTAAACTGTCCAACTTGTTCCTGTAATTCCGATGTTGAATTAACTTTAACCCCGGCCACATCGATAATAACATCGCCGGCTTTAACTCCGCCTTCGGCAGCAGCACCGCCATTTGCTACGGCACTCACAAAAACACCATTAGTAACCGTTACACCATTTTTTTTAGCCTCGTCCGATGTTACTTCGGTAATACTAACACCTAAAAATGCGCGCTGAATAGCTCCAAACTCAATAAAATCGTTCACAATTTTTTGGGCAATACGTTGTGGTACTGCAAACGAATATCCCGAAAAAGTGCCTGTTGGGCTTGCTATTGCTGTGTTTATGCCTACAAGTTTGCCGTCGGTATTAACCAAAGCTCCGCCACTATTACCCGGGTTAACAGCTGCATCGGTTTGTATAAACGACTCAATTGCTGTACGTTTATTAAGTATATTTATACTACGTGCTTTTGCACTTACAATACCAGCCGTAACGGTACTCGCTAAGTTAAATGGGTTGCCAACAGCAAGCACCCACTCGCCAATACGCAAATTGTCAGAATCGCCCCACTCTAAAAAAGGGAAACCTGTACCATCAATTTTAATAAGGGCAATATCGGTATTTGCATCGGCGCCAATAACTTTTGCTGTAAAAGTACGTTTATCGTTAAGTGTTACCTCAAGTATATCGGCTCCCTCAATAACATGGTTATTGGTAACAATATAACCATCGTTCGATATTATTACCCCGCTGCCCGCCGACACTACAGGTGCCTGCTCCTGTGGATAAACCGGCTTACCAAACAAAAAATTGTAAAAAGGGTTTTCGTATCCTGCATATTGGTTACGCACTTTTACGTGTACAACTGCATGTACAGTTTTTTCGGCAGCGTTAACAAAATCGTAATTACTGTTAACTTTTGTAACTACCGGCTGCTGTACCATTTTTACATTAACAGGTTCGCTGGTTTCATTATTATTGTTATTGCCGGTTTTAAATACAACACCCGACACTAATAAAGTTAAGCCTGCACCAATAACCGATGCAGCAATTATTTCAATATATCGTTTCATAAAATTTATAAGTTTAATTTGTTTTAAATTATTTTAATAATAACAGCTTTGTAACGAAATGAAAAATATTTTTGTTGTACTTTTGTGGTGTTTTAACAGAATTTTAACCAAATTTTAGATAACAATTTAAGTGAACAATATATCATTCTATAAATATCAGGGAACAGGTAACGATTTTATTATTATCGATAACCGACATACAAATATACAACTAACCGAACTACATATAAAAACATTGTGCCACCGGCGTTTTGGTATTGGAGCCGACGGGTTAATGAAACTCAATTATAAAACCGGTTTCGATTTTGAGATGGAGTTTTACAATGCCGACGGAAAACCCGGGAGCATGTGTGGTAATGGTGGGCGTTGCATAGTGGCATTTGCGCATTATTTGGGCATAATTAATAAACAAGCAAATTTTTGGGCTCCCGACGGTGCGCACACTGCATTGGTTTTTGATAATGATATTGTATCGTTAAAAATGAATGATGTTAACGAAATTAAAGAACTTGACGAGGGTATATTTTTAAATACCGGATCGCCCCACCTTGTTGTTTTTAAACCATACGCCAATACATTTGATGCCTTAACCGAGGGCCGGCAATTACGTAATAGCAACACATTTAAACCCGGCGGCACAAATGTTAATTTTTTACAAACCAATAATAGTATTAACAAAATAACAACATTTGAACGCGGAGTCGAAGATTTAACACTGTCGTGCGGTACCGGAACAGTTGCATCGGCAATTTGCTTAAATTATAAATATGGCCAAAAACCACCAATTAACATTATTACACCCGGTGGCAACCTAACTGTTGAGTTTACAAAAAATAACTTAAATTATAACAATATTTATTTACAAGGCCCGGCTGTTAAAGTTTTTGAAGGCAAAATTGATATTTCACAATTATCAAATATAAATTTTGATTAAAATAAAAGAATAGATTATATTTATTACCATATTAAAATAAAGCTACTTACTACATTTGTTAACAACAATAACACCCATGAGAAAGCATGTTTAGTATAATAACAAATTTATAAACAAACATTAAAGCAAATAATACAACTTAAAAAAGTTAGTTATTATATACATATTAAACAGCTTATTTAATAAACAAAAATAAAGAAACAATGCAGGCTAAATACCTTAATAATAGTACATTATTATGATGAATAACATAAATGCAGAAAAAGATTATGCTTTCAGGCTATTTAAAGGAATGCAAAAAGATAATCTTAATTACATATACCGGGGGGTTTTTTCGCAATCGATAACCGATGGTATACTTAGCCTTACCGAATCGACACTTGACAATGCAGGTGAAGACGCCAAAATTAAAAAGAGAGTTTTTACAATAATGGTTGAAGGTTTACAAAATATAACCCGGCATCAAGAGGTTGACGACAAAGAACTACAAAACAGCGAAGGCATTTTTATAATACAAGATATTGATAAACACTATTATATAACAACTGGCAACCCCATATTAAATAAAAACATACCAAAACTAACCGAACAAATTGAACGAATAAACAGCTTTGATACCGAAGAGCTAAAACTATATTATAAAGAAGTATTAAACGATAATATTATCAGCAACAAAGGCGGAGCTGGATTAGGTTTAATTGAAATGGCGCGCAAATCGGGCAATAAACTTATTTACGATTTTGTTAAAATGAACGAATCATATTCGTACTTTTACTTAAATACTGAAATATCGCATAATTCCGATATTGCAGGCCAACCTAAAAAAGAAAATACGAACAGCCTTGAAACCATAAAAGAGATACATAAAATACTTAACGACGAAAATATTGTACTTATTTTTAACGGTATTTTTAATCAGGAAAGCCTTTTAAATCTTTTATCGATTATTGAAAACCAAATGATTGAACATAATATTTTATTAAAAAAGAAAGTGTTTAACATTATGGTTGAGATGCTGCAAAACATTGTTAAACATGGTGCTAACGGCAACGAATACGGGCATAACCCGGGAATATTTTTTATTAACCAAAACGATAAACAATACCAACTAAATACTGGCAACTTTATATTTAACAATGATGTTGATATTTTAATCGAAAAAATTAATTACGTTAATTCGTTAACTATTGAACAATTAAATTTATTTTACGAAGAGAGTTTGTTTAATTTCCAGATTGACAGTAGCAAAGAATCGGGTTTAGGTTTTATTGAATTAAGGTTAAAAACAAACCGTTTATTATCGTACGAAATTGATGCATATAACGATAAATTTTCTTTCTTTGTACTTCGTACTATTGTTGACTGATTAATGGAAACTTTTGTATTAAAAAACACTGAAGACACCCCAAGGGTTGAGCTTAACAAAAACAATAATGTTTTTGTAATTGAAGGCAGGTCGCTGCCCGAGAATGCCATATCGTTTTATTTACCAATATTAAACTGGTTTTACGATTACTCGAATAACCCGCTTAATCCAACAATAATTGATATTAAACTTGAATATTTTAATACTGCATCGGCAAAACAAATAACTAAACTATTACTTTGTTTACAAGAGTTATCGAAAAAAGCCGAAGTTACTGTTCGCTGGCATTACTATAAAGAGGATACCGATATTATGTCGTCGGGTATAAGGTTTGGTAAACTAATTAACATTAATATTGAACTTGTTGAATACGAGTAATTGTTTAACAAAAAATATGTTTATAATACTATTTTTAAGCCTATTACTAAAATATCGTCAACTTGTTTGTACCCTCCCTTAAATTTATCAATCTCAATTTCAAGTATATTTAGTTGTTCGTCAAAGCTTAAGGCTTGTATTTCGGTAAGTTTATTATAAAAGTTCGATGCCATATATTTACGTTTATAAATATCGCTATATTGGTCTTGATAACCATCGCTAAACATGTAAATATTAGTTGGTTTTGTTAAATCAATTGAGTATCCGGTAAATTTTATTTGCCCAATATTACCAACATTACCACCAACGCTATAAATATCGCCCTCAATTAATTGCATATTGTTGTTTTGAAAAATTACTATCGAGTGGTTTGCCATAGCCACTTCGGCTTTTTTGTTTATTGTATCGATACAACAAAGTGTAATGTCCATACCGTCTTCGCTAAAGCTTTCTTTTTCGCCGCTATTTTGGTTAAGTGTTTCAACAACTTTTTTGTTCATTAACATTAGCACGTTTGCAGGGTCGGTAATATTTTTTTCGTTAACAATTTCGTTAAGTAAAGTATTACCTATCATGCTCATAAACGCTCCTGGCACGCCATGCCCTGTACAATCGATAGCTGCAATAAGTATTTTACCGTTTTTTTGTGTAAACCAATAAAAGTCGCCGCTAACAATATCGCGTGGTTTATACAAGATAAACGAACCCGGGAAAAACTCGCTAATTGATTTTTGATATGGTAAAACCGACTCTTGTATGTGGCTTGCATAGTTAATACTATCGAGTATTTGACGGTTTTTTTTCTCAATCTCGTTATTAAGTTCTTTAAGCTTAATATTTGCGCGTTTTTTTTGTTGCATCTGGGTATAAACCAGTAATATAATACCTGCTAAAAAAAGCATCAGTACTATAAAAAATGTACGCATACGCCTTTCGGCCTGTAATTGTAGTTCTTTAGCAATTTTTTCGGCGTTAAGTAAATCAATCGACAGTTGTTGTTCGTGCGATATTTGTTCAAACTCTTTTAATGTATCGCGGGTTTGTTCAAGTTTTTGCTGGGTTTTTTCTTTTTCGGTAACGGCTTTACGTTTTTCCGATTCAATTTTTTCTATCTCTTGTTTAGCAGCCAACTCGGTTTGTTTTTGTTCATTTGCCCTTATATGCTTGTCTAACGACGAGTATAAACTAAAGTACTCGGCTGTTTTATCAGGGTTATCAAGTTTTTGGTATGCGTCGTAAAGTAAACCGTAAAATTGCCTCAATAACCGTATATTATTTATCTCTTTGCTTATTTCGACACCTTTTAAGGCATATTCAACTGTTTGGTTGTACAAACCATTGTCGGAGTATGCCGACGATATGTTAGCATAGCCTGCTGCAATTTTTTCTTTATTGTCAATTTCGGTTAATATTTGCTGACTTTTTAAAAAGTACTCAATAGCTTTATCGTAGCGTTCCATGTCGGAATATACAAAAGCCATGTTGTCGGTAACCTTTTGTACACCATTTTTATTTTGTTGGTTTTGGTTTATCACCAATACATGCTCAAAGTTCTCAATTGCTTTGTTGTATATATGGTACTCCCAATATAGGTATGCAATTTTATTGTATAATGTTGCGGCATCGGTTTGGTTGCCTGCATTATGGCTTTTTATAGCTGTAGTAGTATAGTTGTCAATTTGTAGTTGTACATTGTTTGGTAAGGTTTTGTTTTGCGATACCATTGGGTTTATTTGCAATTGTATAATAATTGTAAACAATAATATTTTTGATAAACCTTCCATTTTAAATAAGTTTATGTCAATGATAAATAACTACATTTAATATAATCAAACAAAACGTTACTATGTTTAACACTAATAAAAAAATAATACAAATTAAGTTATCGAAAAACCTAAAACTAAAACATCGTCAATTTGCTCATAACCATTTCGCCATTTTGTGAACTCGTTTTCTAATAATTTATCTTGATGTTCAACCTTATGGGTGCTACAATTTAAGATAATATTTTTAAAGTTCGACGATTTTAGTTTCTTACCTGCTGGCCCGCCAAATTGGTCGCGATACCCGTCGCTAAACATGTAAATTGTATCGTTAGTTTTTAATTTAACATGTTGACTTGTAAATGGTTGGTTATAAAATTCATGTATCCCAATGGGCATTTTATCGGGTTTAAATTCAATTAGCTGGTTATCGCGAACAAGGTACATTGGGTTATTTGCCCCCGAAAACTCTAATGTATTATCAATAATATCGATAATACAAATAGTTATATCCATGCCATCGTGCGACAGTTCGATACTACTGTTAACCTGTTGGTGCAACGATGCAATAATGCGTGAGCGTAAAAGTTCGAGTATTTCGGTTGTGCTGGTAATGTTATTGTCGTTAACAATTTCGTTTAAAAAGGCTACTCCCAACATGCTCATCATAGCGCCCGATATGCCATGCCCGGTGCAATCGGCCACAACAATTATTGTTTTAGCGCGATTTTGCGAAACCCAGTAAAAATCGCCACTAACAATATCTTTAGGTTTATTAAACACAAAGTGTTTTGGCAATAGCTGGCTCATAAGTTCTTTGGGTGGTAACATGGCTGTTTGTATGTGCCGGGCGTATCTAATATTATCGTTAATTTCGTCTTGCTGAATTTTAATAAGAGTATGCTGTTCAATTGCAAGGTCGCGTTGTGCTTCAAGTTCTTCGCGTTGTGTTTCAATATGTTCTTTTTGCGCTAATATCTCTTCGTTTTGTAATTGTAGTTGCTCGTTTATAAGTTTAGCATCATCAATTGCTTTTTCGAGTTGCGCGCGGTGTTTTTCGTTTAGCATTAAAACTTTTTGCAATTTTACTTGCTGAAGGCTCGATTTTTTAAAAGCTTTTTCGAGTTCGTTATTGCGTTCAATAATTTCGGCCGATTGTTTTTCGATTTGAATACGTTGTTGGTGTAGTTTTGTGTTAACATTGCTATTTTGAACTAATGCGGCCTGAAATTTTTTATTAAGTACGGTTAATGTTTCGGTACGTTCTTGTACTATTTTTTCGAGGTTTTGTTTTTGTACCAGTACTTGCAAAACACTAAGTAAATGGGCTATGCTTTTTGTAACTACAAAAGGTATTTTGCAATTATCGATATAGTTAACTGTGCGTAAATCGTAAATTTCGTAATCAACTAAAAAATCAAAATCGAAACAACTCCATGGCTTATTTGCCCAAACAACTATAATGCAATTTGCAGTTTTATTGTTTTTGCGAATTGTTTTAACCATCTCAATTACGCTGGCTTGGTCAAACGATGTTGTATCAAAATGGAAAACAGAATTATTATCGAAACCAGTAATATTATTTAACAATTCCACTTTTGCGTGAACATTTACCGATGTAATTTTTATGCCATTTATGTTTATTTTGTTAACACTATTATCAACCAAACTATAAAAACTGCTATTTTTAGTAATAACAATAATATTTATTATCGCAATGTTTTCAGGCATTTCGATATTTTTTAATTGAATTTTCTTAGTATTGTCAAAACCTGGCATTTGTATAAAAGGTTAACGATAAAAAATTATTTTGCTATTTAGCTTTAAAAGTATAAAAAAACCGGAACTGTTAATAAACAATTCCGGTTAAATAATTTAACTGGCGGTTTTAAGCGTCAATTTTGGCATATTTTGCGTTAGCCT
>CAZJCR010000176.1:0-4365 GCA_964544385.1 uncultured Bacteroidales bacterium
CGATGTAGAGTTTGTTGTGTTTCACTAACGAAGTGTGGTGAAATACTTACAAAATCTAAATCGATTGAGTGATTAGCTCAATTTGGGTTTGACTCATTTAAAACAGTGATGTTTTTTTCAGTGAACTCTGTGCTCTCTGTGGTTAGAAAAATATGTTTGCGGATTTTAGGCAGTAACTAAATTAAACCCCGTGCCGGCAATTATTGTCACAGCTATATTAAAAACTGGGCCGGTTATATAATAGCCCCAGTTTAATATTCCGCTCTCCTCGTTAAATTTTTGCCAGCGTATAATACTCTCGGAGGGCGACAATGCAATGCCCGCGCCAAGTTTAAGTATATATTCAAACTTGTTGTTTATTGTTTTATAAAAAGCGCGGTTTATTGTAATAATGTTATATCAATGCGATATGCTAAACTAGTAAACATTGTTAGGTTTATTTTTAAGATAATGTTTATGATGTACAGTTTCAAATCCCCATGCCTTGTTGCCTGTTATCAGCGCAAGCTTTATTACCCAATAGTATGGCGATGTAAATGGCTCGGTATAGTATTTTGCAGTTATGTTTATGTTAGGGTAACTATTTTGGGTTATTGTTAAAGGCATTGGTATGTTATATGGTGCGCCAGCATTAATATCGAAAGCTCATGTGGCTTTTTGAGGTATTATTGTTAATGGTAATATTATTAGTGTAATTATAAATATAATACGTATCATAAAAATGTGTTTTAATTAACCAAATAACTCAATTGGGGTAATAATAAGCAATTTACAAAAGTATTACAACAATTTTTTATAGTTTTGAGGGTTAATAATAGGGGTGTTTTAAATAAACATGTTAGGCTAAAATTTTGCTTTTTTGTCTACACCGTGGTTTTGGGTAGGCTGTAAACTAAATTAGTTTAGTTTAATTAAAAATTATAGCAGTTTAACCTTATATCAAATTAGGGTAAAACTCCCTGGTATTTTAGGTATTTACCTCTTATTTGCCTTGTATGGTAAAGCTAAATTTGTATTGTAATATTTTAATATACAATACTAAAACAGGTAAATATTTAATTGAGTGTGATAAAAGGTTAATAATAAACAATAAAATTTACGATAATGGAAACTACAAACAATAGCATCAATAAGGTAAACATAAGTTTTTGGGCAAAACTTAACATATACCTAAAAAAGATTATTGGAATGGAAAACGAACCAGACGAGAGCCAAATTGAACCATTGCCTGTTACTCAGGATTTAACTAACCTGCTCGATATGATAGTTAATAACGATGTAATGCTTGAGCCGGTTGCCGATAACAGTTCGTTTATACCAAAATACTACAAGCTGACGCCTACTATGGTTAAAGCCTTGTATAACTTAGTTACAAGCAGTTATTGGAACATCGACAGTTGGGAGGCACTTAAAGAGCATGCTTTTCAGAAAGAGATACGCAGCCAGCTTGGTTTAGCACTACGGCAAACTATGAGCAACCCAATTTGTTTCCCGGCAGTTAATTAGTTAAAGCCCTGTTGCAAATTTTGATTGAGCGGTTAAATTAATACAACTAAAAACCCTATTAAGGTATAAACCCAGTTGAATTTGTTGCGTTTCATTAACCAAGTATAGTAAAAAACTTACAAAATATAAACTTATTGAGCCAAGCACTCAATTTGGGTGTAAATAATAATGGTTAAATATTTTAAAAAATTAACATAACAAATAATTATTATATATATTTGCCCCGCCGATTCCGTAGCTCAGCTGGTAGAGCAGCAGACTCTTAATCTGCGGGCCGAGGGTTCGAACCCCTCCGGGGTCACAATTTATAAAAAAGCTCTGTAACATAATGTTTACAGAGCTTTTTTTGTGCAATCCCCAAAAATTGTACAATAAAATATATAAACCTTTCGCATATAAGCGTTAATAAAGCTGAATAAGAACTAATGTTAACACAATTGCTTAAAATTCAATTTTATATAATAAAATTTATTAGTTATATTTAACAGATAATTAAGCCAAAAAACATTTTGTAGTTAACTAAATATTTCACTGACAGTTTTTGTCATTAGTGTATTATAACTTTGATAATACTGTATAGCCTTTTTGTTGAAAAAATTCGAATTATAACGGTTTTGCAAATTTTTGAATAGTGAATTTTACATGTAAAACAAACTTTATAATATTATGAGGATACACCTTAAAGTTAAATCAGATGGTAGCATTGTACCATTTAACCATCTTAAAATGTTAACTGCCACAATTCACAAATGGATTGGATTTGAAAACAAACAACATGGCAATGTTTCACTTTATTCGTTTTCGTGGTTACAGGGGGCGTGTAAAAGTACAAATGGAAAAGGTTTGCAGTTTGAAAACGGGGCGAATTTTTTTATAAGTGCTCACGATACCGGTTTAATAAAATCAATAATTGCAAATATCCAAAAAAGCCCCGAAATGTTTTGTGGCTTAAAAGTAACCGAAATTATAATGCAAAACGATCCAAATTTTGAAACTAAAGACGTTTTTGAAGTTGCCAGTCCGGTGTTTATAAAACGAAAAGTGGGGGAGCGGGTTAATCATTACAAATTTAACGAACCTGTAAGTGGGCAATTATTGAAAGAATCATTGCTTACAAAGATGAGAATAGCCGGACTCACCGACGACACATTAGTTATTTCGTTCGACCTCAACTACCTTAAAGCACATACAAAACTGGTTCATTACGGTGAAATTAAAAACGAAGCAAATGTTTGTCCGGTAATTATAAAAGGAAAACCCGAGACAAAGGCATTTGCATGGAATGTTGGAATTGGTAATAGTACAGGGGTTGGATTTGGGGCATTAAAATAAAAAAAATGAGCAAAATATACATTGTAAAATATTCGGGTCCTTTTGGTTTTATAAAACCTTGGACAGCGGTACGAGATAGTGAAACGTATAGTCAGCAATTTCTTACACCTTCAGTAATAGCAGGAATTGAACGAAAACTATTTCCTGAATTATTGAAAGATGATAATGGAGAAATAAAAAAGATTGTTGGGCACAGATTATCATATAAACAAATATCTCAACAACAAGAACAAATTCAACCACGAGGTTGGAATGAAACTGGAAGAGGAAAAAATAAAGAATTTCACCGACCTTATGCTATTCTTATGCGAGGTGTTTTAATAGAACCTCTTTTATATGTAGCATTTGAATCAAAAACAGATGCCGAAATTGCTTCCAAGCAACATATTTGTTTGGCTCGAAACGAGGATATTCTTTATCCGGACGAAGAGATTTTAGAAGTAACAAAAGAAGAGTTTGATAGTAATGAAGATATGTTTGCTGGGTTTGAACTTGTATTTGAAAAAAATGAACAGTCGTTTATGGTGGGTTTCAATAGATTCAAACAGAATGAACCTATGTATGGTTATTTAAAAGTAGTTGGAACTCCTGTAAAAACTAATTATTAAGTAAACCAACCAGCCTGAAAGGCTAACTGAATTCAGCCCGCGGGCAACGCCCCGGGTAAATAAATGAACCGACAGTAACAACACGGTGAAATGATTATAATGTTGAACAAATTATAACAGCCTGAAAGGCTAACTGAATTCAACCCGCGGGCAACGCCCCGGGTAAATAAATGAACGATAAATTTCCGGGCTGAAAGCCCAGATAAAAAAAAATAAACATGGCACAATCATTATCAAAAATATACGTGCATTTAATTTTTCACATTAAATACAATTCTGTTGAAATTCGTTCAGCAGATAAGGGAAAATTATATGCATATATTGGTTCGGTAATAAAATCGAACGAGTCGATTCCAATAGTAATCAATGGAACAGAAAACCATATACATATTCTGTGTGTGATGTCGAAAAATATTGCATTGGCAAAGTTTGTTGAAGAAATTAAGAGACATAGCAGTAGATGGATAAAAATCCAGGATAATTATTATAAAACATTTGCATGGCAAGGTGGATATGGAGGGTTTTCGGTGAGTCCATCGGTACATGATAAAACAAAACGATATATCGAAAATCAGGAAAAACACCATCAAACAATGAGTTTCAAGGATGAATACCGTATGTTTTTGGCAGAATACCAAATTGAATATGACGAACGATATGTGTGGGATGATTGATTTGCCCTTTCAGGGCGATGTTTTGCATTCATTATTAAACCCAAGGCGATGCCGTTGGGCTGAAATTCGATAGAAACCCATGGTGATACCATGGGCTGAAATAAGCTGGGCTTTCAGCCCGGGGTAGTGAGCAAAACCAGCCTGAAAGGCTATATAAATTCAACCCGCGGGCAACGCCCCGGGAAATTAAAACCGACAGTAACAACACGGTGAAATGATTATAATGTTGAACAAATTATAACAGC
>CAZJCR010000176.1:4465-8278 GCA_964544385.1 uncultured Bacteroidales bacterium
AACCGACAGTAACAACACGGTGAAATGATTATAATGTTGAACAAATTATAACAGCCTGAAAGGCTAACTGAATTCAACCCGCGGGCAACGCCCCGGGTAAATAAATGAACGATAAATTTCCGGGCTGAAAGCCCAGATAAAAAAAAATAAACATGAACATGAACAATATTTGTCCACACATAAAAGCTAAAGGATTACCCGAAGAAACCTCGTTGTATGACCATTTGTATTTGGTAAGTACCGTTGCAAAAAAAATTGCAGAATATTCCAATATGGATAAAGAAACAGCTCGATTAGGAGCAATTCTACATGACATTGGAAAAGCAAGCACCGTTTTTCAAAAAAGACTTTATGAAAACAAAAAGCCAGACACTCCATTTCGCCACGAAATTGCATCATGCTTTTTTATTTCGTTGTTTGATGAGGCTATACATCCGGCATTAATTGAGATGGTAATTGCTCATCATAAATCAATTCTTCACGATGCACGGAAAAAAGGAATTTTAGATTTGATGGAAGAATTAGACGAGAATAATTTCAACTATCACATAAAAAATTGGGAATTGTGGAAGAATGATGCTTTCGAAATACTGAATGCTTTTGGCATAAAAATTTACGATATTTCTATTGAAGATGCTAAAAAGAACTTTGAAAAGGTTCTTGAATATTGCGAAAATAAAGTAAGAGAAAGCGGATATTCCGAATGGAGAGGTCTTTTAATGGCTGCCGATCATTTTGCATCGGCATTGTCCGATAAAACTGAAAATTATCTTGAACGTTTATTTAAAATACCAAACCTAAACTTTTTCAATCGTCAGCACGAATTGTATCCACTATCTTTAAAAAGCTCAGATTCTCAAAAGCAACACACAATGGTTGTAGCTTCTACAGGTGCAGGCAAAACCGATTATTTGTTCAGACGATGTAAGGGAAGAGTTTTTTATACATTACCGTTTCAGGCTTCGATTAATGCAATGTATAAACGTGTAAAAAACGATTTGGAAAAAGACAACCCAAATATTGATATTCGATTATTACATGCAGCTTCTAGCATTGTACTTGCAGGAAAAGAAAAAGAAGAAAAAATTATACAGGGGCATGTTGGGGCTGCTGTAAAAGTGCTTACACCGCATCAAATTGCTGCAATTGCTTTCGGTACAAATGGTTTCGAAGCAATGATTTTGGATATAAAAGGTTGTGATGTAATACTCGATGAAATTCATACCTATACCGAAATTACTCAAGCTATAGTTCTGAAAATTATTGAAGTGTTAAAATATTTAGGTTGCAATATTCATATTGGTACGGCAACCATGCCAAGTATTTTGTATAATAAAATAATTGAAATTCTTGGAAAAGAGAATGTTTTAGAAGTGTCGCTCAATAATGATGAATTAGAGAAGTTTAACAGGCATATTGTTTATAAAATAGATAATTGGGAAATGGCAGATAATGAAATTCAAAAAGCTGTTTCTGAGAATAAAAAGATTCTAATTGTCTGCAATAGAGTAAAATCAGCTCAAGAGCAGTATGTGCGGATGAAAGAACAATATCCTACTATTCCAACGCTCTTACTCCATAGCCGATTTACCAAAGGCGACCGCAACGAAAAAGAACGATTGCTGATGGGCTTAGATGAAAAGGGGAATCCAACCGGAGATTTTAATACATCAACCACCGCTTGTATTGTTGTTTCTACACAAGTAGTGGAGGTGAGTATAGATATTAGTTTCGATATAATGATAGCCGAAGCTGCCCCACTCGACTCATTGGCTCAGCGATTTGGACGTGTGAATAGAAAACGAAATAATGACACCATTGGAAAATATAAACCAATATATGTGCTTGCACCACCCGACGATGAAAAAGATGCTTTGCCTTATAATCTTGAAATTATAAAAAGGAGTTACGATGTGTTACCCAATGGAGAATTAATGAAAGAAAATCAATTGCAGGAAAAAATAGATACCGTTTTTACAAAAATTGATTTTTTAAAAATAGAACAGCATTCAGTTTTTAAAGAAACCGGAAAATGGAATATTGATAAATTGACTCACAATTCAAAAGCTATTCTTCTGGATTTACTTGATATTGACAGTGTAACTTGTATCTTCGAATGCAACGAAGAAGATTACTTATCAGCCACTCCCGAACAAAAAGCTATGATGGAAGTAAGTACGCGATTTTATGCCGTGCGAGGATTACGGCAATTAGAAAACGGTTCACGTCCGTTTGTAATACCCGATAAGGCTTATAATTCGGAATTGGGTTTAAATGTTCAATTGGCAAGACCAGAAAATTACAACACAAAATTTTCAGCTAAAACACAAATATTATGATAGCAGCAACAATAGGAAAAACGTTTTTGAAAACTTTTAACGAGAAAACCGGAAAGAATTATTCGGCAAAAGAGTTTTTTGAAAAGGAATACATTCCACTCTTCTTTAATCACCCCAAATATTTAATGACAGGAGGAAATTCACCGTTGGAAAATCCTAAAATACCCAAAGGGACTACTCCATCGGCAGAAGACCGAAAGTTAAGAATCGCAAAAACAATAAATACTATAGAGTCAAATCGTTTTGATGCAAGCGTAGCTATTGGATTTCCTGCATCAGAAGGTGGAAATAATGGATTTCAACCTTATTCAGGTCAAACAACTGATATTCAATTACCATTTACCATATCTGATAAATATTTGACTTGGATTGGCAGCGGTTTTGGAATATGTCTAAAAGGAGCACTTAGTATTTACTTTGACGATGTTGAAATTATTTGGAAAATCTATGAAGGATGGAAAGTATATAGAGAAGCACTTAATGATAAATCTTTGCCCCAATTTCGAGGTAATCAAATTGAGGCATGGAATGCTCAATGGCTAAATTTCAATTATGATAAACGATTGTATAGAGATGATTTTGATTTTGCTCGACTTCATAATTCAAATGTTTTTCATGTTGATACTAATGTTGTCGAAGTTAATATGTTAACATGGGTGAAATTATTTTTTAGTTTATCAAAGGAATTCCCCGAAAAAAAAATAATCGGATATGTTTATAGTTTAGGATCTAAAGGAAACACAACTGTTGGTTTTGTTCCATTTAATTTTCAATCAGCAACAAATCTGTTGAATTTATATAAGATGCTTTTTGGTGAAAATATGGCTATTGAAAATGCTACAAAATATGAGGAAATTTTTGGACAGGAATTTAGGAAAGCCTGTTCTTATGGGACAATTGGTTTAAAGGCTCTTGAACCTTCTAGTTTAAGAGATAAATATGGGGTTTATGTTGATTTAAATTTATCTAAACCAACAAAATCTGATGAAAAAACACTTCAAAAAGATTATGAAAATATTATTACATACAGAACATATAAAACTTGGTTATTAGCTATGATTACAAAAAACAAAGAAGAGTCGCTAGAATATACTGCCGAAGTAGCTAAAGCACTTCATGAGTATAGAGACAAGGCATCGAAAAATGACAGGAAAAACCTTATTGACAAGGAATTACTTTCTGCAAAGTCGAAAAAACAGTTTTTAGATGCCTTAGTTACCATTGTTAAAGAAGTTGAACAAGAATCACTTCAAGTATTTAAAACACTTCGTGATAAAGTACACCTTATGTCTGCCGAAGATTTTGGCTACTTTGTAGTGTTGTTGAAGTTTGATTACGCTTATGCAGAACGAGAGCGTAATTAAATACACCGACGCAGACTGTCAAAATATTTAAAATAGTAGAAAAAATTAATTTAAAATTATAGTATCATGAATACAATTTATATAAGAACATTAAAAAGAGCAGAACACAC
>CAZJCR010000177.1:0-8222 GCA_964544385.1 uncultured Bacteroidales bacterium
CAGGTGTAAAGGTTGTACACATATAAATATATGTATTTCGATTTTTCGCCCCTGAAAGTTGCCACAAGGTAGTTACCATGTTCATCAACCATAAGCTCAAGCACTTCGCTTTTTTTATGGTCGGGGCCTTTTATCCTATGTTGGAAACGATAACCTTTTTCGGGTTTTTCGATAGGTTGTATTTGTGTAAAAGCAACCTGATAAATGGCTATAAACAAAAATAAGGCAAGTAACTTTTTCATTTTGGTTATTTTTAATGGCACAATATTTTGTGGCAAGGGTTTATAAAAAGTTAACCCTGCCATGTTTTTTATGGCAGGGTGTGTAAGTTAGCTAATTTTTTTAAAAATATTGGTAAACGACACTTTGCTATTTACAATTTCGTTTATTTTATCAACAGGTATGCGTTCCTGTTGCATGGTGTCGCGGTCGCGCAAGGTAACTGTGTTGGTTTCGAGCGTGTCGTGGTCAATGGTAATGCAAATTGCATCTTGCCTGCGGTAGCGTTTGCCAATCGAGTCTTTTTCTTCGTAAATACAGTTTAGTTCGTATTTAAGGTTGTCTAAAATCTGGCGTGCTTTTTCGGGTAACCCGTCTTTGCGCACAAGTGGCAATACTGCAAGTTTTACAGGGGCAAGTACAGGTGGTATTTTTAATACAACGCGTTCGTCGGTTTTACCGTCTTCCTGCGTAATTTTTTCTTCGGTGTAAGCGTTCGACAACACTAATAAAAACATGCGGTCTAAACCTATCGATGTTTCAATAACATAAGGCACATAACTATCGTTAAGTTCGGGGTCGAAATATGTAATTTTTTTACCCGAGTATTGTTGATGTTGCGATAAGTCGTAATTAGTGCGCGAGTGTATGCCTTCAACCTCTTTAAATCCAATCGGGAAATCGAACTCGATGTCGGTGGCGGCGTTGGCGTAATGTGCCAGTTTTTCGTGGTTGTGATAACGGTATTTTTTTGGGTCAAAACCTAATGCTAAATGCCATTTTAGGCGTGTTGCTTTCCACTCTTCAAACCATTTAAGTTCTTCGCCTGGACGCACAAAAAACTGCATTTCCATTTGTTCAAACTCGCGCATCCTAAAAATAAACTGGCGGGCAACTATCTCGTTACGGAAAGCTTTACCTATTTGGGCAATACCAAAAGGTATTTTCATACGGCCACTTTTTTGCACGTTAAGGTAATTAACAAAAATGCCTTGTGCAGTTTCGGGGCGTAGGTAAATACTGTTGGCCTCTTCGCTAACCGAACCTAATTTTGTCTCGAACATTAAGTTAAACTGGCGAACGTCGGTCCAGTTTTTTGTCCCCGAAATTGGGCAAACAATTTCGCAATCTTCAATAACTTTTTTAACCTCGGCAAGGTTATCGTTACCCAAAGCAGTAAAAAACCGGGTTTTTATTTCATCAATTTTTGCCTGGTATTCAACAACGCGTTGGTTTGTTGTTCTAAATTGTTGCTCGTCAAAGGTGTTTCCAAAGCGCGACGCCGCTTTTTCAACCTCTTTGTTAATTTTTGCTTCAATTTTTGCCAAATGGTCTTCAACTAAAACGTCGGCACGGTATCTTTTTTTCGAGTCTTTGTTGTCAATTAGCGGGTCGTTAAACGCGCCAACGTGCCCCGATGCTTTCCATACTGTGGGGTGCATAAATATTGCCGAGTCGATACCTACTATGTTCTCGTTAAGCTTAACCATCGAGTCCCACCAATATCGTTTTATGTTGTTTTTAAGCTCTGCACCGTATTGTCCGTAATCGTACACAGCACTTAATCCGTCGTATATCTCGCTCGACGGGAATATAAACCCGTACTCTTTTGAGTGGGCAATAATTTTCTTAAATACGTCTTCGTTTGCCATAAAGTGTTTTATAAATTTTTTTTGCGACAAATGGCAAAAATAGTTGAATTACATGCTAATAAAAATATTTTTCCAATTTTTTAATTCTTTTTACCTGTATTAACACTATAACCAATGTTTTACCTATGTTGAGCGGTTAAAGTAAAGCGATCAAGAGCTTTAATTAGGTATAATTTGGGTTTTAATATATTTTCCCATTTTTTTGAACATGCTGTTTTTTTATGAACCGATAATTATATATTTGTATTTCAATTTACTACTACCACATTGTTTATGAAAAAATCGAAAATTTTACTGTGTTCTGTAATATTAGTGTTTTTATTTACAGAAATTTTTGCCCAAAACCCGGGCAACAAAAGCTCGCAAACAAGTGTATCGCTGGTTAGCCAAACTAGCAACATAACCGTAGGGTTTAGTGTTAACAGCGTTAATTTTATCGATGTTGAAACACCCAAAGGCAAGGCAAAAATTGTAAGGCTCGATAATGGTTCGCCATTGCTTGTAAAAGGTGCCCCCGATTTGTCGAAACTTACTACATCGGTTATTATTGATAATATGGCTATGTACGTGGCCAAAGTTATCGATTCGGCTTTTACCGATTACACCAACATTGAGATAGCCCCGGGCAAGGGTAATTTGTACCGCGATGTTAACCCGGCTAAAGTTGCTTATGAGTACGGTACTGAGTATAATACCGATGCTTTTTTTCCGTCAAACGTGGTAAGCTTAAGGCAACCATATATTTTACGTAATAAGCGCGGGCAAACAATTGTTGCAAATATGGTGCAGTACAACCCGGTAAAAAAAATATTACGTGTATATTCAAATTTAGTAGTTGAGCTTGTGGTAACTAAAGCTCCCGTTGTTAATGGCTTACAACCAATAAAAAACATTGGTGGCACCGCCGAGTTTGACAAAATATTCAGCCGCCAGTTTTTAAATTACACTACCGAAAAATACACACCTATTGACGAAACAGGCACTATGCTTGTTATTTGCCACCCCGATTATACTGAGGCAATGCAACCTTTTGTAAATTGGAAAAACCAACGCGGTTTACCAACCCAGTTGGTTGAGTTTAGTAGCCAAACAACAGGTACTACAGCAAGTACGTTAAAAACTTATGTTACCAATTATTATAACAGCAATAACCTCTCGTTTTTGCTTTTAGTTGGTGACTCCGATAAAATTCCGGTCTTGTCAAAGTCGGGCGACTCCGACGTGGCTTACAGTTACATACAAGGCAGCGACTCGTACCCCGAGTTTTTTGTAGGCCGTTTTTCGGCTCAAACTGTCGACCATGTTAATACCCAGGTTGAACGCGCAATTTTTTACGAAAAGATGCTTAATACTAACGACAGTTGGTTAAACAATGCAATAGGGATAGCATCGTCGGAGGGCGGTGGCGGCCAGGGCGACGACGGCGAGTCGGATCAAACACATATGAACAACATACGTACCGACCTTTTAAACTACGGGTATTCAACTGTTGACCAAATTTACGACCCCGGGGCATCGGCAACTGCTGTTGCTAACTCGTTAAACGCCGGGCGTGGTGTTATAAATTATGTAGGACATGGTTCCGATACTTATTGGGTTACTTCGGGCTTTGGTGTTAATAATATGGCAAGCCTTACTAATGTAAATAAACTGCCGTTTATTTTCGACGTGGCATGTGTTAATGGTAACTTTGTAGGCCAAACATGTTTTGCCGAGGGTTTTATGCGGTCAACAAGCAATGGCCAGCCCACAGGTGCCGCAACTATTATTGCATCAACAATAAACCAAAGTTGGGAGCCACCAATGGACGGGCAAGACGAGATGAACGACATTTTAGTTGAATCGTACACTAATAACATAAAACGTACTTTTGGTGGTGTTGCCTACAATGGTTGTATGCACATGAACGACGAGTATGGAGCCGATGGTGCCGAAATGACCGATACATGGACAACATTTGGCGACCCATCGCTTTTATTGCGCACAAGTACTCCCGAGTTGATGACAGTTAATCACCCTGCCGAAATACTTATGGGACAAAACAGCTTTATGGTTGATTGCTCGTTCGACGGAGCTTTGGCAACTTTATCGGTTAATAACCAACTTGTTGGTTCGGCGGTTGTTAGCAATGGCTCGGCCAATATTGCTTTTACTGCTTTTACCGAGGTAGCACAGTGCAGCATTGTTGTTACCGCGTATAATAAAGTAACTTATATTGGTACGGTGTCGGTTATTCCGGCCGAGGGTCCTTATATTAGCATTCAAAGCTTTTCAATTGATGATACTAACGGGAACCAAAATGGCGAGGTTGAAAATGGCGAAACCTTTGCTATAAACCTTAACCTTAAAAATGTTGGTGTCGAAACTGCTCAAAATGTTGTTGCAACTTTATCAACTACCGACACAAATTTTATTATTTCGCAAAACAATTTTTCGTTTAATAATATCGATGCATCGGCAACAGCCACAGGTGGTAATTTTGAGGCATCGGTAAAAAACAACCTTACTAACTTATATAATGCGGCCTTTACGGTAACAATTACAAGTGGCGAAAAAGTATGGCAAAAACAATTTTCGATTAAAGTAAATGCACCTGAATTAAGTGTGCTGAATTTTTCGGTTGTCGAAGACGGTACTTTTGGTGATGGTAATGGCCGTATCGACCCGGGTGAAAAGGGATATATTAATGCCGAAATTATAAACTCGGGTTTAAATGCTGCCCAAAACGTTGAGGTTAATATATTAACCACAAACCCGTATTTGGAGTTTGCCGCTACCGACACAATTATTAATACTATTGATATAAACCAAACAGCTAACTTACAATTTTTAGTAACTGCCAATAGCGCAACTGTTAACGGAACAGTTTGCAATATTGAATTATCGGTTATTGGCAACCAGCTTATTGAATTTACCGACAGTATTACAATTGGCCTTAAACCACAGGTTGAAATTGGAAATGGCGAAATTGTTATTACCGAATATCCGTTTAACAATTATTACGAGAATAACCGCAGCCAAATGCTTTTCCTTTCATCTGAGTTCTCGTCAGGCCAACAAACAATCACTAATTTAGCTTTTAACTTTTCGCGCGTTACCGAGTCGGAAAGTAAACGCGATTTAAAAAACTTTACAATAAAACTTGGGTACACATCGCAAAATGCTGTCGAAAACGGGTATTTATCAATTAACAACCCAGTATCGGTTTATAGTTCCGACGTTTTTTACATTCCAGAACAAACCGGTTGGTACACTTTTGATATAAACAGTTTTGACTTTAACCCGCAGTTAGGCAATCTTGTTATTGAAATTGTGTGGGGCGATAATGGTGATTATTGTGCATCATCGGACCGTACAAAATTGCTTGCTACTCAAACAAATTTTAATTCGGTAGCTTATGGCACTAACGACAGCCAAACCCCGCCAAATTTTACCAATTCGTCGACAAACAGGCCTAACGTGCGTTTTACTTTCCAAAGCCAGCAACAACAAATGTCCGACGTTGTTTTTACTGTAGTTGATGCTGCTAACCAATTGCCTTTAGCAAATGCCGTTATTACAATTGGTTCGCTTGTTTTACAAACCGGCTCCGACGGCCAGGTTAACTACCAGCTGGCATATGGGCAATATAATATTATAGCATCGTTGCCTTTGTTTTTCGACTATAATACTACAATTACTATTGATAACAGTACAACTAATATAACCTTACCCCTTGTTACAATTGGCAACACATCGGTTGTTGAAGTATTTGTTACCGACGGCCAAAACCCATTGACAAACACAATAGTATCGGCGTTTGGTAAACAGGCTAATACAAACAACCAGGGTATAGCTGTGTTTAACACAATACCCGATGGCAGCTATACTATTAATGTCCAAAAGTCGGGGTATTATTTGCTCGATACAACTGTTAATGTCGATAGCGACACATTGTTTAATATAGTATTAACAAAAATACCGGTATTTACAGCAACCTTTAATATAAGCAGTAATAATGTTCCGCTTGAAGGGGCGCAAATTGATATTAGCACAGCCACCGGCACAACTAACAGTAACGGAGAGTATGTTTTCGATAATCTTTATAGTACCGACAACCTTGCTTATACAATTAGTAAAAGTGGTTATTATACAGTTACCGACACCTTTTTTGTTACCCGCCAAAACATTGTTGTAAATGTTGCAATGGTGCAAATACCCGATTTAACTGTTAATGTATCGGGTTATTATGGTCCGGTTAATGTTGCAACCGTTTTGTTCCAAAACAGGGTTACAGCCACCAACGAACAAGGCCAGGCTGTTTTTGCCGATGTTAGTACCGGCAGCCGTTTACCAGTGCGCGTTAGCAAAGCAGGTTACTACGCAGCTTACGATACTGTTGACGTTACACTAACCAACGTTGAAATAAATGTTTATCTTAAAAAAATTACCGATGTTGTGGTTACAGTATCACATGCCGACAGCCTTATTGAAGGAGCATCGGTAAAACTAAATTCACTAATTCGCCAAACAAACCAAAATGGCCAGGCTGTTTTCGAGTCGGTACAGTCGACAAACAACGCTATTATTACAATTACAAATAGCGGTTATTTAACAAAATCTGACACCATAAACATTACTTTCGACGACATGTTGTATACCGCCAACATTACACCTATACCCGATGTAAAATATACTGTTTTAAATAGCGGCGCAGTTGTTGGCAATGCAAAAGTTACTATTAACAATATTACACTATTAACAAATGAACAAGGCATTGTACTTTTTACCGATATTTACCCCGGGAAATGGCCTGTAACAATTGTTAAAGATGGGTTTTATACTGTTAACGATACTGTTGAGGTTGATACACAAAATATCGAAAAAAATATTAACCTGGCTTTTATCCCCGATGTTACTGTTAATGTTAAACATAAAGGCAACCCGGTTTCGGGCGCAAAAGTTTATCTGGGCAACCATTATGTTGTTGCAAATACAAACGGCCATGCTTTGTTTACCGACATTACCAAAGGCAGTTATCAGCTTACTGTAAAAAAAGATAATTTTGTTGATTACATTGGTACTTTCCAAGTTGCCGATACTAATACATTGGCAAATGTTAACATTGAACTTGTAACTTATAAAGTTGAATTTACCGTGGCTTGCGATGGCCAGGTATTAGCCGGCGCAATAGTTAATATTAACGATACAAATATTGTTGCTAACAATAATGGTATAGCAAGTATTAACCTGCCAATTGCCGACAATTACCAATACATAGTTACACACAATGGTTATTACAACAACAACGGGCAATTGTCGGTAACTAACAGCAACATTGAACGTGATATTAACCTTGTTTTAATAACCTACAATGTAACATTTAACATAACCGGAACAATTGGCAATGTTAGTTTGGCCAATGTTACTTTTAATAACAACACAAAAACAACAAACACGCAAGGTACTGTTATGTTTTCGGGGGTTGCACCTAAAAATGGTTTAACTTTTATTGTTGAGCATAGTAGTTTTTACACTTATAACAATAATATCGACATTTATTGCGACACTACAATTGATGTTAACCTGCGAGGGCTTGGCATAACCAACAATACTAATTTTAATGTTACTGTTTATCCTAACCCTGCTGTAAATAATATTTTTATTAATGCTAACAGCACTTTAATAAATAATGTTGTTTTATATAACACTAATGGCATTATAGTTAGCGAGTATAATAATTTAAGTATGCAAAAAATTATAACAATCGATACACATGTTTTAAAGCCAGGGTTATACATAATTGCTGTCGAAACTAATAATGGCAAATTTTACAAACAAGTAATAATCGAGAAATAGACTTTTTCTTAATAGCAGTGTTACCTTAATAAGCATTAGGTCCCCATATTTACAGGGGACTTTTTGTTTTTGTAACCCCGTTGTAGTGTTTGTTGTGTTTTGCTAACAAAGTAAAATGCTTATAAAGCCTATATCTATTAAGCGAATTGCTTAATTTGGGTAATAATGTTATTTTTTAGATGTTTTGGCAAAAGAAATTAATAATTTTGTAGCACGTAAATAAACCTGCATAAAGTTTACAACTATTTGCTTACCATATATATAGTAAAAATGCCACTTAAAACAGGTTTGCTTGTTTGCCTTATTAATACCTAAGTTAAGCGGTTAAAGTAAAGCCAACAAGAGATTTACTTAGGTATTACCCCCGATGTAGAGTTTGTTGTATTTCGCTAACCAAGTGTAGTTAAATACTTACAAAATCTAAATCGAATGAGCGAATCGCTAAATTTGGGTAATAGTAAATTGCAAACAAAACAGGGTATTGGTAAAAGGTAAAAAACATAATAAAAATAT
>CAZJCR010000178.1:0-8125 GCA_964544385.1 uncultured Bacteroidales bacterium
TTGTAGTGTTTCACTAACCAAGTGTAGTGAAATACTTACAAAATCTAAATCGATTTAGCCATTAGCTCAATTTGGGTCTAAATCGATTGAGCGAATAGCTCAATTTGGGTAATAGCTGCAATATTTGAAAAACAATAGTTAACCATACTCCTTAAAGCCAAAATTAAATACTTTTGTTGCAACTTTTATAAAATAAAAATGTAAAACAAATTACCTTGTTATTTTATAAAACGGCAAAAGGGTGTTTTATTATTTAAATGTTAAATACAATCAATGTGTTTATTCACCGCATTATAAAAACAAAAGGGGTTAAATTATTAATTGAATTTGTAAAAAACCCAATCGATAGTGATAAGCTTAACGATGCTTTTTTAGCCGAGTATTATAGAAATGCAATATCGCGCATAAGGGTTGGACATGTGTTGGCATCGTTAGTTTTTGCATTGTTTGTTTTTTTCGATTTGATGATAATTAGTGATATACAATTGTATTATACAATAACCTTTATAAGGTTAATAATTATTGTTTTTGTGTTATTACCTTTTTATTTGTTAACATTTACTAAAAACATAAAAAAATATATACAGCCTGCACTTTTTGTTTGCTATTTAATTTACGGGGGGTTTTTAATATTTACTTCGGTAATGTTGCACCATAAACCAGTTGGGTTTGTACATAATTTTGTTGCATTATTAGTTACAATAATAGGTTTGTTTTTATTGTTATCGTACAAAATAAGGTATACTTTCCTTTTATCTATTATATTGATAATTGGTTATAATACAGGTTATTATATTAACAACATTGGATTAGGCCAATTTAATTACAGCACGCATTTTGCTTTATTATTCGATTTAAATATTTGGTTTTTTTCAACGCTTGGCATTTCATTAGCCATAAACCAATATTTTAATCAACTAAGCCGTAATAATTATTTAACACGGGTTAATTTAATAAAACAACAAAAACTTTTAGCCGAATCGGATCAGGTAAAAAACAAATTTATTTCAATAATCAGCCACGATTTACGAAATTCAATATCATCGCAATACTCGTTAACCGATTATATTTCGAAAAACAGTAACGAAATATCAATCGATAAACAAACCGAGATGCTTAGCACATTATCAAAATCGGCTTACCGCACGCTCGAAATGTTCGATGAACTTGTTTTATGGAGCAAGGCACAAAACAACCGTATTAACATTGAACCCAAACAAATAAACCTGCAAACAATAACATTGCAGGTGCTTGAACTATTAAGTACACAGCTAACAACAAAAAGCATAACAATTAATAACCTTATAAATGCAGGGCAATATGTTTTTGCCGACGAAAACTCGTTAAAAACAATTTTAAGGAATATTATTGGCAATGCTATAAAATTTTCGCATCATGGGTCGGTAATCGAAATAAAAAGTATAATTGCCGACAAACATTTAATAGTTAAAACCAAAGATTTTGGTGTAGGCATCGATATTGAAACTTATACAACATTGTTTAATGTTGATAAAACAATATCGCGCAATGGTACTAACGGCGAAAGGGGCACCGGCTTGGGTTTGTTACTTTGCAAAGAACTTTTAAAACTTAATAAAGGGCGTATTTGGGTCGAATCAAAAACTGATATAGGTACAACTGTATATTTCTCGTTACCAGTTGATAACAATTAATTAACAAATATTGTGTAAAACCAAATTAACAATTATTTTTATGGTCAATGTATTTTTGTAAATTTACATTTATCAACATATTAAAAACTACATGAGCATATTTGAAGCCAATAAAAAAGAAACTTCGATACTTGACTGTTTTACTTACGATTTAAAATCGTTTTTTTACGATGAATACGAAGAAGTAGACAGTGAAGAGACTCCTGCTACAGTAATGATTGTTTATCAAAAAACATTACCATGGAAAGAACTTAAAACATTTGATATAGTCCAGTTTAGGATATTTTTTGATAAAGAGAACCTTACAGGTAGCAACCCGGTAAATGTTCGTTTTTTGTCGGGCACCAACGAATCGTCGATTGAAAATGCACAATACATAATTAATAAAATAGTTACAATGTATGGCCCCGACAATTATCTTAAATCAGACTGGAGCGATAGCGATACCGAAATGTTCAATCAAAAGCAGTTTCGCCGGGTTTGGACAATTGACAAAGGCGAGAGTTTTATAAGTGTTGAATTTAATCAGGAGTTAGGGTTAACCTTAAATATTTTGTTTTTTAACAATCTTATAAATAAATAAACCGGCAAATTTTATGGATACTAATATTAAAATTGGCATAACATATAATCAAACTATGATTGTTGAAAACAAAGATACAGCCTCGGCATTTGGTTCGGGGCTTATTGATGTATTTGCAACACCAGCAATGATAGCATTTATGGAAAACACGGCATATAAAAGTATCGAAAGTTTTTTAGCCGATGGAGATTCAACAGTTGGTATCGAAATTAATGTTAAACATATTAAGGCAACTTTGCCAGGTTCAGTAGTGGCTTGTCATTCGGAGGTAGTAAATGTTGACGGCAAACGTATTTTTTTTAATATAACTGCAAGCGACGAAAAAGGGGTTATTGGCACAGCCTTACACACCCGTTATATTATTAATAAACACGTTTTTTTACAAAAAATCAGTCAATAAAAAAAGGGTTCGCCAATAATTGAGCGATACCCCATTTTAATTTTACCTAAGTTGAGCAGGTGGAACGAAGTTAACAAGAGCTTTACTTAGGTATAACATTGACTTTTACTCTTATTTGGAACCGTTTTTAAAACAGTTCCTAAAAAACTCCATCTTGTTATTTATATTCACTTTGGTATTCTTTTAAATTCCCCATTAATTTTTGACGGGCAAAAAATATTTTACTTTTAACTGTACCTATCGGTATATTTAAATGTTCAGCAATCTCTTTATATTTAAAACCATCGGTAAACATTTGGAAAGGAATCCTAAAATCGTCTTGTAAACTATCTACTTTTTTTATAAGCTCTTTGTAAGCATGTTCCGATTCGGGGCTTATAGCCTCTAAATGGTGTGCTAAATTCTCATTACCCTCTGTTTTGTTAAAAATTGTATTCGATTTTACATTACGCCGATAATTATTAATGAATGTGTTTTTCATTATTGTGTACGCCCATGAGTTAAAATTACGTGGGTCGGTAAATTTTTCTCGGTTCGACAACGCTTTTAACATGGTCTCTTGTAAAAGGTCTTTGGCCTCTTCGGTATTCGATGTTAAACTATAAGCAAAATACTTGAGTTTACTTTCGATACTAAGCAATTTACTGGTAAATTCGATTGTTGTCATAGTGGTAATGTTTAATGGGTTATGCTTGTTTAATGTTTGACTGAAAGTGATTAACATCTTTGTTTAACAAATATACTATATTATTAAACACAATCCAAAAATCAAAACTCAAAGGTTAGTTATTATTTAGAATATGTATTAATAGTAAATGCTACTTAACATGCAGAAAAACAATGATATAGATTGATATAAACATTGTTTTTTAAAATCACTATAAGAATATTGTTAATAAATTATGCCAAATTCATATTGAACATAAAATATTAACGATGCAATATTATATTATTGTACTTTTTAAAAAAAGTGTTTAATGATTTTTTTGTAAGTTCATTAAATAGCTTTATAATCAATGGTATACAATGTTATTTTGTTTAACCAGTAATATATACACTTTTATTTGTTTTTTAGTGTATTTTTCTTCACACATATAGTATTTGATTGTATTTTCAATTTTTTGTACCCAAAAAAATCAAAATATTTATTTTTTTGAAAAATTCAATTACTCCTTTACAATTTAAAAATTATAAGTTTAATAAACTCATTATAATAATTGTGTTATATGGCTGTATATTAGTTATATAAGAGTTTAAAAATATTATTAATAATAATTTATTTTTTGTGCATTTTAAAAATAGTGTTTTATTATTTTATTGATATACTTTTTAGTTACATGCTAAAGACATAAAAACCAAATGTTTGTTTAATATATTTTACTTTTGTTTAACATTTAAAATATTTGCCAATAATTGTAACAATATTCAATTTTGTGCTACTAACCTGTAAAATTTCGAGACCTATTATAAAATAATTAAGCGAATCGCTCAATTTTGGTATTAGCTATATATATTGATAACTTGCTTGCTGAGTCAAAAATAAATAAAATGTAAACTTACATAAGCTATAAAATTAACTAACCTAAATATTTTTAAAATGAAGTTGATAACTGTATTAATACTAACTGCTCTAATTTCAAATGTTTATTGTCAACAAAAACAACAGGCTATTAAACATATAGCCGTTTTAACAGCCGACTCGTTATATGGTCGTGGGTATGTAAATAATGGCGATAAAAAAGCTGCCAGTTATTTGCGTTTGCAGCTAACTAAATATGGTGTTAAACCTTTGTGCAATAATTATTTTCAACAATTTAGTTTTCCGATGAATACTTTTCCCGGAAAAATGGAACTATCGTTTAATAAGAATAATTTGATGCCTGTATCGCAATTTGTTGTTTCACCTGGCAGTAAATCGATAAAAGGTAATCATAAAATTGTATACCTGCCCGATGCCGCTGATACTTGTGATGCAATTTATGATTCGATAATGGCTCTCGATTTGTCGAAAAAAGTTGTTGTTGCAAATTGGCTAAACCGTAAACTATATAATGTTAATACAATAAAAGCCAAAGCTGTTATACTACCTTGGCGAAATATGATGTGGTGGGTATCGGGAGGACAGGAATTACAAAGCACACCGGTTTTTTTAGTTGTCGATTCGGTTTTAAAAAATCGTCCTGAAAAAGTAAAATTTAATATTGAAAACAAGTTTATTGATAAGCATAATACACAAAACGTTTTAGGTTATATTAAAGGGAATGCACAACCCGACTCGTTTATTGTTTTTATGGCACATTACGACCATTTAGGCATAATGGGCGAAGGTAATATTTTTAAGGGTGCCAATGATAATGCCAGTGGTGTTGCCATGCTGTTGGCTTTAGCAAATTATTACTCGAAAACTGAAAACACGCATAATTATTCAATTGCTTTTTTATTTGTTGCAGGCGAAGAGGCTGGTTTAATAGGCTCGACTTTTTATGTTAATAACCCGGTATTCCCTTTATCAAATATTAAAACTGTTATTAATCTTGATATGGTTGGTACTGGTAGCGAAGGTATTGCCCTTGTTAATGGTGAGGATAGCCCTTCAATTGTTAGTAAGATTAATTATATTAACGATTCGTTGGGTTTATTTAAATCGGTACAGGTTAGGGGCGAAACCTGTAACAGCGACCATTGCGAGTTTCATAAGGCAGGGGTGCCAGCTATATTTATATATACAAAGGGCGACGAGTTTAAACATTACCATGTATTGTCAGACAAGCCTGAAACTTTACCCTTAACAAAGTTTGACGAACTTTTTACTTTATTGATAACTTATTGTAGGCAACTTTAACGCAAATTATCCAAATAGTTTTAGGTATACAAATAAAACAGCCGGGCAAGCAACCCGGCTGTTTATATTATAAATACAATATTGTACTAAATTGTATAAACTAATATTAGTATTCGCCCCAGCTTTTAATTTTCAGGTCGTCGACAGTAAGTTTGCAAAACGAGTAAATAAAAGCACTTGCTAAACGGGCGTTGGTAATAAGCGGAATATTATAATCGATAGCACTACGGCGTATCGTATAATCGTTAAACAACTCGGTTTTTGAGTGGTCTTTAGGTATATTAATAACCAAATCAATCATTTTACCGCGCAGATAATCGAGCACGTTTGGTTTGGCATCTTCGTCGGGCCAATTAAGTGCAGTTGCTTCAATGCCGTTAAGTTTTAAAAAGTGAGCAGTACCTTTTGTGGCAAAAAGGTTATAACCTTTTTCAACCATTAGCCGGCACGATTCAACTAATTCAACTTTTGAGCGCATTGGTCCTGTACTAAGTAATACATTTTTTTTAGGGATATTGTATCCAACACTTAGCATCGATTTCAGAATAGCCTCGTAATAGCTGTCGCCAATGCAACCAACTTCGCCGGTTGAGCTCATATCGACACCTAAAACAGGATCGGCTTTGGCAAGCCTCGAAAAACTAAATTGTGATGCTTTAACTCCAATATATTCGAGGTCGAAAATTGAACGATTTAATTTTTCGACTTGTTTGCCCAGCATTACTTGTGTAGCCAGTTCGATAAGGTTAGCTTTGAGTATTTTTGACACAAAAGGGAAACTGCGCGATGCCCGTAAATTACATTCAATAACTTTTATATCGTTGTCTTTGGCTAAAAGTTGCATGTTAAAAGGCCCCGAAATGTTGAGTTCTTTTGCAATAAGTTTACTAATTCGTTTTATACGGCGTACTGTTTCAAAATAAAGTTTTTGAGGTGGAAAAACCAAAGTGGCATCGCCCGAGTGTACTCCGGCAAATTCAACGTGTTCTGAAATTGCGTAACCAACAATTTCGCCGTTCGATGCAACTGCATCAATTTCAATCTCTTTAGCTTGTTCAATAAACTCCGACACTACAACAGGGTGTTGTTTTGATACTTTTGAAGCAAGTTTAAGAAAGTGCTCCATCTCGTCCTTGTTCGACACCACGTTCATTGCAGCCCCCGATAGCACATACGATGGCCGTATAAGTATCGGAAAGCCCACTTTGTCGACAAATTTGTAAATTTCGTCGATGCTTGTTAATTCGCTCCAGCGTGGTTGGTCAATGCCAAGTGAGTCGCACATTCCCGAGAATTTATTGCGGTCTTCGGCTCTGTCAATGCTTATTGCCGATGTTCCTAAAATGCGTACATTATTATTATGAAGGCGCATTGCAAGGTTGTTTGGTATTTGTCCCCCGGTTGCAACAATAACGCCTTTAGGGTCTTCAAGTTCGTAAATATCGAGTACACGTTCTAACGAAAGTTCATCAAAATAAAGGCGGTCGCAAATATCGTAGTCGGTACTTACCGTTTCGGGATTGTAGTTAATCATTATGCTTCGCAAACCTTCTTTTTTTATTGTTTGCAATGCGTTAACGCCGCACCAGTCAAATTCAACACTGCTGCCAATACGGTAAGCCCCCGAGCCAAGTACTGTAACCGACTTTCCGTCGTGCTGAAAATCAATATCGTGTTCGTTGCCCGAGTAAGTTAAATATAAATAGTTTGTTTTTGCGGGGTATTCGGCCGCTAAAGTGTCAATTTGTTTAACGTATGGTACAATTCCTTTCAATTTTCGGAAATTACGTACCATTGTCATATCGGCCTCAATTTGGGTGTTGTTGCTTTTGAAAATTGCGCGTGCTATCTGAAAATCGGAAAAGCCGCGTATTTTTGCTTCGAGCAAGGTGTCGGTTGGCAGCTCTTGTAGCGAGTTGAATTTATTGATTGTTTTTTCGAGTTCAAAAATATTGTGTAATTTAACTAAAAACCAACGGTCAATTTTAGTAAGCTCATATATTTTATCGATACTATAACCTTTTTCGAGTGCTACATAAATAGCAAAAATTCGTTTATCGGTAGGTTTTAAAAGTTCGTCGTCAATGCTGTCAAATTCAATATCCTTATTGCCGGCAAACCCGTGCATACCTTGTCCAATCATTCGCAAGCCTTTTTGAATTGCCTCTTCAAAGTTACGACCAATACTCATAACTTCGCCAACGCTTTTCATACTGCTGCCAATTTGTTTTGCCACACCTTCGAATTTTCCCAGGTCCCAGCGTGGAATTTTGCATACAATATAATCGAGTGCAGGTTCAAAAAAAGCACTGGTAGTTTTTGTTACCGAATTTTTAAGTTCGAACAAACCGTAGCCTAATCCTAATTTTGCAGCAACAAAAGCAAGTGGGTATCCGGTAGCTTTTGATGCTAATGCGCTTGAGCGCGATAGGCGGGCGTTTACTTCAATTACGCGGTAGTCTTCTGAAAAAGGGTCTAAAGCATATTGTACATTACACTCGCCAACAATTCCAATGTGCCTTATAATGCGTATTGCCAGCTCGCGTAATTTGTGATACTCGCTGTTCGACAGGGTTTGCGACGGAGCTACAACAATGCTCTCGCCAGTATGTATGCCCAGCGGGTCA
>CAZJCR010000179.1:0-8122 GCA_964544385.1 uncultured Bacteroidales bacterium
CCAAATTGAGCTAATGGCTCAATCGATTTAGATTTTGTAAGTATTTCACTGCACTACGTTGGTTAAATACAAAAACTCTACATCGGGGGGGTATACCTAAAGTAAAGCGTTTGTTAGCATAGCTATAACCGCTAAACTTAAGTATTAAATAATGCCAACAATCGGCATATGGTTAGTTGGCTATTTAGTAGCAGGTTTATACCAAATTAAAATTGCTATTTATGCTAACTGTGCATCTCGAATGACAATGCATCAATAATTACTTATACAGCTTGGCAACTGGGCTTTGTTTCATTAATATTAATAATATCAAAATCAGGCTTTGCTGAAAATAAATCTCCTTCAATTGTTAATAGTTTTTCTTTTGTTGCGTTTATAGCATAATCAGATTGGTCAATGCCAATCCAAAGTCTATTTTGTAGTTGTGCCGATTTTAAAGTAGTTCCTGAACCACAAAAACAGTCCAAAACAATACTATTTTCGTTTGATGATGTTTTAATAATTAAATCTAATATATCCGAATTTTTCTCTGTAGGATAACTTGGATATTGAAGGTCTTTATATTCCCAAATATCTTGAACACGTTTACCTTCACGTTCATCTGCAAATATAATTTTACGAGGATTTCCATTCGACGACCATTCTATTAAACCGTCTTTATCCCATTGCTCTAAAGTTTCAATATCAGCTCTCCAATGTCTACCAGTAGGTGGCAAAATTCCTTTAAATGGTTTATTTGAATTACCATTTACTGTTTCTCCAGGTGCGTGAATTGGAACGGTTGTGTATCTGCGACCTTGTTTGTCTTGTTTAGGGAATAATTTTTCAAAATCTTTTTCTGTATATTTTTCTCTTGGCTCGTTCCAAATTGGATTGCTTGATTTTGTATAAAATAATATCAAATCCTTTACATTACCGTATCCAATACGGTCAAAGTTTTTTGGGTTACACTTTATCCGGGTTATATCATTTTTAAAATTTTCTATCCCGAAAACTTCGTCCATCATTACTTTGACATAATGACCAATTTTATAATCAATGTGTAAATATATCGAACCTTGTTCTGAAAGCAATTCTCTCAATAAAATTAAACGAGTTCGCAAAAACTCAATAAATTCTGTTCCTTTTAACGTATCTGTGTAGGCAATATTCCCATTTCTTGAATTACTGATAGTTGAAGCTCGACCATCTGTAATAGTAAAATTACCTCCTGTCGCATACGGAGGGTCAATATATACTAAATCAATCTTGCCTTTTAAGTCTTGAACTTTTAATAAATATTTCAGACCTTCAATGTTATCACTGTGAATTAGCAAACTTTTTTTCATAATCTAAAGTTGATATAAAAATTCACGCAAAACCAAAGCACTCATAATATTGTAATTCTTGTAGGTTTCAGTAACTGATTTGTATATTTTATTGTTCCCTTTAATATACAAAACACCATCTAAAATTGCAATCTTTTCTGCTTTTACCTTCTTTGCTTCAACGGTGCTTATTGCATCGTTGAATTGAGCATTTTGATGACCTCCAAAATCAGTCAGAAATTTTGCCTCTCCAATTACATATTTTCCATTGAAACGACCAACAAAATCTAATCATTTATTGTGATTGTAGCCAAATTCTTCTTTTGCAAAGTCCATCATCGATTTATCGCTACCATCAAGAATAGCATCTTTTTTATTAGCAAGGAATTTATTCAATTCAACCGGTGTAATTCCAAGTGATTTATTACGTAACCATTCACGAAACATTGGACCTATTTGACGATTTGTTTCTTTAGGTTCACTACAACGTTCATATAATTTGTCTAACCCTATTTCGTAAATTCTACCACAAATTCGATTAATTGTTCGTGGGTTTCTTTCAATTTAAGATTTATCACGTTTCAAATAAGCAATATAACTGTCCTTTATTGGGAATAAATCAAGCTTTAATAGTTCTCTAATTAACAAATCGTTATTCTTTCGCTTAAAAGCTTTTTCGACGCCTGCCCATAATTTTTCGTCAATTTCTCTAATTCCTTCTGGAATTGTTGGATATACTTGAAAAAGGTCATCAAGATAAGACCTTTGGTTTGCATATTGTATACTTAATTCACTCCACTTATTCATCTGTTTATAATTTGATTTTTAAAGGCCATATAGCCTGCCCCGATACTCCGGGGCAACATCCATGAATAATCATTTTCGTGTGTGATAAACTTTCTTATCATGGATGTTTCATTATTTTAATATTTTTTACAAAGTTACATTTTTTCTGTGAGGTTTCAATCGGAGCGTTTCCCTGCATTGTTTCCAACAGTTAATAGGTAAATATTCAAGTTTTGGTTTTTATTAGGCTTATTTACGCTTAATTAATTATTTTTGCCCATCAAAAAAAAAACGAAACAAAATGGTTTTACTAAAAAAATTTCAAGGCATTATTGCATTATTGGCTTTTGTAATGGTTAGCAATACAATTACTGCTCAAAAAAAGGTTAAACCTTTGTTAACCGCCGATGAACTTAAAAAACAAAAAGTTTACCGGTCGTTTAACGAGGCTTTTGCCAATAAAAAACGTGTGTATATTTTAAATCTCGACAGTAAAAATATTACCGAGATACCCGAAAATATCGATAAACTAAAAAACCTGCAGGTACTTTATTTGCGTACAAATAAAATTACCGAGCTGCCGGCAGCATTGTTTAATTTACAGAATTTGCAAATTTTGGCCTTGGGCGAAAACCGGTTAACCGAAATACCAGCCGATATAGCAAAGCTCAAAAACCTTGAAGAACTCGACTTTTTTAACAACAAGCTTACTCAATTGCCCAACGGGCTTACACAGTTAACTAATCTTAAAAAAATTGATTTAAACTGGAACCTGTTAACCATGTTGCCCGATAGTATTGGTAACCTTAAAAACCTTGAGGTTTTATACCTCGAGCGTAACAGGTTAACAGTTTTACCAACATCAATTGCAAATTTATACAAGCTTACCGAGTTAAAACTGTCGGAAAATGGTATTGAGGTTTTGCCCAACGGTTTTGGAAGTTTTAAGAATATAACCGAGCTTAACCTCGAAAAAAACAAGTTAACTGGTTTGCCCGTTGATATTGGCGAAATGACAGCCCTTAAACGATTAAATGTAAGCCAAAATAAGCTTACCCAAATACCTGTACAACTTGGTAATTTAAAACAAATCGAGGAACTTAACTTAAGCAATAACAAAATATCAAAAGTTATTGGCAATTCAATTGCTTTACCTAACTGTATTAGTATCGATTTAAGTATTAACGAGATAACAACTTTTAGTGCCAATATGGGCGAGCTTAAAAAACTCGAAAAGCTCGATGTGTCGATAAATAAACTCACTGTTATACCACAAAATATTGGTTATGCAGCTAACTTAAAGCAGCTGTACCTTAACCGTAACCGCATTTCGTGGGCCGAAGGGTCGGTTGATAAACTGTCGAAGCTTGAAATATTAGATTTGTCGGACAACCAAATTGAAAAAGTTGATAAGTCGTTTGGTCAGTTAATAAGCCTTAAAGAGCTTTATTTAAACAATAATAATCTGTTATATTTAAATAAACAACTGTCGGGTATGAAACAGTTGCAAACATTAAACCTGGCTCAAAACCCAAAAATTAACGATTTTCAAAAAAAGCAAATCAAATCGTTTTTTAATAATGTTACAATAACATTTTAATACATAAATTATGTTTAAACCATTGTGTAAAAGGGTATTGTTTTTACTGCACCTTGCCTTGTTTTGGTTAACATATTTTGTTTTTACAAAGTTATTATTTGTATTATATAATATATCGCTGGCAAAAACTCTGTCGGTAAACAGTTTTTTTGGTTTGTTTTATAATGGTTTTAAGCTCGATTTGTCGGCTACTGGTTACATAATTTTAGTTTTTGGTACTATACTATCGATACTGTTTTTTGTAAATGGTAAAAAACTTAAATATGTTGTAACCACATTATCAATAATATTAATAGTAATTTTTAATATTATGTTTATTACCGATGCCGAGTTGTACCGTAACTGGGGTTTTAGAACCGACAGCTCTGTATTGTTATATCTTAAAAACCCGGCAATGGCTGTGGCATCGTCGAGCCGGTGGCTGTTAGCTTTTTTGTTTATAGCATATATAGTTTTTTGTTACCTTTTTTTTGTTATCTATAAATTTTGGATACAAAAAAAATTGTTGCAATTAAACAAAATGCATTGGGCAACATCGCCTGTTTTACTTTTATTTACTGCATTATCGATAATAGTAATACGTGGTGGTTTTGGTATTGCCCCAATAAATGCCGGTTCGGTATATTTTAGCAATAATACATTTGCTAACCATGCTGCAATTAATTTACCATGGAACTTTGCCAATTCGTTTATCGAAAATAAAAAAAGTACAAACATGGTTTATTTTGACAACAACAAAGCCCAATCAATTTTTAATAATTTGGTTAGTACTACTGATACTTTACAAAATAAAGTTTTAAAAGTTAAAAAGCCCAATGTTTTAATAATTGTGCTCGAGAGCTTTACTGCAAAAGCAATTGAACCTTTAGGCGGGCTTAATTATGTTACTCCAAATTTAAACCAATTATGTAGCCAGGGTATATTATTTACAAAATGTTACTCGTCGGGCGACCGCAGCGATAAAGGTTTAGCAGCTGTTTTAAGTGGCTATCCGGCGCAACCAAAAACAAGTATTGTAAGCAGCTCAAAAAAATCGCAATATTTGCCACATTTAAGCAAACAGTTAATGCAAATAGGGCATAAGCCATATTTTTATTATGGTGGCGATATTAATTTTGCCAATTTACGGCAGTATTTTATTACCGGCAATTATAATATTGTTACACAAAACAATTTCGATAATAAACTAATAAACTCGAAATGGGGCGTTCACGACCAACATTTGTTTAACCGTTTGTTTACCGACATAAACAGCTTTAGCGATACTTTTTTTGTTACTGCATTCACACTTAGTAGCCACGAACCCTTTACTGTGCCTATGCAAACAGTAATAAATGGCGATAGCGAAGAACAAAAATTTTTAAACTCGATGTATTATACCGACAGTTGTTTGGGTAGTTTTATCGATAGTGCAAAACAAACCCATTGGTGGAAAAATACTTTGATAGTTTTAATTGGCGACCATGGGTCGAGGCACCCGGGGAATACACCAAGCCATAAACCCCAAAAATTTCATATACCTATGTTGTGGCTTGGCGGTGCATTAGCAGTTACCGACACTATTGTTGATAGTTATGTGTCGCAAATTGATTTGCCTAAAATGATAGCAAACCAATTAGGTGCCGACGGTTCGGTTTTTAAATTCTCGAAAGATATTTTTTGCGGGCATGAGCCTTTTAGCTGGTATGCTTTTAATAATGGCTTTGGAATTATTGACACAACCGGTTATGTTATTTTCGATAATAATAGTATGACAGTTATTGATTGGCAGCCTGTAAATAATAATATTTTGGTTGAAAGAGGGCAGTCGTTTATGCAAATAATGGACTATAACTATAACAATGCAGGCCTTATTAAATAGCCCTAAATTAAGCCAACCGCTCAATTGCGTAAAAACTAAACATTTACAAGTTTGTTTTTAATAGCAAACATAACTAAGTTAGCAGCATTACGGGTATTTGTTTTTTGTAACAGGTTTGTTCGGTGGTTATCAACAGTTTTTGGGCTAATAAACAATGTGTCGGCAATTTCGTTGTTCGAGTATCCTTGGCAAATAAGCTCTAGCACGTCTTTTTCCCGGTCGGTAAGTTTAACCAAATCGCTGTCGAGCGATTGCTCGCCATGTGAGCTTACTTTAACTATTAGTTTACGCAGAATGTTTGGTGGAAAATAGTTACCACCGGCAGCAACCTCACGTATTGCCATTTCAAGTTCGTCAATGTCGGCTTTTTTTTGTACAAAGCCCATAACACCCGCTTTAATCATTTTGTAGTAATAAGCCTCTTCGCCATATGTCGACAGGGTAATAATTTTTAAGCCGGGTTTAATTTTAAGTGCGTGTTTTGTTGCTTCAATACCGTCCATCTCGGGCATCGAAATGTCCATTAAAACAATATCAATATTAATATCATTAATTATATTAATAAACTGGCTGCCGTTGCATGCTTCGGCAATAACATTAAAGTCGTCAATCTGCGAAAGCACAAACCGCAAACCTTGCCTAAAAATGGCATGGTCGTCAACAATTACTATCGATATTTTGTTTGTCATTTTTCAATTATTGGTATTTCAACATTTACTTTAAATCCTTTACCGGGTTCGGTATAAAAGTTTATTAGGCCGTTTATGCCGGCAACACGGTTTTTTAAATTAAACATGCCCATGCCTTTGCTAAACATATCAATATGGTTTTGGTCGAACCCTTTACCATTGTCGTAATATTGCAGGTTTACCGAGTTGCCCACATCAACAATTATATTAACATTAGTAGCCTCGGCATGTTTTAATGTATTGTTTAAAAGCTCGGTAACTAACCGGTAAAGCGTTGTTTCGGTTTCGGTGTTAAGGTGGTACTCAAGGTTGCTTGTAATTTTAATTTTAATTGGCGATGTAGCCATTATTTTATCGGCAAAAGCTTTAATAGCCTCGGTAAGTCCAAAGTTCTCGAGTATGTGTGGGCTAAGTTTGTTCGATATGTTCGATATAAAAAATATTGAGTCGTTAATTGTGTCTTCAAGGTTTTTACATATTTCGGTGCGCAGGTTTTCAGCTTTATGGTTTTTTAATGTTTGTGCATAAAGTTTTGCTGTCGACAAAATTGGCGATACACTGTCGTGAAGTTCTTTTGCAATGCGTGCACGTTCTTTTTCTTCGGCAACCATTGCTGCTGTTAAAACGCGTTGTTGAAAAAGTTTGCGTTCCGATATGTCGCGGCTAACAGCTATTAAGGCTTCGTTGCCCATATAAATAATTGGCCTTGCAAAAAACTCCGATGCTACTATTTGGCCATTAGCACTTTTAAGTTCGGTTTCAAAAAATAAAGTACCTTTTGTAAAAACCTGTGTTAATAGTAAATCAATATTTGGGATAATGTTTTTAATAATGCTTTTTGTGTTATTGTTACTTTTTATATCGGAAAGTGTAAGTCCCAAAAAATCGAGCCCGGCCTGGTTCATTTCTAATATGTTGCCTTGTTTCGATAGTATTGTAATACTCTCTGATACTGAGTTAAATATTAGTTTAAAACGTTTTTCGTTTTCGGTAAGTCTGTCAATCATTATTTTGCGTTCGGTAAGGTCAATCCCAATTGATAGTATGCCGTTAAGATTGTTATTAATGTCGTAGGTTGGTTTATTTGTCCAACCTACAAAAACACGTTTACCGCTTTTGGTATAGTTCCAGTTTTCGGAGTACGATTCGGTTTTAATGTCGTTTAATATGCGGTGTATCCATAGTTTCGAGTTTACTTTACGCGGGGTACGCCTGGGGTTATGGGTAGGTACCAGTAATTCAAAAATGTTTTTATTGTTTACTTCGTCAAAAGTATAACCATAAAACTGTTGTGCAAATTTATTATAGAATTGTATTTTACCGTTCAGGTCGTATTGTATTATAATTGCTTTTGCATTGTTCGATATGTCGGAGTTAAACTGGTTCGACTGTTTAATTTTTTGCGAAAACCACAGGTTTGTTAAATTGGTTGTATAAAAAAGCAAAAATATCAGGAGTGCTGTAAACAGCATCATTATCCAGTCTTTATATTGTATTAGTTTTGATAAATTGGCCGATGGTTGGTTAGTAAAAGTATTTACTATAACAATAATTAGCGAACCAATAATTATGTATATAGCTGCAAATATTAAAGCTTTATATAATGGACAGTGGTTTTTGGTACAGGTTAATTTCATTAATTTTTGGCTTTTGTAATTATACAAATAACGAATTAAAAGCCTTTTTGATTTATGATTTTGCTGATAATTTTTATTAGCCAATTATTTATTGAAAAATAGTAGTTATTGTTTGGCCAAAATGCGGTTTTATAAAACAAAAAAAACCGATAAAAAATGTTTTACCGGTTTTTTTTGTTTTGTGACTCCGACAGGACTCAAACCTGTAACCTTCTGATCCGTAGTCAGATGCTCTATTCAAT
>CAZJCR010000180.1:0-8088 GCA_964544385.1 uncultured Bacteroidales bacterium
GTTTGTTGTAAGTATAGGGCTATTATTGTTTATTAAATACGATGCCGAAAGTGTAACAACACCGGCCGATAATAAATAAATATTGGTTTTTGAAAGTTTATAAACATCGGTTTTTGATGCCTGGGCTAATATTAATAATGGTGTTATTAATGTTATTAACAGTAAATTATATTTTAAATAATTTTTTTGTGCCGGCATAAATATAATGGGCAATTGTAAGTTTAGTATTTTAAAATAAAATTTTTTTATAGAGTAAACTTTAGGCCAATAAGTAAAATATCGTCAATTTGAGTATTGTCGCCTATCCATTCAACCAAAGTATCTTCTAACAAAATATCTTGTTCAATCATGTTAATATTGTTAATCGATAGTAATAAATCGGTTAATTTTTTAACTAAGAATTTTTTGTTCATAGGTCCGCCAAATTGGTCGGGGTAGCCGTCAGAAAAAGCATAAATACAATCGCCGTCTTTAATTTCGATACGCTGGTTCGAGTATTTTGCCTCGAGGTTTTGTATGCCGCCCAGGCTAATTTTGTCGGCCTGGTGTTTAATAAGTTCGCCGTCTTGTATTTGAATAAGCGGCCTGTAAGCCCCCGAAAACTCGATATAATTATTGCCTTTAGTGTGCGAAATTATAGCAATGTCCATACCGTCTTTGGTGTCGATTTTACCGTCTTGGTTAAGCGATTGTACCAAATCGGTTTTAAGGTTGTTTAAAATTTGGTCGGGACTGGTAATACCTTTTTCGTTAACAATTTTGTCGAGCAGGTTATTGCCAATAATCGACATAAATGCCCCGGGTACTCCGTGTCCGGTACAGTCGGCTACGGCAAAAATACGTGTTTGGTTAATTTTGGTGTACCAAAAAAAGTCGCCGCTCACAATATCTTTAGGTCTAAAAAGCACAAACGATTCGTCGAATTCGCGCATAAAGGCGTTAATACGGGGTAAAATTATGGCTTCCTGTATACGTTTTGCATATTGAATGCTCGATGTAATATCGTGGTTTTTTTTGCGCAACTCGAGGGTGCGTTCGGCAACAGTGTCTTCAAGCACGCGTTTGTCGTGTTGTAATTGCTTTTCGCGATGTCTTATTATTAAAATTATTACAACAATTAGTAAAATAATTGAGCATGTAATAAACCATGTTGTTTGCCAAAATGGCGGAGTTATTGTAATGTTGAACGATGCCCCGTTTTGGTTCCAAATTCCGCGGCTGTTGGCGGCTTTAACTTTAAATGTATAATGTCCTGGTTTAAGGTCGGGGTATGATGCGTACCGTCTGTCCGATGGCAGGCTCCAGTCTTTGTCGAGCCCTTCCATTTTATACGAGTAAAGGTTTTTTCCGGTCGACAGGTAATCTAAACCTACAAATTCGAACGATATAAAGTTCTCGTTATACGATAGTTTGATATTTTTTTTGGCAATAATATTAGTATCGGTTTTCGCGTCAACATCAAAAAGTTTGAACGATGTAATGTTTACTGGTGGAATGTAAAGGTTTTCGGTAATGTTTTGGGGGTTAAAAATATTTGCACCGTTAACGCCGCCAAAAAACAGTTCGCCAGTAGTTACCGATTTATAAAAGCCGCCTTGTGTAAATTCTTTGCCTTGTATTCCATCGTTAACTGTAAAAGTTCTAATATCGAGTGTTTTGTTGTTAAGGCTCTCGTGTTTTATACGGCACAAACCGTTATTTGTGCTAAGCCAAATATTATTATTGTTGTCGGTAATGGTTGATAAAACATAGTTGTTTGGTAATCCGTGTTGCTCGGTAAAGGCTTTAAACTTTTGTGTTGTTTTGTTAAATATACAAAAACCTTGTTTTGTTGCAATGTAAAGATAATGGCCTTGGTTATTAATGTGGTTAACTGTGTTGCTAACTATTGATTCGGGGTTATCAATATCGAACAGGTAGTTTATAAAAGTTTGGTTTTTTTTGTCGAATACCGACATTCCACCGTCTTTGGTACCAATCCATAATGTGTCGGCTGTTCCTTCGATGCAATAAACAACGTTGTTTGCAAGCCCGTTCTTTTTTGTATAGTTTGTAAAGGTATTTGTTGAGTTATTAAACATGCTTAGGCCGCCATAAGTACCTATCCAAATTATTTGGTTGTTTTGTGGGTCGGGGTAAATAAATAATATTGTATTGTTAATTAGGCTGTTATGGTTGTCGCTTTGTGTAAACGATTTAATTGTTTGTTGTACCGGGTTAAAAAGTTTTAGGCCGTCGCCCCAGGTTCCTATCCATATTTTATTGTCGTTTTCGACAAAAATTGATAATACAGCTTTGTTTAGTTTCGGGTTTTTGAACCTTGAAACTATGTTTTTTGAACGGTCGAAATAGTTAAGTCCTCCGTATGTACCAATGTATGTGTTAAGTTTCGAGTCTTCGGCAAACGACAAAACTACGTTGTGGTTAAGCGAGTTTTGGTTGTTTGGGTCGCTTTTAAGGTATTGGAACCAAGGTTTTGTATTGTGTAAAATGTTAACGCCATTTTCGTAATTTCCAATCCATAAGCTTCCGGCTTTGTCTAAATAAAGTGTAAGCAACCTGTTCGATGTTAGTGAATAAGGTTGGTCGGGGTTTTGGGTGTAGTATGTATCAAATTTTTTTGTTTTTGGGTTAAATTTGGCTAAGCCGTTGTATGTGGCAATCCAAAGGTTATTGTGTTTGTCGTGTGTAATAGCCCTAATACGGCCCGAGTATTCAAGTTCTTTAATTTTATGGTTTTTCCCATAATCGGTAATTGTGCCGTTAGTATCGATAGTGCTAACGTGCCCTCCATCGGTTCCATACCAAATGGTGTTGTTGTTGTCGGAGTATATGCAGGTTATAGTGTTTTTTATTTTTTGTCGGTCGGGTTCATTGCTTTTATAGTCAATAATTTTAAAGTTTAACTTGTTAATGTTTGATTTGTAAAGGCCTTTTGATGTTCCAACCCAAATATTATTTGTATTATCGATATGAATTGTTTTAATTTTAACCTGGCTTTTTATTGTTTGGTTTGCCCATGGGTTGTTAATATTTTCAATTTTATTATTATCAATATCTACAGTAAAAAGTGCGCCATGGTCGGTGCCGGCCCATAAAATGTGGTTGTTTTTATCGTAGGCAAGGCATCGTATAAGGTTGTCGGGTATTGTGTTTGTGTTTGCGGTGTCGTTAAGGTACACGGTAAATTTGTTAAAAAAAGGGCAATAGCAGTTAAGCCCGTATGCTGTTGCTAACCAAATAGTGCCGTTTTTGTCTTCAACAATGTCGTAAATACTGTTGTTCGATATTGAGCCTGTTTGCTGTGTGTTAAATTTGTATTGAGTAAATTTGTAGCCGTCGTATTTGTTAAGGCCGTCGTCGGTGCAAACCCACATAAAGCCATATGTGTCTTGCATAATTTTCCATACAGTACCCTGCGACAGGCCATTGTCCTGGTTAAGGTGCACAAACCTTAAATCTTGCGATGTTAATAAGGTTGGGACAAGAATAAATATAAGTAGTAGTCTTTTTATCATTTTGTATGATATAATGCCGCCAAATTACAAAATTATAATGAATTTTGTATTGGTTTAATTTAACAAAGCAGTATAAATATATTGCGTTTTAATTTTACTAAAACCCAAATTGAGCTAATTGCTCAATCGATTTAGATTTTGTAAGTATTTCACTACACTTGGTTAGTTAAATAAAACAAACTCTACATGGGGGTTAACCTAAGTAAAGCGTTTATTTGTTACGCTTTAACTGCTCAATTTAGGTATTAATAAGCGCGGAGCAAAGTTTGTTTTTTGTTTACAGTTCAGGTATTTCGGCAACAATAAAAGTGCTTCCGCCAATAAAAATTAAATCGTTGTTAGTTGCTGCTTTTTTTGCCTGGTTAACAGCTATTTCAACAGTTGGGTAACTATTGCCAGTTAAGTTATAAACAGCGGCTTTTTGTTTAAGTATGTTTTGGTCTAATGCGCGCGGTATTGATGCTTTTGTAAAATAGTATATCGCGTTTTTTGGCAATAATTTAAGTATTTGGTCAATATCTTTATCGTTAACAGCACCAATAACAAAATGTAAATTATTGTAATTGTAAAGCTCAAGCTGCTGAACAACCTGTTTTATACCATGGGCATTGTGCCCGGTGTCGCAAATTGTTAGTGGTTGCTGGTTTAGTATTTGCCACCGCCCTTTAAACCCTGTATTTTTAACAACCTGAGTAAGCCCTTCGATAATGTTTTTTTTGTTTAGTTTTAGTTTAGGGGTTAAAAAATCGAGAGCCGCTAAAACAGTTATTGCATTTTGTTTTTGGTAAATGCCTAATAAGTCAAGTGTTATTTCGAATGTAGTTCCGCTTTGTTCGTTTTTTGCAAAAAAGCTTTGGTGGTTTTTGTCAATATTGTGGTTCGATATAAAGAACCTTTTGTCGGCAAAAATAATTGGTGCGTAAAGTTGGTCGGCAATTTGTTTAAAAACCGGGGCTGTTTCGGGGTCGTGTTCGCCAATTATTACAGGGGTATCGGGTTTAATAATACCTGCTTTTTCGGTAGCAATTTGTTTAAGGGTGTTGCCTAAAAATTTAACGTGGTCGAACCCAATATTAGTAATAATGCTTACTAATGGTTTTATAATATTTGTTGAGTCGAGCCTGCCGCCCATTCCGGTTTCAATAACAGCAATGTCAACGGCTTGTTTGTTAAAATAATCGAAAGCCATTGCAACGGTAAGCTCAAAAAACGATGGTTTAATTTTTTCGATAATATCTTTATGTTGGTCAACAAAGCTTGTAACAAAATCTTTACTAATAAGCTGGCCGTTAATAGTAATACGTTCTCTAAAATCTTTTAAGTGTGGCGACGTGTATAATCCTACATTAAACCCCGATTGTATTAAAACCGATGCAAGCATGTGGCTAACCGAGCCTTTGCCATTGGTTCCGGCAATATGAATTGTTTTAAAGTTTTGGTGTGGGTTGCCAAAATAGTTATCGAGTTCAATTGTGTTGTTAAGGTTGTTTTTGTAGGCCGGGGCTCCGTCGCGCTGGTAAACGGGTAATTGGTCGTATAAAAATTCAATTGTTTGTTTATAATCCATTTTGTTGTAGGCCATTTTTTGAGTTTAAATTTTACCAAATTTGTTTTTTGCGAAAGCTAATTAAAATTACGTTTACTACATAACATGGGTAAAACAATTCGAAAATTGGTAACAGTTTTAAATTGTTTTTAATGTTGTAAAAAGGGGCTGTTATTGTAAAAAATATTGTGTCGGCTATTAGTTTTACCACAAATAACGATGCAACTGGTTTCCAAATCGAAAGTTTAAAAGGTATAAGTAACAGCCCCAATACTAATATTGTACATGTATAGGCAACAATTATTGCTGTAAATTTTGTGTCGGTATCGGTGTAGCCTTTAGTTTTTGATGCCCAACGGGTACGTTGTTTTATGAATTTTTTGTAGTTGCCTGCCGGCATTGTATACACAATTGACTCGGGGTTTTTTAAAAAGTGTATTTTATTTGCATCAATTTTTTTAAAGTTATGCATTAAAAACATGTCGTCGCCCGATATGTAATTTGTATTAAAAGGGTTGGTTATTTGTTTATAAATTTGCTTTTTAAAAGCAAGGTTTGCCGCACTGCACATAATTGGGTGGTTAATTGCTGCTGCAGCTCCCGATGTTGCCGATAACGAAACAGTATCGAGTTGTTGGAATTTGTTTATAAGTGTTTTGCCCTGGTTAATTGCAACAGGGCCAATAATCATGTTTGGGTTGTGTTGTTCGTAATAGCTTACTATACTTGCCAGCCAATATGGCGAGTATGTGCAGTCTGAGTCGGTAATAACAATTAAATCGGCTCGCGATTGTTCAATGGCCTGTGCAAGTGCCTGCTTTTTGCCTTTTTTTTGTTTATTATTAATAATGTTTACACGGCTGTTTTTTTTGGCTATGTTTAATATTATATCAACAGTATTGTCGGTTGAGTAGTCGTTAACAACAATAATTTCGAACTCGTGTGTTTGTATTTTTTGTTGTAAAAGCGAGCCTAAATTATCAGCAATACTATTTTGGCCGTTATAAACCGGTACTATTACCGATACCTTTGTACTAAACGCATTTTTTGGGGTTGTATGGTTTTTTAACTGTAACCAGCCCGATATAAAATAAACCATTAATAATGTATAAAGTATACCGGCAATAACCGATAATAAAAGGTACGAGCTTAACATTTGAATTTATTTAGCTGAATAAAAAAGATTGGTGTTATAATTATTGATTGTCGGGCAAATACTTGTTAATCTCTTCAATTAAATCGGGGTATTTTAATGGTTTTGTAAGGTAACCGTTTGCCCCGGCTTGCATAATAAGCTCTTTTTCGTCGTGCATGGCAAAAGCTGTTTGGGCAATAATAGGCAACTGTGGCTTAATGTTTTTTATTTGTATAATTGCATCGTAACCATTAAGGCCTGGCATTTTTATGTCCATTAATACAAGGTCGATAATGTTATTGTTTGTGCAAGCATCAACAGCTTCGATACCGTTTGTTGCCCGTATTATTTTAAAACGGCTGTTGCAAAACCATTCGTTAATGAGATAAAAATTTATATCATCATCTTCGGCAACTAATATAGTTTTTGTAGTCATAACTTAATATAAACTTTTATCAAAAGTAAGGTAAAAATGTACATTGTCAATTATTAAATAAAATATTGTTACAATAAACCTGTATTTATTAACCGTTGGCTTTTGTTTTAATAACAACTTTGCAAAAACCAAATGGTTTTGTCAACCTGTGGCTGTGCAAAGTTTTTTAATGGCATTATTAAAATAAAACCTATGTTGAACGATTAAAGTAAAGTGTTTTTTAGCTTAGCTCCAACAGCTCAACTTAGGTTATATTTGTTTAAACATTGCTTATTTGTAAAGGGCACTTAAATTAAAAACAACTAATTTTATTAAAAGCAATAAACTTTGAACATAACATATACTTGAATTTAGGTATGTTTCGAAAAGGTTTAATTATGTATCATACTATTTTACATATTTGTAATATTATTGTAAACAGCAATATTTGTTTTTATTAGTTATTTTTGGCTTTATTTTTAAACAATTATTTTATGATTAAGCAATATTTAAAAAGTAAAAGCATTTTAACGCATATTATTAGGGGGGTAATTGTTGTAATAGTTATTTTTTTATTGATACCGGCAACACGCACATCAACCTTTGCACTAATATTAAAACCTACCTTGTTTATACATCAGCCAAAGGTGTTAAAAAATAAAATTGAACTATCGGCGCAAAGCAACAAATGGGTTTTGCGCAGTATCGATGGTACTAAAAAGCAATTGTCCGATTTTAATGGCAAAGTTATATTTATAAATCTTTGGGCAACATGGTGTGCCCCTTGCGTGGCCGAAATACCCGCTTTACAAAATTTGTACAACCACTATCAAGGCCAGGTTGAGTTTTTGTTTATTAGTAACGAATCGCTTGATGAAATTAATAGTTTTATTAAAAAGCGGAATGTTAATTTACCTGTATACCAACCAATTACCAATTACCCGTTCGATTTTGAGACTAACTCGTTGCCAACAACTTTTATTATCGACAAAAAAGGCAATATAGCTGTTACAAAAAAAGGCGCAGCTAAATGGGACAGCCCCCGTGTACGCAAAATACTCGACCAATTGATTAAACAATAATATAGTAAACTTTTTTAACGTGGCTTTAAATTATATTTGGATAGCTTTTTTTTTAATTGCTTTTATTGTAGCATTAGTTAAGCTTTTGTTTTTTGGTAATGTCGATGTTTTTCCGGCTATTATGCAAAGCACGTTCGATATGGCTAAAACCGGTTTCGAGCTGTCGATTGGGCTAACTGGCGTTATGACACTTTGGCTTGGCATTATGCGTATTGGCGAAAAGGGCGGTATGGTAAGTGCATTGTCGAGAGTAATTGGCCCGTTTTTTTCGAAACTTTTTCCTGAAATACCTAAAAACCACCCGGCCACAGGTTCAATGTTAATGAATATTGCCGCAAATATGCTTGGGCTCGATAATGCTGCAACCCCTTTGGGGCTAAAAGCAATGGCCG
>CAZJCR010000181.1:0-8041 GCA_964544385.1 uncultured Bacteroidales bacterium
GTTGGCAATTAAATCTAATGCTTGTTTGTACGATTGAAATGCCCCCTTAAAATCGTTATTACGATAAAACTCGTTACCCTCGTTTTTAAGGGTATTTGCGTCTTTGTCCTGTGCAAACGTTGTAATTGCTAACGCCCCTAAAAACATTGCTAAAAAAAATCTCTTCATAAACCTTTATTTAAAATTTATCCGTTAATATTTCACTTATCCACAACAATTTATAATTGTGGGTTTCAAAAATATAAATATTGATATAAAAAGCCACATTTTTATTTAAAAAATATAAAGTTGCAATGTTTTTTATAACGATTATAAATAAGCTTAAACAGTATTTACCAGTAATAATTAGTAAAACTGTTTGCTAAACCGATATTGTCAAAATACGAATAAGGCCTGTTGGTAAAATTAACAGTTGCGTTAAACTGGAAATTTTTAATTGGCTTATAATTAAAGCCTAATGACACATCGCTATAGTTAAATTGATAGTTTTTAGTACCAATGTTATGCAAAATAAACTGCTCATGCTTTACCGATGCCAAAACGTCGAATTTATTTGTTAACGTGTATATGCCTCCTGCATCAATAAAAAAACTGTTAATTTTAAAATTGTGTAATGCTAATTTATTATCGAAAGTAAAAAGGGTAACATTGTTAACATAGCTTACATTTGCGCATGTGCTGGTAAACAGGGTTAATTTGTTGTTAATTTTAAGTTTAATAACCGGGTTTACATAGTTATTAAACCAGTACATTTTATTAAAACCAGTACCAACAGCAGCACCAACATTAATATCGATATCGGGCTTGAGCCATACTTTTGGTTTTTGTTGGGGCTCTTGCCCGTTGTTAAAATTAAACTGGGCTGTAGATGCTACCGGGATTAAAAATATTATTAATAAACAAGTAATATATGTACGCATTTATAAAAAACGGTAAAATTCAAAAATAATTATATCGATACAATAACATTACGTATGCTGTCAACCTTTGTACATAAATTATTAAAAACCTGTTCCGATATAAATACATCGGTTTTGGCTTTTAGCGATGTAACTTTTTCGTTGTCAGATGTAACAGGTTCAACAACGCTGGTAACTACCTGTATTTGGTTGTATATACTTTCAATTTGTTTCAGGTCGGTCAATGTTTGGGCAACATCATTGTTGTTTTGGTATAACTCGAGCAGGCCAATAAGTGTAATTAGCGATATTTTTTGGTCAATAATCCTGTCAACTAACTCGTTATTGTTTGGCGAACCTAACGCAAGCTGAGTAGCAATGTATAAACCCTCGACCCAACCGCCTGCAATAATTAAAGCTGCAATCTCGGGCCTACCCGACTCTTTAAGGTGCATGTTCGATGTCATAAAGCCGTCGGTAATAATTTGCAGGGTCGAGTCGCGGTTGTTAACATTTTTCTCAAGCCGGTCAACAATATCTTTTTCAACAAAGCTTAAAATGCCTAAATCTTCGGCAAGTTTTTTCGAAACAACCATGTACTTAATTGCAATTTGTGTTTGCGAAAAAAGGCTCGCGTAACTAAGGTCGGCACCATAAACCCCAAAATTGAGTGCTTTACTGCGCTGTGTCGAGTATTTATCGACATTAATGTCGGGGTTTAATATTTGTTGGTCGAATGTTGTGCCTGCTCTTTTTATAAGCATTGCTGTTTCAATTGGCGACGGTAATGCATAAAACACCTGTTTGGCCATATTTAGTTCGCCAATTAAATCGTCGTCAACGGTAAGTTCTTTATCAATTTTTGCTTTCTCAGCTTTTTTTGTATCGTTTTTACATGCTGTAAACATTATTGATACAAGCAATAGTGGTAAGTAGTATATTTTATTAAGCATAACTGTGTTTTTTACATAAACCTAAATGTAGTGATTTTTATAAATAATGCAAAATGATGTATATTAACTAAAAAATGAAACATTAATGCCAAAAAAATTACATAAAATAATAGCATTTATTTATTGAATGAAGTTATATGACCATTAAAAATATAATTTTATTATAATGGAATTTAAACTTAACTATATTTGTAAAAAACCTGATATATGGCAAATCAAAATTTTAAACAAATAATTGAAAATCTTAAAAGTAACGACGAAAATATTGTTACCGAAAGTATTGAATTATTGCGCGACGAAGGCACTATTGAGGCTGTTGCGCCACTTGTTAGTTTATGGATTAACAACAACAGTACAAGTATTAAACAAGATGTAGTTTCGTTTTTGTGCGATTTAAAACACCAGGGTTCGGTACAGGCAATTATGCAACTGCTTAATGATGCTGAATATGCCGAGGCTCATAAAATGTTGCTTTCGGTATGTTGGTTGTCGTGCCTTAAATTCGACGAATACCTCGAGTATTTTATCGATATTGTATATACAGCCCCATTTGATGTTGCATTTGAGGCTTTTACTGTTATTGAAAACATGCAGGGACAAATTACTGTTGACCGAAAAAACAGTTTGCTAAACTATGTTAACAACAAGCAAACTGCTGTTGAAAGTGCAAACGAGGCTCTTACCGACGATTTAACTGATATTATTAATAATTATGAATTAATTGACTAAAAAAAACCGGCTTTAGGCCGGTTTTTTTTTAGTCAAAATTCGAGAAATATTTCATAAACTGCGACCGTTGGTAAACCTCAGGATATGGTATTGAGTTATAACTCAAAATGCCTTTAAAATCGGATATTTTCGAGTATTTATGTTCGCGCATCCATAACTCGATGCCCGAAATTATTTTATTAATATCGCCCCAACCATTATTATAAATTACCGAACAAATTTGAACCGCAGCAGCACCGGCAAGCAACATTTTTATAGCACTTTTTGCCGAGTGTACACCCGTTGATGCAGCTATATCGATACCTTTAACCGCGTCTGAAATTATTGCTGCCCAACGTAACGAAAAACGTAAGTCAGACTCTGACGAAAAAATATTACCAGCGGTAATTTCAAGTTTATCAATGTCAATATCGGGCTGGTACATGCGGTTAAACATAACAACACCCTTTGCCCCAACGGCTTTAGCGCGGTCAACAATATTAACCAGGTTGGTAAAATGGTGGCTAATTTTAACCGACACCGGTATTGGCGATTTTTTTACAACGTTCTCGATAATATTGAAGTACATTTTTTCGTACCCGGTGCTATCAATTTTACGGTCGACAGGTAAAATGTAAATGTTAAGCTCAAGGGCATCGGCACCAGCCTGGGCAAACTTTTGTGCAAAATCGGTCCATTTATTGTTGCTAAAACAGTTTATGCTTGCAATTACAGGTATCGACACTGCTTTTTTTGCCTCTTTAATAAGGTTTAAATAGTTTTCGATATTATTTGCTGTTACATAAGCTTGCAGATAATCGAATGCTTCGGGGTTATCGGCTCCGGTTTTATGTAAACTGTCGGCCTCTTGGTTAATTTGCTCTTCGAAAACCGATTTTAAAACAATAGCTGCTGCACCGGCTTTTTCGGCCTCTTTAATTTTTGTAATACTCGAAGTAAGTCCCGAGCTGCTAATTATTATCGGGTTTTTAAGTGTCAACCCTAAATATTTTGTTTCTAAATTTATCATAATTTATATATTAAAAATAAATACTATTTAATTTGCTAACGATTGCCAAAAATGCTACTGCCAATGCGCACTATTGTACTGCCCTGCTCAATGGCTAATTTGTAATCGCCCGACATGCCCATCGATATTTCGTTAAAATAATCAGAATTGGCAAAGAAATTATTTTTTAAGTACTTAAATACTTTATTAAGGTATTCAAATTCGGCCGATACTATTTTATCGTCGTCGGTATAGGTTGCCATGCCCATAACACCGGTAACACGTATATTTTTAAGTAGTTTAAAGCTGTCGGAACTTAGCATTTGTGCAGCTTGCCCGGTATTAAACCCGAATTTTGTCTCTTCGCGTGCAATATAAAACTGTAAAAGACAGTCAATTACCCTATTGCACTTAGCGGCCTCTTTATTTATCTCGGTTAATAAGTTAAAACTATCGACCGAGTGAATAAGGGCAACAAAAGGTGCAATGTATTTTATTTTATTAGTTTGTAAATGGCCAATAAAATGCCATTCAATATCGGTGGGCAACTGTTCGTATTTTTGTTTAAGCTCTTGCGGGCGGTTCTCGCCAAAACAACGATGCCCACAATTATAAGCCTCTAATATAAATTCGGCCGGTTTAGTTTTGCTTACAGCAACCAGCTTAACATTTTCGGGGAGCTTTTCTTTTATCCTCATAAGTTTATCGGCTATGCCCATGATTATAGTTTTTAAATAACAAAAATAATCAAATAGAATATCAAAAAGCCTTTTTTATGGTTTAAAACCCGGCCTTTGCTATAAATAAAAAACGCTTTTAATTACAAATAAACACATGTTTTATTATATTTATGGTATCCAAAAATAACAATAACTACCATAATAAGTAAACCAAAAGGCAAGGTAACAGTTTAATAAAATAATTATCAGTAATTAATAACCATAAATTTTAAGATTATATGAAAAAGGCAACATCAAAATTATTTATTCTTGATACCAATGTTTTATTGCACGATTTTAATTGCATATATAACTTTCAGGATAACGACATAGTAATACCAATTGTGGCACTTGAGGAGCTCGACAAATTTAAAAAAGGCAACGACCAAATTAACTTTAACGCCCGCGAGTTTACCCGCGTGCTCGACAGTTTTGTGCAGGCAGGGTTCCCGGCCGACGGTATACCCTTGGGGGCAAATAAAGGCAAGCTTTTTTTAGACACCGGCAAACCTTTTTCGGACGAAATGACAAGCAGTTTTACCGAACATACCGCCGACCACCGTATTTTAGCTATTGCCGATTACTTGCGTAAAGCCAACCCTGGCCGCAAAGTTATTTTAGTAACTAAAGACATTAACCTGCGGGTTAAAGCCAAATCACTAAATATTTTGGCCGAAGACTATACCACCGACAAAGTTCAGAATATTGAATCGATACACAAAGAGGTTGAAACAATTGAAATTGAAAACGCCGAGTTAATAAACAAACTTTACAACGAGCACAATGGTTTACCTGTCGACGAGTTCGGGTTTAAACACAAGCTTGCCGCGCACGAGTATTTAATTTTAAAAAGCTTAAATAAAAGTGTTTTGGCTCATTACGACCCTGTGTCGAAACTGATAAACCGTGTTGAAAAAAAACGTATTTATGGCATTGAGTCCCGAAACTCGGAACAAACTTTCTCGCTCGACGCTTTAATGCGCCCCGAGATACCACTTATAAGCCTTACAGGTAAAGCCGGAACCGGTAAAACACTTTTAGCATTGGCCGCTGCTTTGCAACAACAAAACCTTTACGACCAAATATTTTTAGCAAGGCCTATTGTACCATTATCGAACCGCGACCTGGGGTTTTTACCCGGCGACGTTAAAGAAAAAATTGGCCCTTACATGTTACCATTGTTCGACAACCTTAGCGTTATAAAACACCAGTTTAACAACAATAGTAAAGAGGTTTTACGTATTGAAGAGATGCTAAAAGACGAACGTTTACTTATTACACCGCTGGCTTACATACGTGGCCGCAGCTTGTCGAACGTGTTTTTTATTGTTGACGAGGCACAGAACCTTACCCCTCACGAAATTAAGACTATTATTACCCGAGCTGGCGAAGGAACAAAAATTGTGTTTACCGGCGACATACACCAAATTGACTCACCTTACTTAGACACTACAAGTAACGGATTGTCGTACCTTACCGACCGTATGAAAGGACAGGAACTTTTTGCCCATGTTAACCTTGTTAAAGGCGAACGGAGTACTTTAGCCGAGTTGGCCAGCGACATATTATAGTTATAGTTTTTTAATGTAATATTTATAAAAATGAGATTTACCAGTTTTTTTTCGATTATTATTATTGCAATTGCTTTTGCCGGTTGCTCAAAACCTGTTACAAAAATTGCATGTGTTGGCGACAGTATAACCGAAGGCCACGGGTTAAAATGCCAAAGTAAAACAGCTTACCCGTTTGTTTTAGACAGTATTTTAGGCTCGGAATACCAGGTACAAAACTGTGGCCGTAGTGCAACTACATTACAACGTCAGGGCGATTTTCCGTACTGGATAGCAAAAGAGTTTGGTAATGTTTTTGCCTATAAACCCGATATTATTATTATTAAACTTGGTACTAACGATACTAAACCCTATAACTGGGATAGTAAAAGGTTCGAGACCGAGTATCAGGCCTTAATTGATACATTTAAAACAATTACAACAAAACCTAAATTTTATTTATGCCTGCCTGTTCCGGTTTATAAAACTAATTGGGGCATAAACGATTCAACCGTTACAGCAGGAGTAATACCGGCAATAAAAAATATTGCAGCAAAAAACAATATTGAAATTATTGATTTATACAACGGTTTAAGCAATATGCCCGGGCTTTTCCCCGATGGTGTACACCCAATAGAGGAGGGCGAAAAAATAATGGCTCAAATTGTTGCCAAAAGTATTACCTTATAATTATGCTTGCGTTATTTGATTTTTACTCAAATTGAGCGATTCACTCAATCGATTTAGATTTTGTATTATTAAAAGGTAACTATTAGCAAATTAATTTATTGACATAAAAAAAGCCGCTAACGCGGCTTTTTTTTATACATCTTCAATATCTTCGTCTAAATCGTCAATATTAATATTTTCATCATCGTCGTCATCGTCATCGTCGTAACCTTCATCTTCGTCGTCATCATACTTGTCATCATCTTCTTCTTCGGCACCCATGTCGCCCATATCTTCCATATCCGAAAACTTGGCCTCGTACTCTGTTTTAACAACGTCTTTTAATTGGCCATCATCATCATAGTCATCATCCATCTTAATAATCCTATGGGCCTCTTTTTCGTTCATACGCAACAAATAAATTTTGTCGTCGGTTTCAAAAGGCAAAGCACTGTTTAACATTCCGTCGCGGTCAGTAAAGGTAATTAGGTAATCGCTAAACCCATCGGGGTATGCTAACTTTACCTGCTGTTGTAATTCAATTTCAAGCTTATCGAAGTTTTTTATAACCCTTGGCTTATTTTGACTCATAATGTAACTTATAAATTATATACCACTATTATTATTTTCACGGCTCAAATATCTATAATTTTTTTTTTCATACAAGTATATTATAAAACTTTATACACTTATTAGTAAAAAAAATTTTTGAGCTTGTAAAAACACTTAACAACAAACGTATATTTTTGTTTATTACAACTAAACATATTTAACTATAATAAATACGTATAAACAAAGTATTTAACCAGTGTTTAAAGTACATTGTGAAAAACTATTTATAACTCGCGCCATACAAATAATTAAAACTTATTAATTATTTAATAATTTGCCACTAATAAAAAAACAAAAAAATGAATCGATTTAAAATAACCGGGGGGCAAAAGCTACATGGCAGTATTACCCCGCAAGGTGCAAAAAATGAGGCACTACAAATAATATGCGCAGTATTACTAACCGCCGACGAAGTAATTGTAAACAACATACCCAACATACGCGATGTTAATACACTTATCGACATTTTAGCCGAGATGGGTGTTGACGTAAAAAAATTATCGGCAAAAAATTATAGTTTTAAAGCCTGCAATATAAACCTCGAATACTTACACTCGAAAGAATTTGTTAACAAAACAGCAAAAATAAGGGGGTCAGTAATGCTTGTTGGCCCGCTAACTGCAAGGTTTGGCAAAGCCTATATACCAAAACCCGGTGGCGACAAAATTGGCCGCCGCCGACTCGACACCCATTTTATAGGACTCCAAAACCTTGGTGCTAAATTTAACTACAATGCCGAGGGCAAATTTTACAATGTTGAAGGCACTAACCTTAAGGGCACGTATATGCTTTTAGACGAAGCATCGGTTACCGGAACAGCCAACATTATTATGGCCGCTGTATTGGCCAAAGGCACTACAACTATTTACAATGCAGCTTGCGAACCCTATATACAGCAACTTTGTAAAATGTTAAACTGCAT
>CAZJCR010000182.1:0-8040 GCA_964544385.1 uncultured Bacteroidales bacterium
AAATAGTAACTGCCCAACTCCGATAAACTCGGCTCTTTGCCAAGCTCTTCGATTGGAGCAGTAATTAAAGTTAGTAAAGTGCGTATATCGTGGGTTGTATTGGCAAAAAAACGTATTTTTTCGTCGGAGTGTATTTTTTCTAAGCTGTTGCGATAAAATATTAGTATCGAAAAAATTATTATCGATAATATTATAAACAATACTATTTTAAACCATACTGTTTTCCAAAATGGTGGCACTATTGTAAAATTAACTTTGCGTTGGCTAATAACATGCGATTGTGGATTGTTATACATTTTTATGTTAAGTGTATAATTACCTCCGGGCAGGTTATTATAATTAATAATGTTATTTGGCGACGGCTGCGACCATACCTGGTCGTAACCGTCCATTTTCCACGAAAATTTTGCTCCCTGAGCCGAGTTTCCAAGCCCTATAAGCTCAAGTGTAATGTTGTTTTGGTTATAATTTAACTCAATATGTTGAAGGCTGTCGACAGGTTTATTTATAATTAATAATGAGCTGTCGCGTACTGAGCGCCCGGCTATTAAAAGGTCTTGTAAATAAATTTTTCCGTTGTATTGCTGTTGTTGAATCTCGGCAGGTAAAAACTGCACTGCGCCATTGTTGGTTCCCCAAATTAAATGGCCACTTTTAAGTTTACTACAAGCCCTGGGGTTAAACGAGTAACCGCCTAAACCGTTTATTGCCGATATTTGAACGCTATTATTTGTTGTATTAAACTTGCATAAACCGCTTTCGGTACCTATCCATAAATAATTGTTGTCTAAAATAATACTGTTAACAAAGTTTGATGGCAACCCGGTGTTTAAACCAAATTTTAAATACTTGCCTGTTTTTATGTTATACCGTAAAAGCCCATTACCACTGGTTGCAACCCAAATGGTAGTATCGCTAAATAATAAATCGTGAACAATAACCCCTTCAATTAAATTAGTAATATTCCCGGTGCTTTTATCTAAAACCGACAATCCGTATGAGCATCCAAGCAACATTTTATTTGGCAAATAACCGGTAATAACATTTACTGGCTGAACGCTATAATTGTTAAACTGTTTGGTTACCGGGTTGTAACTGGTAATTACGCCATTAATGCCTACAACCCAAATAATGTTATCAGTATCGGTATAAATATCGAAAACAAAATTATTGTTAATGCTTAAAGGTTGGCTGTTGCTCCAATAGTGTGCTATGCTCTTTTTTGTTTTTATATCGATAACATTGGTGCCCGACGAGTAACTGCCGGCCCACATACAACCATTATTGTCGGCACAAAGTGTTAAAAATACATTGGCCTGGTCGGTATTTTTATTTAACAGGGTTGTCCATTTATCACTTTTTATGTTGTAACAACTTACACCATTATTTGTGGCAAACCATATGTTTCCATAATTATCGTTGGCTATACTGTTAACATTATTATTTATAAGCGAATTTTTGTTGTTAAATTTATGTGTTATTTGTGTAATAACAGGTGTTGCTAAATCAAAATACGATGCGCCGCCAGTATACGTACAAACCCAAATACGGTTATTGTCGTTGTAAATATCGTAAATACCGTTTCCTTTTAGCGACAATGGGTCGTCGGGGTTATCGGTATACACGTTCAAAATTTTTTGGGTGTATTTGTTTATTTCCCATATCCCCTGCCCGTCGATACCAAGCATTAAGCTTGTATCCGATATGTTTTCGATTGCTGATATTGGTTGTTGTGGTATAATACTTTGGTTAATGGTTTTTAGTTCATTTGTTTTTGTTTTGTAATAAAACAGAACGCCCGACATTGTGCCTATCCAAAGCATGTTATTTTTTTTATCAAAGTAAAGCGATGATGCAAAGAAGTTTTGGGCATTGTTATTTTTTATCAGGTTGGTTAATTTGCCTGTTTTGATATCGAACAAAAATAAATTACCCGGGGTTAAAATAAATAGCTCGTGGTTATTGTGCCACTCGGCCTGTAAAACATTTATCGAATCGGGCAGTACGCGGGTTAGTTTATTGTTGTAATAATTAAACAACCCCAACGATGTTGCCAACCAAACAGCGTTATTGTTATCGACTAATAAACGGGTAAATGTAAGATACTGGTTATTAATTTGTTTTGCAATGTTTATTATTGGCTCGTACCGGTCGTAAAACTGGCTGTACTTAAATATCTGGCCGTTATTGGTGGCTGCATAAATATTACTATTACAATACTCGAGTTTTACACTAATTACGTTATGTGTTTCGTAGGGTAACTGGTAAACCCTGTAATTGTTAGCACAAAGCCTTAAAACACCGGTTTTGGCCGACACCCATATAAATCCGTTGGTGTCTTTACATATTGAGTTTGTTTCGCGTATTGATGTGCCATATGTATCGTTAATATTGGTAAACCTAACGTTTGATGCGTATGTAAAGTTTATAATTAAAAAAAGTACTAAAACATATAAAGCTTTAATTTTTGTTTTAGCATAACGGTTGTACCATTTTGGCATAAATTATACACATATTTGGTTTATGGTATCAAAACTAAAAAAAAAAACCTGTTTTAGCAATAAAATTGTAATAATTACAATTAATTACAAAGTATAACCAAAGTTAAGCGGTTAAAGCGCAGCAAATAAACACTTTACTCAAGGTTAACCCCAATATAGAGTTTGTTGTGTTTCACTAACTATGTGTAGTGAAATACTTACAAAATATAAATCGACTGAGCCATTAGCTCAATTTGGGTATTGCTCAATAAGCTTAATTGGTAATAAACTTAATTATCGGCAACCGGGTTTTCAAAATAAATAACCTCAACATTAGGTGTTGCTAACCTAATTTTAAGCCAGGCATTTATTTTTTGTTTGTCGGGTTCGGGTATAACATTGTTTGCGCCAAGCATAATTACTGTAACCGGCATTGGTTTGGCAAGCGAGTCTGAAAAAGTGTAAGTATCGGCATACGAGCACGAATACATTTGCGGGTATAACATTCTAATTTCGTTAAGCAATAACTGTCCTTTTTGCTTACTTGCAACAATGCTGTCAAGTTGTACCTCTTTTTCTTTAATGGCAAGTTTAAGTTTGTTAAGCTCCGACTTAAGGTTGTCGGTTTCGTTGTTTTTGTTGTAAATATCGTCGAACGACAGGCCTTGTTCTATCTCAATTTTTGCTTTTGGCAAATTAAAATTCAGTGCTTTTTCAATTATCCGTTCTTTTTGTTCGGCGTTTATCGACATACCACCATAAACAAGCGAAATTGTTTTTGTATTAGCATTTATTTTGCTGTTTAACAAGTAGTTGCCTTCAAAAACACTAACATTCGATATGTATTGGCCGGCATACTCGTTAAATTTTTCTTTTTGTACCAGGTTGTATCCAAAATAAATACTTGGTAACGATACAATTGCAATTACCCCCGATATTATACGGTTTACTCTTTTTCGCCTCGATTCGGCAATAAGCGAACTTATCGGGAATTTTAAAATTTGCGATATTAATACCGACGATATTGCAATAAACACTGTATTTATTGTAAACAGGTAAAATGCGCCAAAAAAAAACTCTATCTGCCCTGTTGCCAAGCCGTAACCTGCTGTGCACAATGGAGGCATAAGTGCTGTAGCTATTGCCACCCCAGGTATAACATTACCTTTTTGTTTGCTGCTTATTGCAATAATACCGGCCATGCCACCAAAAAGTGCTATTAATACATCGTAAATTGTAGGGCTGGTGCGGGCAAGTAACTCTGAGTGGGCTGTTGATATTGGGCTTAACGCGAAATATGTGGCCGATGCTGCCAAACTTGTTAATACTGCAAAAGCAAAATTTTTGGCTGCCTGCCTAAACAACGGAAAATTATAGGTAGCAATACTGTACCCCATGCCGTTTATTGGCCCCATTAGTGGCGATATTAACATAGCTCCTATTATTACAGCTGTCGAGTTCATGTTTAAACCCACCGACGCTACAACTATAGCAAATATTAATATCCATAAATTAGTACCTTTAAACGATATATCTTTTACTATCGAATCGTGTATTTTATCAATACTATCTATATCGTTCTCGAGGCTAAAATAGTGTAATACACGTTGTAAAAAGGCTATTATGTTCATAGTTTTATTTTTTCAAATATACTAAACAAAACTAATATTAATTAGCCAACTAAAACCGGGGTTACTAAATTTTTACTGTCAAAGCCTGTACTGGTTATTTTTTTTATTCTATTGGTGTTATTATTGCTTGTAAGCGATGCTGTAACAATTTCGCTAATATCCATTACTTTAAGCTGTTTGTTGCGGGCAAATGTTTTTTTACATTTAGGGCATGCTGTAACTAAAATATCGGGATTGTAAGTACTATAATCGTTTAGAGCCTGCACCCTAATAAGGTCGCGCTCAAACTGGCGCATTTTTAAATTGCCCAAACTACCGCCACAGCAGTATGCTTTTTCGCGCTCGTTTTTTATTTTAAGAAGGTTGCCAGCCGCGGCAATAACCTGGCGCGGTTCTTCGTAAATGTTGCTGCCACGGCCAAGTTCGCAGGGGTCGTGGTACAAATAGTTAAGGTTACTTTTTACCATATCGAGCTTGCCGCTTTCAATTAAACTTAATATATATTGAGCATGAAAAACCACATCGATATTGGGCAGGTTGTAATCTTCGCGAAAAACTTTGTAGCATATTGGGCACGATACTATTAGCTTTTTTGCCCCCGATGCTATAATTTTTTCGGTATTGTTTTCAATTAGTTTCGATGCTGCATCGTATTGACCGGCCTGTATTAACGGACGCCCACAACATGGGGCTTTTTCTTCGTCTAAAAACCAGTAATTTTCGCCGGCAAGTGCAAATATTTGTTTCATCGATTTTATTATGCCGGGCGTAAGGTGTGTCATGCAACCAGCAAAGTAAACTACATTGGCTTGCGTAGCTTTGGTTGTTTGTAAATACTGGTAGGCCGAGTTGTATTGTTTTGTCGATTCAATACGCTGTGTTATGCGTAAGTCAATTATATCGATGCCTACAGGGCAATCAATCTGGCATTTTCCGCAAAGCAGACAATTAAAAAGCTTTTCGTCGTCGATATTTTTATTACGGATATTTTTTAGCAGGTAAACACTCTGCGTATCGCGTATGCCGGCAGTGGTTAACTGGCAGTTGTCTAAGCAAATGCCACACCGCGAGCACGAGTATACCTGTACGCTTGTATATGTATTGTTTAGTTTTTTTAGTTTTATGCCGGTGTTGCGCAAAAATATAAATAAAATTTCGGTTGGTATGTGCATGTAGCGCGAGTTTGGCAAAGCAACAAAAAACAAGCCCAGTGCTGCCGAGTATGCTATCCACGACGGTGTAAGCAAATTTTCAATGTTGTTAATATTGCCAAGTAAGCTACCAACGCTGTTTGTTAAAAAACTTCCGTTTTGGTATACCACGGCGGCAATACTTTCGGCTAAAAGCCTTAACGGAAAAATTAGCCACAATGTGGTTAGTGCCAGTTGGTCGAAAGGGCGTAGCCTTGTGGTTTTTTTCATGCCAAAAAGGCCTTTTTTAAAGCGTTTAAGCCACGCCAACATTACACCCGATAAAACAACCAGCAGAAAAAAATCCATTAAAAATGCAAATATTTTTGCCCCTGTAAAATGCAACCCTGGTTCAAAGTACCTAAAAAATATAGGAAGGTATAAAGGAACTGCCAGGGTTTGTTTTGCTGTCCAAACCTCGAAATGGCCAAACACAATAAGCAAAAACCACCCAAAAGCAAGGCTCATGTGCATATACCCAAGCAGCGGGTGTTTTTTAAATATATTACGGTGCAACAACCCTTCGCGCACTATCTCAAAAACCGACAATAATGTACGTTTTGTACGCAACGACTGCACCAGTCTAAGTTTGTCAATTTTCGACAGGCCACCAATCCATTTTATACCTAAAAAAACAAGAGTGGCTAAAATGTATAACATGCCAATTGTAAATGGCCAAATTATTAAATGTTCCATTACAAACAGTTTTCGGTTTTTAGTTCGGCAATATTTTTTTTAAGCAGTAAAATAACGTTGCGTATGTTAATGTCGCGCGGGCAAACTAACGAGCATTTTCCACAAAACATGCACTTGTTTATCTCGAGCGCGAGCCTGTCGGTTTCGCCACGGCGCAACATAAGGCTAATACGCCTTACGTTAAAATCGGTAAGGTTGCCGGCACTACAAGTGGCAGTGCAGCCCCCGCACGACATACAGGTTAAAAACGATGGTTCGTGCTCAAGGATATTTTTAAGCAAACGGTTGTCGAATTTATCGTAATCGATTTGCCTTGATGTTTTGGGGGCTAAAAACCCAAATTCGTCCATGGTTAAATAGTTTTTAAAAAGGCATTAACCTCGGTTGCAGCCGACCGCGCGTTCTCTATAGTTTCGTTAACTGTCATTGGGCAAATGCATGTGCCGGCCATAAACACTCCTTTTTGAGTTGTATAATTACGGGCAAAATGCACGTTTTCCGATTTAAAAAAGCCATTACTGTCGAGTTCGATTTGGCTGTTTTTGGCAAAGTTTTGATGTGTTTGCCCCGGTTCCATTCCAACCATAAGCACAAGCATATCAACGTCCATGCGTAGCGGCCGTCCCGAAAGGGTATCCTCGGCTTTTATTTGCAGGCTACTGTCAAGTTTTTCGGCAGCCTCCGACAAACGTCCGCGTATAAATTGTATGTTATGTTGTTTTTGGGCGTCAAGGTATAGGTCGTCGAATTTTGAACCATACATGCGTAAATCCATGTAAAAGCAAAATATTTGGCAACCGGGCATTAGTTTGTTAAGCTCAATTGCCTGTTTAACAGCGGTAACGCAGCACACTTTTGAGCAGTATGTGTTGCCACATTTTGCATCGCGCGAGCCAACACAATGTACTATTGCAATACGTTTAGGCTCAGTGCCCTGCGCGGTTGTAATTTTATTATGTTTGTTAAGTTGCTGTTCAAGGTCAACCGATGTAATTACGTTATCGAACAACCCGTATCCGTATTCCTCTTTGCGCGTTGCATCAAAAATTTTAAACCCCGATGCAATAACTACAGCGTCGGCAGTAAGGCTAAGCTCGTTGCCGGCTTTTATTATAAACCTGTTGTTGTTTTTTTCAATCTCGGTAATCTCGGTATCGGTAATTAACTTAATATTTTTCGATTCAAAATTACTGTTTAGTTTATCGATAATAGGTTTTGGATCCGAAAAATCGGGGAATAAATGATGCCAGTTGTTTAGCTTGCCCCCGGTATTTTTCTCTTTTTCGACAACAGTAATTCGGTGGCCGTTGGCTGCCAGTTGCACTGCTGTTTCGATACCGGCTATTCCGGCACCAATTATTGTTATATGTTTTTGAAGGCTCATTGTAGTACAGGTTTAAGGCAACCGCTAAAAACCGGTTGGCCAATATTTTTACCGTTAATTCCTTTATATTTATCCTGTGGCTGGTAATCAATTCCAATTTTGTCTAAAAAACTTTCGACATTAACCTGGTGCATTTGCATTCCAAGCCTCCATGGGTCGTATCCTAAAACTAAACCGGCAAGTTCTTCGTAGGTTAAAACTGGTATACCGTTACCCTTGGTGTCGTAAGTTTTACCTTCAATTTGTCCAAGGGCGTACTGCCAACGGTCTAAAAACATAGTGCAACCGGGGCAGTTAGCCAAAATAGCATCGGGTTGGTAAGGTTCCATGCTCTCGAATTTTTTTTTCGAGTTCGACAACGAGTATGCCCTGTTGCTTTTTACCATGTAATGTCTAAACCCAAAACCGCAACAGTGGCGGCGCTCGGGGTAATCAACGGTTTGTCCGCCCCATGTTTTTATCATACCTGTAAGCACCTCCGGAAATTCGGCACCGCCAACGCCCCTTTCGGGGAACATTTTTGCGTAATGACAGCCAATATGGTCAACAATTTTTAGTGGCTCGCCTGTATTTTTGTTAACAAGTTTATATTTTGCCTGTTCAAAAATATCGTTACGGAATTTATAAATTATGTCGCTTGCATGTACAACATTTTGGGG
>CAZJCR010000183.1:0-8000 GCA_964544385.1 uncultured Bacteroidales bacterium
GGTGGATGTAGCTCAGTAGGTTAGAGTAGCGGATTGTGGTTCCGTTGGTCGTGGGTTCGAATCCCATCTTCCACCCAAAAAGAGCCATCTGGTAACAGGTGGCTTTTTTTATTAATCCCCTAATTGAACTATTCGCTCAATCAATTTAGACCCTAATTGCGCTAATTGCTCAATCGATTTATATTTTATAAGTATTTTACCAACAAAGTGCAGTGAAATACAACAAACTCTACATCGGGATTATACCTAAGTAAAGCGGTTATTTGCTGCGCTTTAACCGCTTAACTTAGGTAAAGTTTTATGTTCAGGGTTCCCACTCGCGATAGTTTTGTAAAACAAAGTTTTCGTTAATAAACATATTTTTCAATGTTTCGGTGTCGGTGGTTGTGTGCCAGCCAGGAACTATAGTAGTGCGCAACTGGTACTTAATTTTTGAGTCGCGCAATATTTTTAACGATTGTAAAACATTATTAACCAAGGCGGGGTTTGTTGTTTGGGTAATAGCATTGTATTTTTGTGGTTCTAAAAGTGTTTTAATGTCCATAGCCACGTAGTTTATAAGGTTTTTATGCAACAAATTTTGCAAAACTTGCGGGTTTGAGCCATTAGTGTCGAGTTTTACCGGTAAGCCAATTTGTTTTATTTTTTCGATAAACAGTTGTAGTCCCTTATGTATTGTAGGTTCGCCGCCGGTAATTACTACGCCGTCGAGCCAGTTAAGGCGGTTTTGCAAAAAGCTAAGTATATAATCATGGCCGAGTGTTGGTGTTTTTTCAACTAAGTGCGGCAACACGAGCGACATATTGTGGCAGTATGGGCATCTAAAATTGCACCCTTTAGTAAAAATTACCGCGGCTGTTTTGCCCTCCCAATCAATAAAACTTTGTTTAGTTAGTGAAGCTATTGGTAGCATAATAATTAAAATTCAATACCTTGGCGGGCTTGTACGCCATTATTGTAATAGTGTTTTATTTCGCGCATTTCGGTAACAAGGTCGGCTTTGTCGATAATTTGTGTCGGGGCATAGCGGCCGGTTATAATAATTTCGGTTTCAGGGTGTTTTTTATCTAATATTTGCAGTAGCTGGTTAACAGTAAATAGTTTATAATAAAGAGCAATGTTTGCTTCGTCTAAAACCACAATGTTGTACAAGCCTTGCTCAATAATAAGTTCAACCTCGTGCAAGCCAATTAACGCGGCGTCAATATCTTTTTGTTCGGGCTGGTTATAAATAAAGCATTCTAAACCATATTGTTTAACTGTAATTTGGGGCAGGTATTTTTGTACTGCCTCAATTTCGGAGTAAATTTTACCTTTAACAAATTGGGCAAAAAATACTTTTTTGCCTGCTCCGGCAGCACGTAACGACAGCCCGAAAGCTGCCGTTGTTTTGCCTTTGCCGTTACCTGTGTAAACATGTATGTATCCTGGCATAGTATTATATTTTAAGCATTAACAACTTGTTTTGTAAATAGTTCGGTATTTTGTTGATGCTGGTTATTGTTTTGTATTTTATTATGGTTAAAAAGTTTTCGGTCTTTAAATTCCTGTTGTTTTCCTTCGTTCCATTGATTAACCGGACGCATGTAACCAACAATTCGGCTGTATACTTCGCATTGGGCGTTGCATTTTGGGCATAAATGGTGTTCGCCGGCAATATAACCGTGCGACGGGCAAATGCTAAATGTAGGCGAAATTGTTACGTATGGAAGACGAAAGTTGTCGGTAATTTTGCGGATAAGGTTTTTAGCTGCTACTGCCGGCATGTTTTGCTCGCCGGTAAATAAGTGCAGTACAGTGCCACCGGTATAAAGTGTTTGCAGGTCGTCTTGCAGTGTGAGTACTTCAAAAATATCGTCGGAGTAATTAACCGGCAAGTGTGTTGAATTTGTATAATATGGGCTTGCACCGTTTTTGCAGGCGTTATTATTTGCTGTAATTATATCGGGGTATTGTATTGTGTCGATACGGGCAAATCGGTAAGCGGTACTTTCGGCAGGGGTTGCCTCAAGGTTGTAAATATTACCGGTTTCGTCCTGAAAATCGGCCATAACTTTGCGCATAAAGTTCATTATTCTAATGGCAAAAGCTTTGCCGTCGGGGTGGGCAATGCCTACGCCCAAAAAGTTAAGACAACACTCGTTCATGCCGTTAATTCCAATTGTCGAAAAGTGGTTTTTCCAGTAGCAGTTAAACCGCTGGTAAACTTGTCGTAAATAAAATTTTGAGTAAGGATAAAGGCCTTTTTCGGTATAAGTTTCAATTGTTTTGCGTTTAATTTCGAGGCTTTGTTTTGCAAGTTCCATAAGGTTTTGCAGGCGTTCCATAAAGTTTTGTTCGTTTTTGGCCTCGTACCCAAGTTTTGGTAAATTAATAGTAACCACGCCAACCGAGCCGGTAAGGGGGTTCGATGCAAAAAGGCCTCCGCCCCGTTTGTTTAGTTCACGTTTGTCGAGCCTCAAACGGCAACACATGCTGCGAACGTCGTCGGGTTTCATGTCGGAGTTTACAAAGTTCGAGAAATAGGGGATACCATATTTTGCAGTCATTTCCCAAATGCCATTGTAGTCGGGGTTTTCCCAGTCAAAACCCGGTGTAATGTTGTAGGTAGGTATTGGGAACGAAAACAGGCTGCCATTGGCATCGCCTTGTATCATTACATCGGCAAAAGCCTGGTTAAAAATTGTAAGCTCGTGCTGGTAATCGCCATAAATATTGTCAATAATTTTGCCACCAATAACTACAGGTTCGTTTTTTAAAAATTCGGGTACAACCAAGTCCATTGTTACATTAGTAAATGGTGTTTGAAACCCAACCCGTGTTGGTATGTTAATATTGAACATAAACTCTTGCAATGCTTGTTTAACTTGCTGGTAGTTAAGGTTGTCGTGCCTTATAAAAGGAGCTAAAAATGTATCAAAATTTGAGAAAGCCTGCGCTCCGGCAGCCTCGCCCTGCATTGTATAAAAAAAGTTAACAATTTGTCCTAAAGCGGTTCGCAGGTGGTTGGCGGGTTTACTCTCGGTTTTACCAAGTACGCCTTTAAAGCCACATAAAAGCAGGTCTTTTAAATCCCAACCTACGCAATAAACGCTTAAAAAACCTAAATCGTGGATATGGAAATAGCCCTGTTTGTGTGCTTGCGAAATGTTGCAAGGGTAAAGTTTATTAAGCCAGTATTGCGATGTTATAATAGTTGATATGTGCTGATTAAGGCCTTGCAGCGAGTATGCCGAGTTGGCACTCTCTTTAACCCTCCAGTCGTTCATTGTAAGGTAATCGTCCATAACTTCAATGTTCGACAAAAGTTCTTTGGCATTGCGCGACTGCTCGCGTTGTTTGCGATAAATTAGGTAAGCTTTAAGTAGTTCAAAATTGCTGCAAGTAAAAAGTGTGTTTTCAACCGTGTCTTGAACTTGCTCAACAGTTGGGGTGTTTTGCCCACAAATGTTGTAAAGTTTGTTAACAACTTTATTACTAATATCGGCAGCCTGTTTGCGGTTAGGCTGGCCAATAGCCCGCATTGCTTTAAAAATAGCATGTTCAATTTTTCCAATGTCAAACATTGTAAGCTCGCCATTGCGTTTTACGATTTTTGAGAAACGAGGTTCACCATTCATTTTTTAATAATTTATTGATTAATAAATGGTAACTCGCGGGGTAAGAAAAGAAAAGCACCTGTAGGTAACTCCTTCGCCTTTCGCCCGAAAGCTACGAAAACAGTATGAGGCAGGTCTTCTGACTTGTTCGTGCGGCAGCCTTCCCGGTAAAAACCAGTGGCAAAATGTTGGCCGGCAATTAAAATGAACTTACAGCTACGGGGATAGTTCTTGATTTTCACAAGATTCCCTTTTAATCCTAAAGGAACCAAATACAATCCAAATTTATTGAACTGGTTTTTTAGTTAGGCTAAATAAAATTTATACTTATTAAATAGTTATTAACATTACAAAAAAAAGCGGGCTGGTTATTTGTAACCAGCCCGCTTTAAGTATTTTAAAACCTAAAAGGTTCAATATTAATTATTTTCGGGGCGTAATTTGCGTACAGTTTGCCCGGCTTGCCACATTTCCGACTCGCGTAGTTCTTTAAGTTCGGCTTCGAGTTTAACACGGTAATCGGGTTGGCTGTTGCTGTCGATAGAGCGTTGAGCCTCGTTGCCCGATGCAACATTATTATAAAGTTCTTCAAAAACTGGTTTAGTAGCATCGCGGAATTTTTTCCACCAGTCTAAAGCACCACGTTGTGCAGTAGTTGAGCAGTTAGCGTACATCCAGTCCATACCGTTTTCGGCAACTAAAGGCATAAGGCTTTGTGTAAGTTCTTCAACAGTTTCGTTAAAAGCCTCGCTGGGGCTGTGTCCGTTTTTGCGTAACACGTCGTATTGTGCTGCAAAAATACCCTGGATAGCTCCCATAAGTGTACCGCGTTCGCCGGTTAAGTCGCTGTAAACTTCTTTTTTAAAGGTAGTTTCAAAAAGGTAGCCCGAGCCAACACCAATGCCTAATGCAAGTACCCTTTCGCGGGCACGGCCGGTAGCGTCTTGGAAAATAGCAAAGCTCGAGTTAAGGCCACGTCCTTCTAAAAACATGCGACGTAAGCTTGTGCCGCTGCCTTTAGGGGCAACTAAAATAACATCAACATCGGCTGGTGGTATAATACCTGTACGTTCGTGGTAAGTAACGCCAAAACCATGTGAAAAATATAATGCTTTACCTGCAGTAAGGTTTTTTTTGATAGTAGGCCAGGCCGAAATTTGTCCGGCATCAGACAAAAGGAATTGGATTATTGTAGCTTTTTTGCAAGCTTCGTCAATTTCGAACAGGGTTTTACCTTCAACCCAGCCGTCGGCAATAGCTTTGTCCCACGATGCCCCGCCTTTGCGTTGGCCAACAATAACGTTAAAACCGTTATCGCGCAAGTTTAACGATTGGCCAGGGCCTTGAACACCATATCCAATAACAGCAATGGTTTCGTCTTTTAAAACTTCAAGGGCTTTTTTTAATGGGAATTCTTCGCGTGTTGCTACATTTTCGGTAGTGCCACCAAAATTTAATTGAGCCATTTTTCTAATTTTTAATTTATTGATATTTGTTTTTAAACACTTTGTATGCAAAAAATTGTGCAAATATAATTATTTATTTACAGGTGTACGATGCTCTTTTTCAAGATTTTTGAGATATTCGCTTAATAACTCTTTTTTATGCCTTGTAATGGCTACACGCCCCGACCTTACAAATTGCAGCACACCATATGGTTTAAGGGCTTCGAACAGGGCTTGTGTTTCTTCGGTATGGCCGGTTTTGCCAATTATTGTGTACTCGCGTGTAAGTTCTAATATGCGCGCGCTGTATTGGTGTATTATGCCCTCAATTTCGTTGGTGTCTAAAATTGGGTTAGTTTCAATTTTGTAAAGGGCAATTTCCTGGTGCAGTATTTGGTCTTCGGTTAAATAAAAGGCACGTATTACGTCAATTTGTTTCTCAATTTGTTTAACAAGGTTTTCAATCATGTTTTGGTCGCATATAACAACTATTGTAAACTTAAATATGCCTTTTAGTGCCGACTCTGATACGGTTAAGCTCTCGATATTAATTTTACGGCGTGTAAAAATTATTGTCATCCGGTTTAGCAGGCCTATGCTGTTTTCCGAAAATATTGTGATAGTATATTCTTGTTTCATCAGTATAAAATTTTAATCATCAATATATTATTTTTCATCGCCAAACATTAACTCGTTAACAGCCGCGCCGCCTGGTATCATCGGAAAAACGTTGCCTTTGTTAACCACTTTAATCTCGAGCAAATATGCGGTATCGGAGTTGTACATGCGTTCAATAGCCTCATAAAGTTGTTCGCGGCTGGTAACCAACTCGCCGGGTATTTTGTATGCTTGGGCTAAAGTTACAAAGTCGGGGCTCGATATTGGTGTATTTGAATAGCGTTGGTCAAAAAATAGTTCCTGCCATTGGCGTACCATTCCAAGGTAATTATTATTAAGTATTATCATTTTTAGTGGCAGCTTGTTGTATGCAATGGTTCCAAGTTCTTGCATTGTCATTTGAAAACCGCCGTCGCCCGATATTGAAACTACTTTTTTGTTTGGTTGGCCAAATTGCGCGCCAATAGCGGCTGGCATTCCAAAGCCCATGGTGCCAAGCCCGCCCGATGTTACAAACGAGCGTTTGTTTTTGTATTTATAGTACCTGGCGGCCATCATTTGTTGTTGGCCAACATCGGTAACTACAATTGCGTTACTGTTCGACACTTTGCTTAAAACATTTACAACCTCGCCCATTGTAATTTTTCCGTTGGCTGGTTCAATTTCGTTTTTTATAACACGGTTGTATTCTTCTTGGTCGTGTATAAAAAAGCTATCGCGCCATTCGGGGTATGCTTTTTGGTCAACAATATCCAATATTTGCGATAAAGTTTCTTTAACATTTCCTAATACAGGAGCGTGGGTTTTAACTATTTTGTTTATTTCGGCACGGTCAATTTCAAAATGTATAATTTTAGCTTGTGGTGCATATTTGCTAACCACGCTAGTAACACGGTCGTCAAAGCGCATGCCTATGCCAATTAATACATCGCACTCGTTGGTTTTAACGTTGGGAGCAACATTACCGTGCATGCCTACCATTCCAACGTATTGCGGGTGGTTATTTGGTATGGCGCCAAGCCCTAAAAGTGTCGATGCTGCTGGTATTCCGGTTTTGTTTAAAAATGCTAAAAGTTCAGCTTCGGCATTACCTAAAACTACCCCTTGACCAAATATTACCAATGGTTTTTTTGCATTATTAATAATATTGGCGGCATTGGCCAACTGGTCGAGTTTAATAACAGGTTCGGGTATATAGCTGCGAATGTATGTACATGGTTTGTACTCATAATCGCATATTTCAATCATTGCGTTTTTTGTAATATCGATAAGCACCGGGCCTGGCCTTCCCATACGGGCAATATAAAAAGCTTTTGCAACTGCTGCTGGTATTTCGTCGGCCGATGTTACCTGGAAATTCCATTTGGTAACTGGCATCGAAATACCAACCATGTCGGTTTCTTGAAAAGCATCGGAGCCTAATAGGCTTGCAAGTACCTGACCAGTAAAACAAACAACGGGGGTCGAGTCTAAGTAAGCATCGGCAATACCGGTAATAAGGTTTGTTGCCCCTGGTCCCGATGTTGCAAAGCAAACCCCTGTTTTACCTGTTACGCGGGCATAGCCTTGGGCAGCGTGTATTGCTCCCTGCTCGTGCCTTGTAAGTATATGGTTTATTTGGGTTTTGTAGTTAAGCAATTTGTCGTATAATGGCATAATTGCCCCACCGGGGTATCCAAATACGGTGTCGATACCCTCGTTTATTAGCGATAACAAAAGTGCATCGGAGCCCGTTACACGTTTTGTGCTTTTATTGCCGGTGGTTTGTTGTTCCTTAGTCTGTGTTTCCATCGCGTTTTTGTTTTAGTTATTACTAAGCAGGTAACTTGTTTTATATTATAATTGCCTTACTGCACCTTTGTCGGCCGAGCTTACAAAGTGGGCATAAGCTTGTAAAGCTTTCGAAACAGCGCGTTGTCGGTTTGGTTTAAATGCTTTGTCGCCAAGTTTTAATTGTTGTTGGCGGCGTTGCTCAATGGTGCTGTTGTCAACCAAAAGTTCAATTTTTCGGTTAGGTATATCAATTTCGATAATGTCGTTATTTTGAACTAAACCAATTAACCCGCCTGCTGCGGCTTCGGGCGACACGTGGCCTATCGACAGCCCGCTGGTACCACCCGAGAAACGCCCGTCGGTAAGCAGTGCGCAGGCTTTACCTAATCCTTTCGATTTTAAGTACGATGTTGGGTAAAGCATCTCTTGCATGCCGGGGCCGCCTTTAGGTCCTTCGTATCGTATTACAACTACGTCGCCTGCCTTTACCTGGTTGTTAAGTATTGCTTTTACGGCGTCGTCTTGCGAGTCGTAAACTTTTACAGGGCCTTTAAATTTTAGTATC
>CAZJCR010000184.1:0-7965 GCA_964544385.1 uncultured Bacteroidales bacterium
GATTTAAATTTAAAAGTAAATTTTGAAAAAAATTTAAAAAAAATTTAAAAAATTATTAATCTTGAAAAAGAAGTTGAAGATTTAATAATTAAAGAAATTTTAGATGGTTCATTAGGTAGATTAAATCTTTATAAAAAAATTGACCTTAAAACAGGAGTTATCGAAAAAGTTGATTGCTCACTTACACCCAAAGGATGCCATAAAATTGAACCACAATTTTACAAAGTTGATGCCTACACTATTGGCGAAAACTACTACATATACCGCGACGACAAGCTGCTAAACTACATACGCATACTTGTTAAAAAAGAGATGTACATACCAAAAGAAGGCGAAGAGGGCGGAATGAGCAGCGAAAGCGCGAAATATGCACAACTTGACCCCGCAAAAGGTGGTATTATGCAAATTACCCCCGCCGAAGTCCGCGACCTTAAAGCTGGTAACGAAATTGAAAAAAACGGGTTGCCTGTTTTTTACGACCCAAACTCAATTGATGCCAATGGCGACGAAATTCCTTACGAAATTACTGAAGGACAACCATACAAAATAAGACTTACACCGGTACAAATATCAAAACTCGAGAAAAAAATAAGTTTTGTTTATCAAAAATTAGTTATTAAACTCGACTTAGACGCTTTTGAAGAGGAACAAAAAAACAAGAATCAATAATAACCGCGGGTTAAAAAATGGACCCATACCTTAACAAAAAAAAAATTGTTAACGACCCAGTTTACGGCTTTATAAATTTTCCGGCACACAGGGTTTTCGATTTAGTTGAACACCCATGGTTTCAAAGGTTACGGCGAATTAAACAACTTGGGCTTACCGAACTGGTATATCCGGGTGCCCGCCATACAAGGTTGCACCATGCTATGGGCGCAACCTACCTAATGTCGCTGGCAATTGATGTACTTATTAACAAAGGCGCACAAATTAACCCCGACGAAACCGAAGCCGCGTTTTTAGCAATACTATTACACGATATTGGCCACGGCCCTTTCTCGCACTCGCTCGAACGGCACATAATAAATGTATCGCACGAAGACATTTCGCTTATATTTATGCAAGAACTAAATACACAGTTTAACGGGCAACTGCAAATGGCCATCGATATTTTTACAGGCCAATACCACAAAAAGTTTTTGCACCAGTTAGTATCGGGCCAACTCGATGTTGACAGGCTTGATTACCTTTTACGCGACAGCTTTTTTACCGGAGTGTCGGAGGGCGTTGTAAGCAGCGACCGCATTATAAAAATGCTCGACATTGCCGACGACCAACTTGTGGTTGAAAAAAAAGGCATTTACTCTATCGAAAAATTTTTAATAGCGCGCCGCCTTATGTACTGGCAAGTATACCTGCACAAAACTGTTGTTGCTGCCGAACAATTACTTTTAAGCATTTTAATGCGCGCAAAACTACTTGCAAGCCAAGGCATTGAGCTTTTTGCAACCCCATCGTTCAGGTTTTTTTTATACAACAATGTTACCATTAACGACTTTAAAACAAAAAACTGCGAAACCCCGATACTCGAAAAATTTGCACAACTCGACGATAACGACCTTATATCGTCGATAAAAGTATGGGCAGGCCACCACGACAAAATTCTAAGTACACTTTGCTCGAACCTTATTGACCGTAAACTGTTCAGTAATTATTTTCAAGACAAACCATTCGATAATAAAATAATTGAGCAGGCACGCGCAAAAACAGCAAAACTTTACAACATACCAATTGATGATACTCACTATTTTGTAATTACCAACAAAGTTGAAAACAGCACTTACAAACCCGATACCGACAAAATACTGATAAAAGAAAAAAACGGCCAAATAAACGAAATTACTACCATTGCCGACATGATTAACATAAAAGCATTGTCGGGCACAGTTAGTAAATATTTTTTATGCGTGCCAAAACAAATATTGTTAACCCTGTAAATAATTTTAACAAAATAAAACCAAACAACAAACTATTTATGTCAAACAATGTGTAAATAAATTATGAATTGTTAGTTGTTGTTTATAGATTTGCCAAAATTTTCAAAAAAAAACAAAATATGGAATTTACTGCTAACCAAATAGCCGGTTTTTTAAACGGACGTGTTGATGGCAATGGCGATGTTAAAGTAAACAACGTTGCAAAAATTGAAGAAGGCTGCCCCGGAACACTGGCATTTTTGGCGAATCCAAAATATAACCACTTTTTATACTCGACAAACGCAAGCATAGTATTAGTAAACAATACCTTTAAGCCCGAAAAACAAGTTAGCCCAACACTTATTTATGTTAACGATGCATATCAGGCTTTTGCCGGATTACTCGATATTGTAGCACAAACAATTTTCGAAAACCACTCGGGTATTGAACAACCAAGCTTTATTGACAGTAGCGTAATAATACCAAACGATGTTTACATTGGAGCCTTTGCATACATTGGCAAAAATGTTAAAATTGGCAAAAATGTTAAAATATACCCGCAAGTGTACATTGGCAACAATGTAGCAATTGCCGACAACGTAACAATTTACGCAGGCGTAAAAATATACCAAGACTGCATTATTGGCAACTACTGTACAGTACACTCGGGCGCAGTTATTGGTGCCGACGGCTTTGGCTTTGCCCCCACCGACACTGCTAACTTTAAAAAAATTCCACAAATAGGCAACGTTATACTCGAAGACTACGTTGAAATTGGCTCGAACACAACTGTTGACCGCGCTACTATGGGCAGCACCATTATAAAAAAAGGTGCAAAACTCGACAACCTTATACAAATTGGCCATAATGTCGAAATTGGCGAAAATACCGTTATGGCTGCGCAAACAGGCATTGCAGGCTCAACAAAAATTGGCAAAAACTGCATGTTTGGCGGACAGGTTGGAATTACTGGCCACGTGCAAATTGCCGACGAAGTTAAACTTACTGCAAAAGCCGGGGTTTCAGGTAATATTACAAAAACAGGCGACATTCAAATGGGTGCTCCATCGTTCGACATTCACCAGTTCCAACGCTCGTTTGTTTTATATCGTAAACTACCCGACATTTACCTACAAATACGGGCTCTTGAAAAAGAACTGGCCGAGCTTAAAAAAAACATTAACCAAAAATAACTACTGTGCAAACGGCCGGAATTACCGACCTTATTAAAAAACAAGCCCTTACAATTGGCTTTAACGCTGTTGGTATTGCCAAAGCCGAAAAAAACACTAACCTAACCAACATTTACAAAACCCTTGCAAACAAAGGCTATTTTGCCGATATGCAATATATGCAACGCAATATCGACAAACGTGCCGACATTTCGCTTTTAGTTCCCGGGGCTAAATCGGTAATAGTACTATTAACAAGCTATTACCCTAAACAAAAACAACCACAAAATATTCCCCAAATTGCCTACTATGCATATGGTAACGATTATCACACGGTACTAAAAAATAAAATGCAAATTTTATGGGATTTTATTAAACAATTATATCCACAACTAAACGGCCGCATATTTACCGACTCGGCACCAGTTGCCGAAAAATATTATGCCACAAAAGCCGGCCTTGGGTATATTGGCAAAAACAGTTGCCTTATAAATAAACACCTCGGTTCGTTTGTTTTTATATCGGAACTTGTTGTAAACATTGAACTTGAATACGACAAACCTACAACTACAAACCATTGCGGCAACTGCACCCTTTGCATTAACAACTGCCCAACCAACGCTATTGTTGCCCCGGGCATTATCGACAGCCGTAAATGTATATCGTACCAAACAATTGAAAACAAAGGCCAAATAAACCCCGAACTGAAAAACAAATTTAAAAACCATATTTTTGGCTGCGACATTTGTCAACAAGTGTGCCCATGGAATAAAAAACCGGTAATAACTAACATTCCCGAATTTTACCCAAACCAATCGGTACTAAACCTTACACATAACAACTGGAGCGAAATGGATACCACCACCTTTAACCAATTGTTTAAAAACTCGCCCATAAAACGCGCCAAACTTAGCGGGCTAAAACGCAATGCACAATTCTTAAAAAACAATTAAAAACAACATCGCAAAATAAATTAACAAATACTTACACTTAGCTTAAAAATGTAAACATACATTTAAGTAAGTTTTATAAATTTGCCGCTGATTTACAGTGTAACTTAAAACAATTCCCCTATCATGCTTACATTCTTTCGGACAACACAAAACAACATTTTTGCAGTAAAAACCGAAACGCCGTTAAACACGGCCGATACCGGTAAACTTGAATGGCTTTTTGGCAATGCCAAATGCCTTGTGGAAAAAATGCTCGACGGCAAATATATTGGCCCACGCAAAGAGATGGTTACCCCTTGGAGTACCAACGCGGTTGAAATAACCCAAAACATGGGCATTGCCGGCATTATTCGTATCGAGGAATTTTTATTTACCGATGCCGAAAACCCAGAGTTTGACCCAATGCTTAAACGCTTTTACACTAAGCTCGACCAAGATACTTTTACAATAAATAAACAACCACAACCGGTTATCCCAATTACCGATATTGCCCAATACAACCAAACCGAGGGTTTAGCACTTAGCCAACACGAGATAGGTTACCTTGAGTCGCTATCGAAAAAACTTTGCCGCCCACTTACCGACAGCGAAGTTTTTGGGTTTTCGCAAGTTAACTCCGAACACTGCCGGCACAAAATTTTTAACGGCAAATTTATTATCGATGGTGTTGAAAAACCTGCATCACTTTTCCAACTTATTAAAAAAACAACCACTACAAATAAAAACCGCGTAGTATCGGCATATAAAGACAATTGCGCCTTTATGCAAGGCCCGGTTATTGAACAATTTGCACCAAAAAGGCAAGACACATCTGACTTTTTTAACGTTACCGATTACGAGTCGGTATTCTCGTTAAAAGCCGAGACACACAACTTTCCGACAACAGTTGAACCATTTAATGGAGCAGCAACAGGTACAGGCGGCGAGATACGCGACCGTATTGCCGGCGGAAAAGGCAGCATGCCAATTGCCGGCACTGCCGTGTACATGACATCGTACCCGCGCCTTGAACCAAACCGCCCATGGGAACAGGCAAACCCCGAACGCCCTTGGCTTTACCAAACCCCAGCGCAAATACTTATAAAAGCAAGTAACGGCGCAAGCGATTTTGGCAACAAATTTGGACAACCACTTATTTGCGGTAGCCTGCTTACATTTGAACACTCGCAAGCCTACAAAAAATTTGGCTACGACAAAGTTATTATGATGGCCGGGGGAGTTGGCTACGCTAAAAAAGCCGACAGTGCTAAAGAAAAACCCCAACCAGGCGACAAAGTTATTGTTATGGGCGGCGACAATTACCGTATTGGAATGGGCGGCGGTGCTGTATCGTCGGTAAATACAGGTGTTTTTGAAAACGCTATCGAACTTAACGCCGTGCAACGCTCGAACCCCGAGATGCAAAAACGCGTAGCCAATGCAATTAGGGCTCTTAGCGAACAAGATATTAACCCGATAATATCGATACACGACCATGGTGCAGGCGGGCATCTTAACTGCCTGTCGGAATTGGTTGAAGAAACAGGCGGCACAATACACGTGCGCAAACTGCCTATTGGCGACCCTACACTATCGGCTAAAGAAATTGCCGGCAACGAAAGCCAGGAACGCATGGGACTTGTTATGCACCAAAACGATATTGAACACCTTAAAAACATTGCCGACCGCGAACGTGCACCAATGTACGTTGTTGGCGAAACCACCGGCGATATGCAATTCTGTTTCGAAGACCAAAAAGACGGCTCGAAACCTATTGACCTTAAATTAGCCGACATGTTCGGGAACCCGCCACAAACAATTATCGAAGATAAAACCATTGCCGAAAACAACACCGAACTTAATTACCAGGCTCAAAATATTGCTCAGTACCTTGAACAAATTTTACAGCTCGAGGCCGTTGGCAGTAAAGACTGGCTTACAAATAAAGTTGACCGCTCAGTTACCGGCAAAATTGCTATGCAACAAAATGCAGGCCCATTACATTTACCACTTAACAACTGCGGCGTTGTTGCACTCGATTACAAAGGAATTAAAGGAATAGCAACATCAATAGGCCACGCTCCGGTAAGTGCAATTATAAACCCGGCCAAAGGCTCGCGTTTGGCAGTTGCCGAATCGCTCACAAACATTGTTTGGGCACCTATTGAGCAAAATTTAAAAGGCGTGTCGCTTAGCGCTAACTGGATGTGGCCATGCAAAAACCCCGGCGAAGATGCCCGCCTTTACCAAGCCGTTGAAGCTTTAAGCAATTTTTGTATTGGCCTTGACATTAACGTGCCCACCGGGAAAGACTCACTGTCGATGACACAAAAATACCCCAACGGCGACAAAGTACTCGCCCCCGGAACGGTAATAGTATCGGCAGCAGCCGAAGTATCAGATATAAAGAAAACAATATCGCCGGTTTTGCACAACAATAGCAATGCCCCGTTATTTTATATCGACATGTCGAAAGACGAACGTAAACTTGGCGGCTCAAGCTTTGCCCAGGTAACTAATGCTATTGGTAACGATTGCCCCGACATTTGCGATACTCAATATTTTGCAACAGCATTTAACACAATACAACAATTAATTAACGACAATTTAATTCTGGCAGGGCACGATATTTCGTCGGGCGGTATAATTACCACATTGCTCGAGATGGCTTTTGCCGATAACGATTTAGGATTATCGATTGATTTGAGCAATTTAAACGATACCGACCCTGTTAAAGTACTTTTTGCCGAAAACCCCGGCGTAGTTATACAAACCGCTAACACCGAAACCGTTGCCGACATACTTGACAAATCCGGGATTGATTACAAACTTATTGGGTATGTATCGGCCCAAGGCCAGTTAAATGTTACCATTGGTAACTACAAATACAATTTTAATATTTGCCAATTACGCAAAACATGGGCAAAAACATCGTACCTGCTCGATAGCAAACAAAGTGGTGCACAGCTTGCCACCGAACGCTACAACAACCTTGGCAAACAACCATTAACACAAATAATGAACGGTTTTAGCGGTAAAACTGCCGATTTGGGCATTAACCTTAACCGGCGCACTGCTACAGGAACAAAAGCAGCAATAATACGCGAAAAAGGCGTTAATGGAGACCGCGAGATGGCCTACTCACTTTACGCCGCAGGTTTTGATGTTAAAGATGTACACATGACCGACTTAATAAGCGGCCGCGACGATTTGAGCGATGTAAACATGATTGTTTTTGTAGGCGGGTTTTCGAACTCCGACGTTTTAGGCTCGGCAAAAGGCTGGGCAGGAGCCTTTTTATACAACGAAAAAGCAAAAAAAGCACTCGACAACTTTTATGCACGCCCCGACACACTTAGCCTTGGCGTTTGTAACGGTTGCCAGCTTATGGTTGAGCTGGGGCTAATAAACCCAGGGCACGAACAAAAAACCAAAATGGAACATAATAAATCACATAAATTTGAATCGGGCTTTATTAATGTTGACATATTGCCCAACAATAGCGTTATGCTAAATAGCCTGTCGGGTATGACCTTAGGAATTTGGATAGCCCACGGCGAAGGCCAGTTTGTATTACCCTACAGCCACGACAATTATAATATTGCCATTAAATACAGTTACCCCGGATACCCTGCAAACCCAAACGGCTCAGCCTATAATACCGCCGGTATATGTTCAGCCAACGGCCGCCACCTTGCAATGATGCCACACCTTGAAAGGGCAATATTTCCATGGCAATGCGCTTACTATCCCAACAATCGCAAAACCGACGAAGTAACACCATGGATAAAAGCATTTGTTGAAGCCCGAAAATGGATTGAAAAAAATAAAACCCAAATTGAGCTAAAGACTCAATCGATTTAGATTTTGTAAGTATTTTACTGCAATTCGTTAGTGAAATACAACAAACTCTACATCGGGGTTAACCTAAGTAAAGCGTTT
>CAZJCR010000185.1:0-7944 GCA_964544385.1 uncultured Bacteroidales bacterium
ACGCCGCCACCACCGCAGGCTGGTAAAACGCCGCGCCGCCCGTACACCATTTCCCTGGCCATCGTTTTCTAAAACAATATTACTGGTATAGTCCCAATCAATAACATTTTGGGCTTTGGCATAATGCACATTCACTAAAATAAATGCAAATAATAATAATGTAATTTTTTTCATTGTTAAATATTTAAGTTAAAAATTAGTTGCACTACTTAATATACTAATTTATTGTATTGTAAGGTTAATGGCAGGTAATATATTAACAATATTATTTTTTTCAAAAAAAAATCAACAAAGCTTTTAACATTTTGTTAAAATTACAGCTATTGCTCAGGTTGAGCCATTAGTTCAATAGCATTAAACTTTGTAAGTATTTTGCTATACTTGGTTAGCGATACTCAGCAAACTCAAAATTGGGGTTATACCTAATTAAGACCCATGCTTGCTTTTATGTAACCGCTCAACTTAGTTTATAATTACACATTAGTTTTGAGGTATTGTAAAAATAAACGAACTGCCAATACCCGGCTGGCTCTCGGCCCAAATTTTACCGTTGTGTTTTTTAACAAATTCTTTACATAATACCAACCCAAGACCTGTACCTTTTTCGTTATTTGTACCACGGGTAGTAATTGTTTTTCCAAAGTCCCATAGCATTACTAAACTGTCGGCATCAATTCCAACGCCGTTATCAATAATTTTAACTGTACATTCGTTGTTATATTTAACAGCACTTATTTCAACTATACCATTTGATTTTGTAAATTTAATAGCGTTCGAAACAAGGTTGCGCACCACAGTTTTTAACATGTGGGCATCGGCAAACAGGTATGTATTGGGCAAAACATTATTAATTAGTTTAATGCTTTTAAGCGATGCCTGGTTATTTTTCTCATCAATAATATCGGCAACTAAACTGTTAAAATTCAGGTTAACCGGTTCAAATACCAATTGACCGGCTTTTGCCCTTGACCAAAGCAATAAATCGTCGAGCAAAACAAAAGTACGGTTTACCATTTGACTAATAAAGCTTACATGCGTTTTAATTTCAGACATTTCCATTGCCTCGAGGTTGTCTAACAAACTATCAGACAGGCCTATTAACGAGTTAAACGGGCTTCGTAAATCGTGTGCTAAAATGCGCATAAAAGCATCTTTGTCGGCATTTGAGCGAGCCAAATTCTTTTCGTTTTCGGCAAGTTTTTTATAAGCAATGTTAAGTTCGTTGTTGGTAATTTTTAATTTGTTGTAAAGCTCCTCGTACTCTTGTGTTTGTTTTAGTTTAACCGAATAGTTACGATTACGGCACGATAAGGCTGTAACCGTAAATGCTACCAATGTAAATACAAGTGGCCTCACAAAATCGCCCATTGTAAAACCTAAACCTGAATAATACTGCGATAATATTAAACATAATCCTAAAAATAAACTCAACAAAATACCAACACGCTTGTAAAACATTGATGCAATTACTATAGGAATATAAAAAGCATGTGTAAATAAAAGTTGCGATTTTGCAAAGAAATGAAAGTAATACATTAATAATAAACATATTACTGTAAGTAAAACTACTAAGCAAAATTTGCACTTTTTTAGCTGCATAATAATATTACGTGGGTTAAAACAAAAATAAAATTATAAAAAACTTTGTTTTGGCAAAATAATTATAAAATGTTATAAACCACACAAATAAATTAAACATTTTTTAATAATAACCCAAATTGAGCTAATCGCTCAATCGATTTAGATTCACTACACTTCGTTGGTGAAACACAACAAACTCTACATCGGGGTTAACCTAAGTAAAGCGTTTGTTCGCGCAGCTCCAACCGCTCAACTTAGGAATAAGTGTAAAATGCTACCCACCAAGTGTTGCCACCATTACAGCTTTAATGGTGTGCATACGGTTTTCGGCCTGATCAAAAACTATCGAGTTAGCCGATTCGAACACATCGTTTGTAACCTCCATACCGTCGAGCCCGAATTTTTGAAAAATATCTTCACCAACTTTTGTATCGCGGTTGTGGAAAGCCGGCAAACAGTGCATAAATTTAACTTTTGGGTTATTTGTAGCTTTTATCGTGTTTTTATTTACCTGGTATGGTTTTAAAATATTAATACGTTCGTCCCATACACTTTCAGGCTCGCCCATGCTAACCCATACGTCGGTATATAAAAAATCGCATTGGTTAACGCCAATGTTAACATTATCGGTAATTAAAATATTTGCGCCCGAAATTTTGGCAATTTCCATGGCCTGCGACACTAATTTTGAGTTTGGTTGTAATTGTTTAGGGGCAACAAGCCGCACATCGGCGCCCATAATTGCACCGCCAATAAGCAACGAGTTTCCCATATTATTACGGGCATCGCCAATATAAGCGTATTTTATTTGGTTAAGCGGTTTGTTACAATGCTCGAGCATTGTCATAAAATCGGCTAAAATTTGAGTAGGGTGAAACTCGTTAGTAAGGCCATTCCAAACCGGAACCCCGGCATATTTGGCAAGTTCTTCAACAATATTTTGACCATATCCGCGGTACTCAATACCGTTATACATACGGCCTAAAACCCTTGCGGTGTCGGCCATCGACTCTTTTTGGCCTATTTGCGAGCCACTTGGTCCTAAGTAAGTTACATGGGCTCCCTGGTCAAAAGCTGCAACTTCGAACGCGCAGCGTGTACGTGTCGACGATTTTTCGAAAATAAGGGCGATATTTTTACCCTTTAGCATTTGCTGTTCGGTACCGGCATATTTGGCACGTTTAAGTTCGAAAGCAAGGTTTAGCAAAAAGTCAATTTCTTTTGCCGAAAAGTCGAGTAGTTTTAAAAAGTGGCGGTTACGTAAGTTGTACATAATATATTTTTTAATGATTATCGTATTTATGTAAATCGGCAATATCGTATTCCATGGTAATTTTTGTACCAAAGCTTTTATCTTGTAATTTACGCGATTCGGTAATAACAGCTTTTTTGCCGCCATTAGCAATAAAATCGAGGCAAGCCCTAATTTTAGGAGCCATGCTGCCCTCGCCAAACATGCCATTGTTTAGATATTGAGTAGCATCGGCAAAGTTTAAAAACTCCAAAATTTTTTGGTCAGGTTTTTTATAGTTAGCATAAACAAAAGGTACATCGGTTAAAATATAGTACTCGTCGGCATTAACCTGTTTAGCCACCATAGCCGCTGCAAGGTCTTTATCAATAACGGCATCGAGCGGGCGTATACGGTTATCGGCATCAATATAAACCGGCACCCCGCCGCCGCCAACAGTAATAACAATATTGCCCTGTTTTGCCATTTGTGCCACTGTTGTTGCATTAAAAAAGCTTAATGGCTTTGGCGATGCCACAACTCGGCGCCACCCGCCATCAACCTTTTGTTCTTCTTTAAAAACCCAGCCTTTTTGGGTTGCAAGCATTTGCGACTCGGTTTTTGAATAAATTTTGCCCACGCGTTTTGTAGGGTTTAAAAAAGCAGGGTCGTTTTTATCGACAAGTACCTGTGTTACCAAAGTAATAATGTTGCGGCTAATATTGTGTTTGCGCAAAACATTTAGCAAACACCGTTCGAGCATAAAACCAATACCGCCCTGCGAGTCGGCAACACAAATATCGAGAGGCATTGGGGCAATATTGTAAAGCTGTTGCCCGGCGTCGTTGCGCATTAAAATATTGCCCACCTGTGGCCCGTTACCGTGAGCAAAAATAACGTTGTAACCCTGTTTAAAAAGGTAAACAAGGTTTTCGAACGTTTCGGTAGCATTATCTTCCTGCTCGTCGATTGTACCAGCCTGATTATCGCGCAAAAGCGCGTTACCGCCTAAAGCTATTACTGCTAACTTGTTCATATTGCCCGATAGTTTTAATTTTTTAGTACACTAAGTGTTAATAATTTATAAAACCGGTTAAAACAAATCTAATCATAATTAAAAATAAAAATAGCTGTTTAATAGCTATTAAATTTATCATTGCATTTATTTACAAATGGTTATAAAAACTATATTTTATTAAACATATTTATTTTATCGACACACGCAAACTAAGCGGTTAACTCAAAACTCACCAAACCCAACATTGGGTTTATACAAAAATAAAGTGATTATTTGCTTTGTTTAAACCGCGCAACTTAGGTAACAATTATATTTTGAAAAGGCTATTAAATATTAACTAATTTATATTTTTGAAAAAAAATTAATTTATATACCAATGCTTTTGATACCCGAAAAAAATACCCGTTTGCATGTAGTTGATGCCCTGCGAGGTTTTGCAATAGTGTCGATAATGTTGCTGCATAACATTGAGCATTTCGACTTTTATTTTACGCCCGACAATTTACCATTATGGATACAAAGTATTGACAAGGTAATATGGGACACACTTTTCTTTTTGTTTGGGGGAAAATCGTATGCAATATTTGCTTTATTATTTGGGCTTACATTTTTTATACAAAGTAACAACTATGCAAAAAAAGGCAACGATTTTAGGGCGCGTTTTGCATGGCGTTTGCTATTATTGCTTGGCTTTGGGGTAATAAACTCGGCCTTTTACGAGGGCGATATATTGTCGATATACGCCATAATAGGAATTGGGCTTATACCATTTGCTAAGCTTAACAATAAAGTGGTTTTTATATCAGCCCTTATATTAATGGCACAACCATACGAGTTATATAAACTTATCGACGGTATTATAAACCCGGTTATTAAGCTGACTGACCCGGTATCGTGGCAATATTTTGGAAAAGCAGGCGAATATATAACCAGCAACTCGCTAATTGCAACAATAAAAGGCAACTTAACCAATGGCAAAATAGCTGTATTTTACTGGACATGGGAAAATGCCCGGGTTTTTCAAACCTTGTCGTTGTTTTTACTTGGCATGTTAGCAGGCCGTGTTGGAATGTTTGATAATAGCCAGCAAAAACGCCAAATTTGGTTTAAAATACTTATTGTATCGGCAATAGTATTTATTGTTTTTAAAATATTTGGCCGTGTTTACAAAAGCTGGCTAATGCCCGAATCGGTTTTAAGGCCGCTTACAACCATACTTACATCGTACTCGAACATTAGTTTTATGCTTGTATTAGTGTCGGGATTTGTAATACTATTTAAAACAAAAATATTTAACAAAATACTAAATGTTTTTAGCCCAATGGGGCGCATGAGCTTGTCGAACTACATAATGCAGAGTATAGCCGGAGCATTTATTTATTACGGTTTTGGTTTGGGGCTATACAAATATACCGGCGCAACTTACAGCTTTTTAATAGGCATAATATTAGCAATATTACAGGCAGTTTTTAGTAAATGGTGGTTTAAGAGCCACAAACAAGGGCCTTTAGAGATATTATGGCACAAAGCAACATGGATAATGAGTAAATAAGCTAAACTATTGAGTTGTTTTGTTATAACCCATTTACAATAAATATTTACAACAACCATGTTTAAAAAGCACCGCTAAACTTTTATTTTATACTTTGCAATAAATAACTATTTTTACATCGATCAAAACTAAACATAAGGAATTTTGACAAAAAGGTTAACTACAAAGCTACAACTTGGTAATAAACCATTATTAGCAATAATGGTATTAATTGTTGTAATACTCGGGGCTTGCAATAGCAAATTAGGTAAAAGCAATATCGACGAGGGCGTAATTACATATAAAATAACATATTTGGTAAGCGAGTCGGAGAACCCGCTTATAAGCCTGCTGCCGTCGCAAATAAAAATGTATTTTAAAGACGATAACGTATCAATGTCGATTGAAGGCTGGATGGGCATATTTAAATCGTCGTTTATAAAAATATCGAAAAAAGACCAAGCCATAACTTTGCTAAAAATGCTAAATAAAAAATATTATTACGAGTGCAAAACCCCCGGCGATTTTATGGGCATGTCGGGGTATACAAAACCAATAATAGAGTTTGACGACCTTGAAAAAGAGATATTAGGCTACCAATGCAAGCACGCTATTGTAACAATTGAACATGCAAACATTACTTTCGATATTTATTACACCAACCAAATTGATGTTAAAAACCCCAATCAACATACACTTTACGAGCAAATTGACGGTATGTTAATGGAATTCCAGATTGAGATGAACGGCATACCCATGAAACTTGTAGCCACCGAAATTATTAACACCAATGTTGACGACATACATTTTGAAATACCCGCCGATTACAATTGCGTAGATAAAGAAGAAATTGACAAAATTTTTAACAGCTTAACATCTTAAATTTAAGCTATATAACAATAATAACACAACTTCAAGTATATAATCAATATTGATTTTTAAATAAAAACATATAGGTTTGTTGCAAAAACAGCAAACTATGGTTTTATCGATATTATTAATACTTTTTTACGTAATAACACCTGCAATACTTATATGGCTATGCAATACCTACAAAATATTTAAAAAAACAGGTGCAGTTTTAATAGCCTACGCTTTTGGCCTTGTAATTGGCAATACCGGCATTTTACAACACGTACCCGGTTACCAAACAATACAACAAACAATTACCAACGCAACAATACCATTGGCATTGCCATTATTACTTTTTTCGATGCAATTTAAAAGCTGGACAAAAATGGCACGAATGTCGGTATTAAGCTTATTAACCGGCTTGGTTGCTGTTATAATTGCAGTAACAACAGGCTATTTACTTTTTAACAACAGTATAACCGAAGCCTGGAAAGTTAGCGGCATGTTAATAGGTTTATATACCGGCGGTACACCAAATTTGGCATCGATACAAGTTGCGCTTAACGCCGATGCCAGCACGTATTTACTTATAAATACCGTTGACATTGCTATATCGGCACTATTTTTATTTGTACTTATGAGCTTTGGAAAAACACTAATGCGAAGGTTTTTACCATCGAAAAACACGTTAATACAAAATACACCCGTAAACAGCCAAAACAACAACGAGTTCGATTTTACATTTACCAATAGTGCATTAAAACAAACCTTTATAGCCATGGGGCTGTCATTAATAATATCGGCAATATCGGCCGGAGCCAGCTTTTTAATTACAGGCAGTTTGTCGATGCTGGTATTAATTTTAAGCATAACAACACTTGGCATTGGCGGTTCGTTTATAAAAAAAATAAACAACCTGCAAAACACTTTCCAAAGCGGCATGTACCTTATTTTAGTATTTTGCCTTGTTGTAGCATCAATGGCAAATGTAAAACAGCTTAGCGGTATGGCCACAAGCCTTTTATTGTACATATCGTATGTAATATTTGTAGCCCTGTTTTTACATGTTATTTTAGCCAAAATATTTAAAATAAATGCCGACACGCTTATAATAACATCGACAGCATTAATTTGCTCGCCACCATTTGTACCCGTTGTTGCCGGCGCGTTAAAAAACCGTAACATTATTTTTACAGGCCTTACAGTTGGTATAATTGGTTATGCAGTTGGTAATTATTTAGGAGTTTTTATAGCCTATTTGCTAAACTCAGTATAACAATAAAAAATTGTTACCAAAATCAAAACTTAACTACTAGGTTTTTAATACAAAAAATATTGCTTATTTGCAGTATCATAAATTTACGCCATACGGCATTACTACTACTAACGGCAGCACCATTGCCACAAATGTTTAAAAAAAAATGAAAGCTATATTAACTTTAGTGCTATTAATAATTATTAGCAATTGTTACCCACAAAAATCGCCCCTAAGCTTTACCGATTATAAAAAATGGTACACCATTGCAAACCGTCAATTATCGGGTAACGGCCAATATGTAAGCTACGAGCATAAACAACAAAACCGCAACAGTAACCTTATAATATACAATGCACAAAACAATAAAAACGACACGGTTAAATTTGGTTACGATGCAAGTTTTTCGGCCAACTCCGATTTTATTGTTTTTAAATACAAACCAAATGTTGACACAGTACGCAAAGCAAAAATTG